>JACQEY010000119.1 GCA_016200355.1 Nitrospirota bacterium
CGAGCACAGTTTCATCGTGCGCGTTCTGCGAGCAAGAAGGGCACCTGGCCGCTCCTTCCCCTCCCCTCCAAGCCTGCTCGTGACCTCTTCAGGGATGGGGGCTGAATGATCTTCCACTGCGCGCAACTTTCTCCACCCACCCACTGGCACGCCGAGACGCGCCAATAGCCCGAGCGAGGGCCTTCTGAGGCCGCGCGTTGCGCGAGCACAGAAGATCATCAGGCTCCATCCCCTCTGTTCCTTATTTTTTGTCCTTATGAATGTCGATGACCTCTCCCGTATCATTGATTTCGATCGTGACCTCAGAGCCGACAGCGATATCCCTGAACATGCGGCTTTCAGGTCTGAGGTGAAAACTCTTCTCCCCTCCTGACGTCAACAACGTCATTTGAGAGTTGCCATTATCAATCGATGCGAGCGTACCGGTGATGAACCGAGGCCCCTTGCCCGGTTGCCCTTTCGGACGGGCATCCATGACCATGTTGCCTTCATTGACCCAGAGCGTCATTTCATCACCGACTTTCGGGGCGCTATGGCCGTGGCGAACGGCCGCCGCTTCGGTCAGCGTGAGCGTGGCTCCAGTAGATGTCTTGACGGTATAGAGACCGGACTTTACCTCAATCACTACCCCCTCGACCTTTTGATGGCCGGCTTTCATACGATCGACCTCCTCGAGGTTCGTCGGATCCGATTGGGCGGTGAGAGGAGTCATCAGCAAAGCGGCGAGCATGATGAAGAGCGACAAGATCGAGAATATCTTACGAAGCATGGTATCCCCTCCTTTGTTCGATTAGCCTCCCGATCACCTATTTTACAGGAATCATCACGCCGAGAATGTATAAAAGGGAACGTATACTCAACTCTTCACCTGAATTCAGTGAGCGGGCCGGCACCCCGCGCGAAAAGGGAAAGAAACTCATATTGCTCGATGCACCTACCCACCTAGATATGGGCCACGCAGACACTGAATAAGTAGACTATCCTCGTGTCTCTCCACTTGTATTTTCGACTGCATCGAGTGCTGTCACAATCCACGCCAGCGGCGGAGGCTAGACATGCAACGACAGACGGAACACTGCTTAACTCAACCGTCCGTGATATCGGGGTAGAGCCCACCTGCACGTCGAGTTTATCGCGACTGTGCCCCCCGCCTCGATGGTTGCTTTCCAAATAAATTAAGAATACTGTTCCCGAAATTAGCCTTCAATGCTCGGGAATAGATCATGGCAGTTCACAAACTCATGCCCATGCCTATCTTGGAGTTGTGCAAGAAACCCAAAGTTATCGCAGCGGTTGTTTTTGCAGGATTTGTTTCAGGGACGTTCGTTCCCTATCTAGTTTTCGGTTCTGGTCCTGATGATCCTACCTGTGGACGATTTGACTACAGCCGGCGGTGCGATCTCTCGCCAACTCTTTTCCTGCTTGTGGATGTAGTTATAGGAATTCTCTTGGCGGTATTCTTTCACTATTTGTCAAAACGTAATCAGATACGACTAGACCAAATAATAGAATCTCAGGAAGCGCTGAGGAATAAACGGATGGATTACGCGGCCCAGCATTTGAAGCAGCTCTTTCAGCTCACTCTTTTCACGATGAGCGTCACGAAACGATCAGTCTCTCACTATAACTTAACAGTAGGATTGAAAGATGATGAGAAACCAATGTGGATGCAGTCTGTGACGCTCTCTGAGCTCAGGAGGGATGAAGCAAAGTTGGGGCGTGTGTTGCAATCAGTGCGGAGTATCCTGACTGCCGCGAATGATGTGCTCGACCCTGACATGGTGCATAGGGTGGATGGTGTGTGTAACTATCTTGGCGAAATATCTGTAGAGCAAAAAGCGGACGGTACGATGGAGTTCCCGAAATATGATGTGTGCAGAATGAAGGTAAGTTATTTGATCGAGCTGCTTCAAACCTATTCTCGTGCAACCCGTTCGTTCAAAGACATCGTTGAAGAGCCGTATGGAACTTCCACCATTGACTCTGAACCTGACCTGGCAGAGGAGGTGAAACACTAAATGGCACCACGTGATGACATAGAGCGAAATCTAAGCGGTCGTGATTATAAAAAGGCGTTTGGTCAATTTTCATCCAATAAAACTCAAAGAATTTCGACTTTAAAACCTGTTGAGGTTCTACTGGATGCGCAAGCAGATGCTGGTGGAGGAGTCCACACGATAGATTTCAACAAAGGCGATATCATCATTAAACAGTCAGGCATGTACCTTATCATTGCAGGTCCGCAGCTTGGTAAGGTGAGAGGTGCCACTCCCCGTTGGATCGATCTTTGGCTAAGGGTGAATAACATCGATGTGCCGAATTCGAACATACGGGCTGTAATAATCGATCCCGAGGAAAAGACTGTTGCCATCATGAATTCTGTGTTGCCACTGAATAGAGGGGATACTCTGAATATTGTGATGGCAGCGGAGACAATCGAGGAAGGCATGGGACTAGAGGCGATCGCACCAGATGGTGAACCGACAATCCCTAGTATTATTATTACAATAGTACAATTAGATTGAAGTCTAAGTGGTGGCCTCGGTTGTTTGCCTACGCTGTTCAGGACTGTGTGATCTTCCCCCAATTCCGGACACCTGGTTGAGCCACCGCTGTCCTTGCTTCGTAGTTGGCTGGGGAGTCATAGCCACGATCGGGTGACGGTGCTTCCGAAGGGCGAAACAAAGGGATCGGGAATCTTTTTTGATTGTTTGTTCTGAAAGTTTGTCCTAAACCCTACTGTGCACCCGTAAGCTCCCCGCAAACTGAGACGGTCTGAAAGGAGAACTTTCTGGCACATGACGTTGGCCCCGTTCTGAGACAGCTCTTAACTGGAACAGACGGCTTCTTCGGCGGCCCAGATCACCTGACGTTGTACGACGAACTCGTTTGGGGTCAGGTGCCCGAGCGAGCTATGCGGACGGCGCTGATTGTAGTCGAGCCGCCACGTTTCGATGATGGTCTGCGCCTCGGCGAGTGAGGCGAATTGGTGCACGTTCAAACACTCGTCCCGCACGCGTCCGTTAAACGATTCAATGAAGGCATTTTCCACGGGTTTACCCGGTCGAATGAAGTCGAGTTGCACGCCCCGACGATAGGCCCAATCTTCGAGCGCTCGCGATTGAAACTCGGTCCCGTGATCCACCGTGATGGACCGGGGGCCTGAAACGCCGGTCAGTACCCGATCTAAGGCCTGGCCCACCGTTTCACCCGACATCCGCAAACCGACTTCTAGCATGGGACTTTGCCGACTCCAGTTATCCACGACCGTCAAGACTCGAAACGGCCGCCCATCCGCCAGGGTATCATGCACGAAATCCATGCTCCAGCGCTCCGTAGGACCGGTCGGGATCGGGGCTGGGCCACGATGCAACGCGATATGCTTTCGACGCCGGACCCGCATGCGGAGTTGCAAACCCTCCAGTCGATAGAGCCGTCGCACCCGCTTGCGATTCACGAGCCAGCCTTCGCGTCGTAAGAGCACCCAGATCCGCAGAGACCCAAACCGCGGGCGGGCATGGGCCAGATCACGAATGCGCATCCGCAACGCGGACTGATCTTTCGCTCGGCTTCGTCGGTACCATGCAGCCCGACTGAACTGGGCGAGGCGACAGGCCCGCAGGCAACTGACCTGAAACGTCCCGTGAAACCAGGCGGCCAGTTCTCGACGGCGTGCGGGCCTTAGACTTTTTTTCGCAAGGCCTCCGACAGCATATGCTTGTCGAGCGAGAGGTCAGCGACGAGCCGTTTGAGCCGGCTATTTTCTTCTTCCACCTGTCGGAGGCGCCGCAATTCGCTCACGCCGAGGTGCGCGTACTTCTTCTTCCAGGCATAGAACGTGGCGTCACTCACCCCGAGCTGTCGGCAGAGGTCGCCGACCGGGGTGCCGCTTTCAGCCTGGCGGATCGCGTAGACAATCTGTTCCTCGGAAAACTTCGACCGCTTCATAGGTCCACTCCTTTCGTCGAGGACCGCCGAAGCCGTCAGTGTACTCTAGTTCTGACCTGCCGTCGTTTTCCGGGGAGACGTCAGACGTCAGTGCTTCCGAGGGGCGAGACAAAGGGATCGGGAATCTTTTTTGATTGTTTGTCCTGAAAGTTTGTCCTAAACCCTACTTTGCACCGATCTGCTTCTTACGCTTCACCTCTCACGCCTGACGTCTCACGCCATTTTGGTTTCGCGGTGCGTAGCAGGGAGCTGGTTCATCTCGTCTATCTGTTTATCTGGTCTTTCTGGTTTGTTTGGTTGAACGAACGAGAGAGATAAGATGGACTCACAAACTAGAGCGCTTGAACGAACAAAGCCAGGGTCTTGAAGGTATCCTGTTTCGTACTGTTTTAGAGAGCGTCAACATCATCGCGGCAAGACCGATTCCCACCGCATCCGTCACCAGATCGTCGACACTTGCTCCCCTGCCTTGAACCGATCCTTGGAACACTTCGGTCCAGAGACCGAAAACTAAGGCCGCCGCTGCTGCAACTGGAAGCGCATACGCCAGTGGCCATGCACGACGCTGCAGCCCGAGCGTGAGCAGGACAGCCAAGATTCCATAGCCTGGTGCATGGGCCCATTCCAAAAGACTGCCGGGCACTAGCACCATTAGATGTCCGGCAAGACCAACCCCCGGCACAATTATCGCGCCGAAATAGAGCAGCCATATGTAGCCCAGCACAATAACTCCAAGCCCCACAATCGCCTCCCAGGACCATGCACGTCTTGGGAGGATACAAGGATCGAAGGAAGGTAAACTATTGGACATTAGTAGGGGGAGGAGGGACGGCGGCAATCTGGCCATCACTAGGCTCACAAACACGCGTAAAGATAGAAGGCAAGTTGGGCTGTCTATCTGGTTTCTCTGGTTTATTTGGTTCGTCTGGTGGGTTTGCTGGTCTGGCCAACAAGACAGACCAAATAAACCAGAGAAACCAGATAGACAAGAGAGACGAGACCTGAGCGGCCCCCCTCAAGTCTTGAATCCGATGCGGCGGGATTTCGGAGCTGGCTCCGCCATCAATTCACGAATGGCCTCGAAGACGACACGAAACTGGCCATCATACTTCTTTTCCAGGTCTGCAAGGCGCCGGGCAAGGACTTTGTTCGAATTGATCATCTCACGCAGGCGAACAAAGGTACGCATAATGGCGATGTTCACCTCGATCGCACGCTTGCTTCGCAATACACTGGACAACATTGCCACACCCTGCTCGGTAAAGGCATAGGGATAGGCTCTCCGGAGACCGCCCCAACTTGAAATCACGATTTGTGATTTCAAGTGGTCGAACTCCTGCTTCGTCAGTTGAAACATGAAGTCGGCTGGAAATCGGCCCCTGTTGCGTTTCACGGCCTGGATAAGCACACGCGGCTCAACTGCATAGAGATCGGCAAGGTCTGTGCTTAGCATGACTCGATGACCACGGATCAGGAGGATTGTCTGTTCAATTCGTTCACGAGGTGCCAGAGCACTCATATTTCCTCTCTCCTCAGTTCATCACAAGGCTGAAAATAGATTTCCTGCTCACTGTACAAAATCAACGAACGGAAAACAAAATGGAAGTATTACTAGGTTAGAATATCAACTGTGCAGTAACGCGCAGATGGCAGGAACGACGAGCCGATAGCGGATGACGAGCAGACGGCGCGAAGCCTCACGGGTCTTCTAGTTCTCTAAATCTTTCTTTGGAAGAGTGGACGAAGCTGCCCTTTACTGCGCGCATCGGACGAGCACAGTTTCATCGTGCGCGTTCTGCGAGCAAGAAGGACACCTGGCCGCTCCTCCCCATCCCTCTAAGCTTGCTCGTACTCCCTTTACAAGGGGTGGCTCGATTGGTCTCCCACTGCGCGCGTCCAACGAGGGCCTTCGGAGGCCGCGCGTTGCGCGAGCACAGGAGACCAACGGGCCACCCCTACTTCCACCCCTCCCCGCTTGTTCCTCCCCCAAACCCTCCCCAGTTTCCTCCGAAGCCCCCCTGCCCTGTTCCCCAATACTCGCCCTTTTGAATCCGTTTGTAGGGATGCCGAAGGTCTGGACGGGTGATCCACCAGAAGAACGAGAGCGCCGCAATGCTGCTAAAGAGGGCAAGCCCAAAAGCAAAAACCTTGGAATAGGTCTTCGCGATGACCCCGACACGCACCTCCTGCGCAGGAGAGGCCAGTGCCACCACCGTGAGATAGAGACCTTCACCGAAATGTCCCAACTCAATCGACGGCTGCAGACTGTCGCGCCCGACTTGATTTACGACCGTGGGAGTGATCACCGGCATCATCTGCCGGCCCAGTGTAATTGCGGCTTGTCGTTCCTGCACTGCGACCAGTACCAACACACCATGTTCTTGTTGCGTCGATCCGATGCCCCACTTTTCATAAACCGCTGTCGCGTACTCATTGGCAGACCCGAATGGCTTGATGGTCGGGACAGTCACCACGACCATTTCTACGCCGGTCTTCCGCTCAAGATCCTGGCAGACGGAGCGGATGCGCTCTTTCCAATCCCCATCGATCGCCTGCGCATGGTCGCTCACATAGCCTTGAGGCCCCGGCAGCTGGATCTTAGGCCGTTCGTAGGACACCGCCTGGGCTATCCCCTCGAAGAGGACGAGACAGAGGATCATCGCTAGCCCGCATAATTCATGACGGTTCGTCGCGAAATCGCTAAGCCGCGTCGCGAGACCGGCGCGCGGAGCCGTGAGAACCCGATGCGTACTCGTGCAGTACGTTGAGGATCCGAGGGGCGAGCCCGCCGGCCGAAGGCTTGTCGTAGCAGCGGATCGGCGATTGCAGCAGAAGCGCTCATGAATAATGCGGGCTTGATGGACGGTCTTCGTCATCGCTGCCCCGACTGCGGCAGTTGCTCGACTGCGCGAGTGAGCCGCGTCACGGCTTGCAGATACCGCTCAAAAAGACGAGGCACTTCGTGGGAGCCGGGAGAAATCTGTCCGCGCTTGAGCAACCAGGCGTCCAGCAAACCTTGCAGGTCCAATTTTAGCTGCTCGGCGACGTCAGTGATCACCGCATCGGAGTGAGAGAGGGTCGGACGCCCGAGAAGACGTTGCACCCCGCGCAGCAGTGGAAGAATTGAGGTGATCGAGAGCGGCAACAACATCGTCGTGGCTTCGTCGCCTCCGCCCCCTTCGACATAGCGCTGGCGCAGGCGTAACAGATGGCTCGCGAAACCCTGGACCACGGCATCTCTCAGCCGGTCGGTCTTCACGTGAAAGCCGATGAAGGGATCGCGCCCACCCAGAACGCGATGCTGTTCCTGGATCTCCAGAAACTCAAGTGGGAAGACCGCCGCCGACAAGTGCAATTCCTCTTCCGTCAGAAAGAGGGGGACCATAATCTGCTCCTTGCTCCATCGACGATGCAACGCGCTGTACTGTTTGAGCACAGCGCTGTCGTACGAGGACACCAAGAGAAGTATGTTCAGATTGGAGCGACCTGGGAGAAACTCCCCACGGACGGCGCTGCCGTAGAGCAGCAGGCCTTCCATCTGCTCTCCGAACGCACCGTTAACCTCTTTCACGTAGGTCTGCAGCAGCGTCTGTGTGTCGTCCGGCAATCCCTCGATCAGACGTTCAGTCATGCCCATATTCCTCATGACGACATCGGATGTGGAGATCTCTCATGCCCACGGATATCGGGGAGAAAGCCTGCGGCAATCACTCGATCGATCGAATTGAATGGCGGCGTCGTCCGTAACCCCGCCGTGGTGGACAAGACCTGATAGCGCAGCCGTGCGTTCCGATCCAGCGTTTGAAACACGCGGTCGCGCAGGAAGGCCACCAGTGGATTCTCCGTATTCCAATAAAACACTTGTTGATCGGCCAATTGCTGCAGCATGGTGACTTGCGGCCGCCTGGCTCGTTCAAATTCTTTCAGTCTGACGGCGGAATAGTCCTGATCGGCAAGACAGCTCGGCAAGAGATCGGACAGCGCCATGGCATCGACCATCGCCTGCATGCGCCCCTGCGAGGCATGGGGATTCATCGCATGGGCGGCATCACCAATCAACACAGCTCCGTCTGCCACCCAGGTTGGTGTCCGCACCCGCCCGGTCGGCATATAGGCTGTCTGGCTCCAATCGCTCAGCTGCCGAAACAGCCCGGCAAACTGCGGCGCGATCTGGCTCCATGTTTGTTGTAGCGCAGCAATACCCCGTTGCTTCACGGCCTCCATCGAATCCTTGGGGATCATGTAGAAAAGGTAGACCTTGTTCCCCGTCGCCGGAAAGATTCCCAAAATGGTCTTGTGCCCAACGTAGTAGAACGATTCCGATACCGGCTCCTCCGATTCGAGAATCGCGATCAGATACCCGTCAGGATAGAGGTACAGGTCGGCGGGAATTTTCAGTGCCTCACGCACTTTCGAGAAGGCGCCATCGGCGCCGACGACAAGCTTCGCACGGATGGTGTGTGTGCCGTCTGGACCCTGCGAGGATAACCCCACCACCTGGTTTCCCTCACGCAAGAGTCCTGTAAAGGACGTCCCGTAACGGAGCGTCACGCTTTTCTGTTGCTGCACCGCCGCGACAATGGCGTGGTGCGCGACGTTCGGCAAGGTCACGATTGCGCGATTGTAGGGTGGCGGCAGCTCGCCATAGTCGATGCTACAGAGACGAGTACCTCCGGCCCGGCAAAAATGAAAATGCCGCACGGACCTCGTGGCATCGTCCGGCAACGATTGCAACACGCCCAAGCGATCGAGCACGCGCTGACCGTTCGGTTGGAGAATTTCTCCCCGCAAGCCCTTGGGTGGACCGGCGGCCTGATCCAACACGACAGTGCTGATCCCTTGCTTCGCCAGGGCCAGGGCCAAGACGGCTCCGCCTCCCCCTGCCCCTACCACCACGACATCGGTCTGCTCAGTCATCGTGCCTCACAGAGAAAGGCCAAGGTCGATTGAAGATTCTTCCTATCCTTCAGCCTTAGACTTCACTTCAGCCTTCTTACTACTTCCATTCCCGATACCGATCGTGATCGTTCCACATTGTCAGAAACTTCTCCCGAGCCTTGGTCGTGATCGCATGATCGGTAATGACGTCAAGCCGTTCATCGTTATAGCGATTACCGCTCGTCGTGTGGTTCATCGATCCGGAGGCGTTCACTTCATCGTCGATCACCACCTGTTTCAGGTGCATCAGCCCATCGTGCGCGTTCACAAGAATAGGAATGCCGGCCAAATGCAAGGTATGCAGCGCCGTACGCTGTTTCACGTCTTCAATGCGCTTCAGATCTGTGATCAGGCGCACATCGACTCCCCGTTTCTTCGCCGCGACCATCGCCTCCACTGCACGGGGAGAGGTCAATCCATAGACCGCCACATAGAGGTACCGTGTCGCCTGCCGATAGAGCGTCGTCAGGCGATCAAGTGGCGCGTCGTCTGGCCCATAGTAGACCTCCACCGTCGCGCTCCACCCGGCCCCGATCGAAACCGCGAGCATCAGTACGACGAGACAGAACGACCGCACGATGGAGTGGGAGAGGACTGCTTTCATAGATGGCACATATGCTATGGCTATTCGAGTTCAAACAACATCTTGAAATGATCGTCCGTCGCCTCCCAAGCCTGAGGAGCCGATGTGGCGAGCCACTGTTGCAGAAACTGCTTTTGGCCCGGCGTGAGCAATTGTTTGATCTGGTGAGAGCGGCCTTGGAGTGGCTGCAGAAACCCGACTCGCTTCTGAAAATCCAATGTCGCTGTGCGGACATACATGTTCGTGAAGGCCGTCGGTATGTCATCCTCCCCATCGCCTTGAATCCAAACCGATAAAAACTTCTCTAAATGAAGTCCGGTGCTATCCAAGGCGGGATCGGTATCGTGAAACAGCTCATTTTCTGATTCTTTGAGCGGAGTGGCCTCAGCGGACCTGAACATGAAATTGCGTTTCCACATGTCATTACTCATCCAAAAGATGGCATAGTGGCGGCGGACCGCGGACAAAGTCAAGCCGCGAGGCGGCCGGTTTCGTTACCTTGACATTGATGAAGTTGCTTTGATAACGTGTTGAAATTGTTTAATCTCTAGGCCATCTTAGGAGTTTTCATGCAGGTCAAAATCAATGGCAAGGCAGAAGAGGTTTCAGGGGGAACGGTCCTGGATCTTCTCCAGGCTAAAAAGATTGAACCGCAAATGGTTGCAGTTGAAGTCAACGACACCATGCTGGACCGAAATCACCTCGCCACCACCAGCCTAAACGACGGCGATCGGGTTGAGTTCTTGTTTTATATGGGAGGTGGCCGGTGATGATGACCCTGCACAAAGACATTACCGAACTGATTGGACGGACTCCCCTTGTGCGGCTAAACCGGTTATCTCCAACAGGCGGGGCGACGATCTATGGAAAAGTCGAATTCTTTAATCCTGGTGGAAGCGTCAAGGATCGGATCTGCCTCAATATGATCGACGAGGCGGAACGACTGGGCGCATTAAAGCCTGGCGGCACGATCGTCGAGCCGACCAGCGGAAACACCGGGATTGGATTGGCCTTAGTCGCCGCGGTCCGTGGCTATAAACTGATTCTCGTGATGCCGGAGAGCATGAGCATGGAGCGGGCGAGTCTCTTGTCGTCCTATGGCGCACAGCTCGTATTGACGCCGGCCTGGGAAGGCATGAAGGGTTCGATCCGCGAATCGGAAAGCATCATTGCGCAGAATCCGTCGTACTTTATGCCGGATCAGTTTTCAAACCCGGCCAATCCGGCTATGCACAAGAAAACCACGGCGGTCGAGATTCTCGAGGCGCTCGCAGGAAAAATCGACGCGTTTGTGGCGGCAGTGGGCACAGGCGGCACCATTACCGGCTGTGGAGAGCTATTCAAAGAACGCGATCCCAACGTGAAAGTGATCGCGGTCGAGCCATCCGGATCGCCGGTCCTATCCGGTGGAGAGCCGGGACCCCATAAGATTCAAGGCATCGGCGCGGGATTTATTCCGAAAGTATTGAACCGATCCATTATCGATCGGGTCATGACCGTGACCGACGACGAGGCCTATCAAACGGCCAAGCAGCTCTCGAAAAAGGAAGGTCTTTTGGTGGGCATTTCCGCCGGTGCCAACGTGTTCGCCGCGCAGAAAGTGGCCCAAGAACTTGGACCTGGCAAAAACGTGGTCACTATCCTGTGTGACACAGGCGAGAGATATATCAGCATCGAGAAGTATTTTAACATTTAAGCTCTCTTTCATGAATTAATCGAGGAGGGATGCTCAAAATGGCCGGCCAACAAGGCCGCAGGCGAGAAGAAACCGGAGGCGTACCCTCTGGGGTACGTTGAGGATTTCTTCGAACCGAGAACGAAGTTGGAGGCCGTTTTCAGCATCCCGGCAAACATGGAATTTACCGACGATCAAATATCTCGCTACAGTCGCCACATCCTTTTGCCTGAAGTCGGCGGCAAGGGGCAAAAGAAGATTGCCAAGGCCAAGATTCTCCTGGTCGGCGCGGGAGGACTTGGCTCTCCGGCTGCCCTCTATTTGGCCGCAGCCGGTGTCGGCACCATCGGCCTCATCGATAGCGATGTAGTGGACCTGACCAATCTTCAACGCCAAATACTTCACCATACGTCTGACGTGGGACGCCCCAAAGTCGTTTCGGGGAAAGAAAAGATTCAGACATTGAACCCTGATGTCCAGGTCTCGACGTACGAAGAGCGGCTGACGGCCGGCAATGCGATGAAGATCGTCAGCGGCTACGATATTGTCATCGACGGGGTCGACAACTTTACGGCCAAGTTCTTGATCAACGACGCCTGTTTCTTTGCCGGAAAACCCTTGGTCCACGGCGGCATCCTCCGCTTCGATGGGCGTGTGACGACCATTGTGCCGAAGCAGTCCGCCTGTTATCGTTGCGTCTTCAAGACCCCGCCGCCTGCCGGGCTGGTTGCCTCCTGCCAGGAGGCGGGCGTGATCGGCGTGTTAGCCGGTATCATTGGCACAATCCAAGCCACTGAGGCCTTGAAACTCATTCTGGGAATCGGTCATCCTCTCACGAACCGGTTTCTGGATTTCGATGCGCGCAAGACGCTGTTCAGAGAAATCAAAGTGAAACGCAATCCCGACTGCGCGCTGTGCGGAGCGCACCCGACGATTACCGAACTGTTCGATGACGGCGATCCGTTTGCCGGCTGTGCCGTCCGGCCGTAATTATTGACCTAGCAAGGTGGAGTCGCCATGGCCACAATGAAAGCCCTAGTCTGTCGTGAGTGCGGAAAAGAATATCCGACGAAGGCGATCCATGTCTGCGAGATGTGCTTTGGCCCCCTCGAAGTGAAATACAACTACGAGGAGATCAAGAAACACATTTCCCGCAAGAAGATCCAGGACGGGCCACACAGCATCTGGCGCTACGCTGATCTCCTGCCGGTGGAAGGGCCTGTCTTTCTCGGCCCGCATGCCGGAATGACCCCGCTGGTTCGTGCCAAGAATCTCGGCGCCTACCTTGGATTGGACGAGCTCTATATCAAGAACGATACGGTGAACCATCCCACACTCTCATTCAAAGATCGGGTCGTGGCCGTCGCCATCACCAGGGCTCGCGAATTGGGATTCGAAACCATTGCCTGCGCCTCGACCGGCAATCTGGCCAATTCCGTTGCCGCCCATGCGGCTGCTTCAGGAATGCGCGCCTACGTGTTCATTCCCGGCGACTTGGAAGCGGCGAAGGTCCTTGGAAATTTGATCTATAAGCCGAACGTGGTCGAGGTCGAAGGCAATTACGATGACGTCAATCGTCTCTGCAGCGAGATCGCCGGCGAACATGCCTGGGCCTTTGTGAATATCAACATTCGACCCTACTATGCGGAAGGCTCCAAGACGCTTGCGTTCGAAACCGTGGAACAACTCGGTTGGCGTACGCCGGACCAAGTAGTCATCCCGATGGCTTCCGGATCGCTCCTGACCAAGATCTGGAAGGGCCTCCATGAAATGAAAAACTTGGGTCTCGTCGATGACGTGCGGACGAAGATCAATGGGGCACAAGCCGAAGGCTGCTCTCCCATTTCCACAGCCTTCAAGTCAGGGCGGGACTTCTTCAAGCCGGTGAAGCCTAAAACAATCGCCAAGTCGCTGGCCATTGGTAACCCCGCCGACGGGTACTACGCCCTCAAAGCGACCGCAGAGAGCAAGGGTTCTATGGATATGGTCTCGGACAACGAGGTCGTGGAAGGGATTAAGCTGTTGGCACAAACAGAGGGAATCTTTGCTGAAACAGCCGGAGGTGTCACGATCGGTGTCCTCCAGAAGCTCGTGAAGCAAGGCACGATCAAAAAAGGCGATGTGACAGTCGCCTATATCACCGGCAATGGTCTGAAGACACAGGAAGCCGTGATCGATGCGATCGGCAGGCCCCACCGCATTCAGCCGAGTCTTGTCAGCTTTGAACAAACCTTTAAGGTAGGGAAACACGGGAGTGGTGACGCATGATTAAGGTTCGCATTCCAACCCCGCTCCGTCCTCTGACGAAGGGACAGGGAGAGGTCGACGCACAGGCCGGCACGATCGTCGAAATGATCGATACATTGAACGCCTCCCACCCTGGGATAAAAGATCGCCTCTGCGACGACACGGGTGAACTTCGACGGTTCGTGAATATTTACGTCAACGAGGAAGATATTCGGTTCCTCAAGGGCAAAGAGACCTCGCTCAAAGATGGCGATGAAGTCTCGATCGTGCCCGCCATTGCCGGAGGCACATCATGCCGAACATGAAGGTTCACATTCGGTTCCCGGAAGACAAGATCAAAGAGCCGGTCATCTATCAGATCGGACATGAATACAAAGTCGTCACCAATGTCCGGCGCGCCGACGTGCGTGAAACCACCGGGTGGATGGACCTCGAACTGACCGGGGACAGCACGGAAATCGAACGCGCGATCGCGGGCCTTCGCAAGAAAGGCGTCATCGTCGACCCGATTGAATTGAATGTGGTGGAATAGGTCAGGGGTAAGGCGTAAGGGGTAAGTAGAAAGCGCCATTAGAGAATCCTGACGCCTTACGGAACAGAAAATGGAACTCACTGAACAACAAATTCAACGATACAGCCGGCAGATTATTCTGAGCGAGGTAGGTGGCAAGGGCCAGATGAAGCTGACCAAGGCGAAGGTCTTGCTCATCGGCGCCGGTGGGCTGGGCTCGCCTGCAGGACTGTATCTCGCTGCCGCCGGTGTCGGCACCATCGGTCTGGTCGACGGCGATGTCGTCGATCTCTCGAACTTACAACGGCAAATTCTACACTCCACGGCCACGGTCGGCCTTCCGAAAGTGGAGTCCGGCCGCAAAACCCTGTCGGCGATCAACCCGGAGATCACGATCAAGACGTATCACCAGAACGTCGACAGCGACAATATTCTTTCGCTGATATCCCAGTTCGACATGGTGCTGGATGGATCAGACAACTTTGCGACGCGCTTTCTCGTGAACGACGCCTGCTTCTTCGCCAAGAAAACGCTCATTTCTGCCAGCATGTTCCGCTTTGAAGGCCAACTCACGACGATCAAGCCCCATGCGGGCTATCCCTGCTACCGCTGCCTCTACCCGGAGCCGCCACCGGCAGGACTCGTTCCGAATTGCCAAGAAGCCGGTGTCTTAGGCGCCCTTGCTGGAACCATGGGCATTCTTCAAGCATCGGAAGCGATCAAGGAAATTCTCGGCATCGGCGAAACCCTGGCCGATCGCCTGCTGATCTATGACGCCCTTGAGATGAAATTCAGAAAAGTCGGACGCCCCAAAGATCCGGCCTGCCGCCTCTGCGGACCAGCACCGACGATTACCAATCTGAAGAGTGATTATACCGTTACCTGCACCATCTAGCCCAGGATGCTGAAAACGCCTGCCAGCTTCGTTCTCGCATCGTTCAGACCCTCAACGTACCGCAGAGGGTACGCCTCGGGCCTTCACTCGCTGCGGCCTTGCTGGACAGTCGTTTTGAGCATCCTGTGTGGTCCGCTCCTGTTGCCACAGATATGCGTACCAATGAAGCTTTGACGTACTACAATATTTTCCCAGCAGCTGCCGGCCATGGCTGATCTCGTCATCCCTCAATCCATCCTCGACCAAATGGTGGCCCATGCCAGGGAACTCGATCCCTACGAGTGTTGCGGGCTCCTGGCCGGAACCAACGGGGCCGTCACTCATGTCTATCGAATCAAAAATATCGTGGCACTCGAAGGAGCTGAGAAGTTATCGTCCTTTGATCCGGCAAAGGTCGCACATTTGGAACGACTGTCACCGGCCGAACGAGCCGAGATCGCCTTCGTGATGGATATGCAGGACTTCTCCGTTGCGAAGAAGGATATTCGGAGCAAAGGGCTCGATCTGCAAGTGGTCTACCACTCCCATCCCCACGACCCGGCTCGCCCCTCCATCACCGACATCAAGATTGCCACCGACTACGAAGAAGTCTGGCCAAAGATCAACCTGCCCATCCCCGCCTATCTGCTCATCTCCCTCATGGAGAAATCGAAGCCGGATATTCGCGGATACTGGATCAGGGGTGGGATAGTCACGCAAGCGCACATCACCACTACAAGCTTGTGAAAACGGCCTCCAACGTCGTTCTCGGCTCGTCAAAATCCTCAACGTACCCCAGAGGGTACGCCTCCTCCGGTTTTGACTTGCCTGCGGCCTTGTTGGCTGACCGTTTTGACAAGCCTGTGGGAAATTACTCCTGATACGTATGCATACTGCCCTTCAAAGTTCTCGTGTGCCAACATAGTTTCTCCGCAGCCTGCTACTGACGTTCAAAACGCCACCACGACAAGGAACTTTCTGAATTGTTTCCCCTTGGCCTCAATGCGATAATGGCTTTCTGATTGACCTCATAAGCAGGAGTGCTTGTCATGTCATACATGCGTACGGCTCTTCTTACTGTCCTCTCCAGTTTCTTCCTGCTCGGTCTACTCGCATCTCCTAGCGTTGCCGAGGACAAAAGTTTCTACAGCCCCGTCATTCAAGTCGATACGGAGAACCACCGAGTCTTGATTTCCACGTTCGGGTCCGTATTCTGGATCGATGCTCCGGACGCAGCCAAACCTCACATCGAGAAACTCCCGGTGTCAGGCCTCGTGGATTTCGTCGTCGAGATGAGAGAGAACGGGCAAGTGCCTCTGCTGAAGACCTGGAAAGTAAAATCGGGAGAGACAAGCTGCAAGTACTTCGATGGAACAACCTGCCGGTAACTTCGTCTGAAGAAAAGAGCAGATGGCGTATAGCCGATAGTGTATGGGCTGGAATGGACAGGTGGCGATCGAGTCGCGTTTCACCAAACCAGCAGATAGGCTAACGTTCGCAGTCAGTTGCAGGCTGGGTTGTCACACCTCCGATCCCGGGACCTCGGCCCCCCCCATCCGGCGAACTCGCAGTTCTCGACGACGCCTTATATAATTATCCACCTACGCAGTCCCGTAGGATTTCAGAAGTGGGTGTCACCAGGTAGCTCTTTCCCCTCACCACGCACTCTCTTACCGGCTGCTTCTTCACCTCAACATCCAGGCAGTCATTCTCCTCAAGTCGCACCTTCAGCGACTCCGCGCAAAGCTGCTTAACGATTATCGCCTTTGCGCGTCGCTCTTGCTCCTCGTTCATACGTGACCCCACCTCTTTCCCGCGTGCGCCTGCTTGTGGCTGGGGTGTTGCCAGGGGACTTAAGGGGTCTTGTATCTGCATTCTGAACATTGTCAAGGTGTAAGATATGATCAATCAGATGTGAGAGACAGATGGGGTTAGGATCTGAGAAGACCGTGGGTCAGCGAGGCTGGGATTGGGACATCCAAAGTCCACGATGGCTCGAGAAGTCCATGGGCTAGAAAGGAGAGTACATCATGATCAGGAAAAGCCTCGTGTTGGGAACCATATCAATACTTATCGCGGTGTTCGCGTATTGGGGGACATCGTCTGGAGCAAAGGACTGCGGCGGAATTCCTGCAGAGAGAGTGGCCGACATGGTACATGCCGTGATCCAGTCACACCGCACCTTTTACACCATCCATGTCGTGGAGCGGTTGCAGGCGAAGGGCGTCGTCGTTGCTTCGGAAAATTGGCGGTCCGAAAACACACTTCCCCTTCCAGCCCAGTTCTTGAAAGAGTCAGCCCGGTTGCCAGTGAACACGTCACCCAAGATTGGATACAAGCTCATCAGTCTCTGGCCTATTAACAAACAGAATGGGCCAAAAACCGAATTCGAGCAAAAAGGGCTCTTGGAAACCCTGCAGCATCCGGATCGTCCCTATACCGAAGTGGTCAGGGACGGGCGGGACTCGTATCTCCAAGCCATGTATGCCGACACGGCTGTTTCTCAGGCCTGCATCGGCTGCCACAACGCACACCCGAACAGTCCGAAACAGAACTTCAGGCAGAATGATGTGATGGGTGCAATGATTGTCACAGTCCCGCTAAGTCAGTAGCAGTCTAAACATAGTGTCTGAACTTATGCCACATAATATCCGCAGTGCGCGTTGGGTGTTCCTCAGTGGTCGAAGAACCAGGGTCCAGCTGTGGACTGCATGGCATCAGACACAACAGGGAGAGTACGATGCGATATCTTCGCAGCAATGGTTTGAGCAGGACCG
>JACQEY010000122.1 GCA_016200355.1 Nitrospirota bacterium
CCCCAGATCATCAACAGCTCACCCGTGATCTCGCCGATCCGGTCCAAGCTATTGTCGTGCAGGCCTTCTCCCAGACTGCGCTTGTGGATGTCGGTCGCATAGAAACAGGTGGTGGCCAGCACGTCAGGTTGCATCGCCGCACGAAACGCCAAATGTCCCCCAAGACAAATCCCCATCGCGCCCAGCTTGCCCGTGCAATAGGGTGAGGTCGTGAGAAAGTCCAGCGCCGCGCGCGCGTCGGCGTCGTAGCTCGACAATGTCTTGGTGATCTTGTGCCGATTACCACGCTCGGCGCCGGCCTCGTCATAGGCCAGCACGGTTCCCACTGGCTCCAGCTCGTGGTAAATCTCCGGGACCGCCACCACAAAACCGTGGCTCGCCAACATCGCCGCAGCGCGCCGGATAGGCCCCGTCACCTGGAAGATCTCCGAAAACAGCAGCAGGCCCGGATACCGCCCCTCGGTCGTTGGCCGAAAGAGATACGTGCGCATGGGCCCAGTGGACGTGTGGAGGTCAACCAACTCGCTATCTTTGATAATCATCCCGTTCTCCGATGTGGTGGATGTTAGCCGCGTGAATGATGTTCTTCAAGGCCAAACTCATCCGGAGCTGTCCCGAAAAAGACCAGCAATGCAGCCAGGAGGAAAGAAACGCGCATCAAGGCACTTTCTCTGAATCGTCACTACCAAGATCATTCGCGATCAGCTGGAATTGTTCGAGCGCGGCCTCGAGGTCGTCGACGATTTCTTGGGCGATGAGCCCAGCCGCGAGAGATAAGAAAAACTGTTCCTGACACTGTTCTCCCATCCCATTTTTCTTTTCCCACATGCAGGGATTTCCCTACAGCAAGGCAGTGGGACAATTTTCCCAATTCTGTAGGCCTCTCCAGTCAACGACAACACCCTCGCGTCACGTTTTCTCCTGCTCCATTTTCCATAATGCAATCTTTATCAGCAAGATAGCCACTGGCACCTTCCTTGCTCAAAGGCCTAGCGTAATTGTTGTCGGAGCGTGCGTTCATCACGACAGTGACCGCATGCTCCGAATTAGCGCGCAGCGCATGAGCACACACAAGATCTGCGCACATGAACTGCCGCCGACTGTACCTTACCAAGGGAGTGCATCATGAACAGGATTTTCACTCACTCGCTTTCCGTCATTCTCTGCGCGACCGTCGCGCTCCTCGTTGATTCGTCGCCCGGGCTGGCGTTTCCGAGTTTCGGCCCTGGCGTCGACACCACCTGTCAGGCCTACAACGGCACCACGCCCTACGCTGACCAAGGCTGTGCCCTCTGCCATGTGAACGGTACCAACCCAGATAAGAACCTCACCCCGGCAGGCACACTCTTCAAGAACAACGGCGACACCGCCACCACAGCGATGTGTCCAGTCAAGAACACCGCGCCAGTTGCCAATGCCGGACCGAACCAAACGGCGACAGTAGGCACAACGGTCACCCTCAATGGCACAGCCTCCAGCGACATCGACGGCAATCTGTTGACCTATCAGTGGTCCCTCACATCCATCCCGACAGGCAGCGGCGCCACGCTGGCGAACCCAACCACTGCCAAGCCGACCTTCTTAGCTGACAAACCGGGCCAGTATATCGTGCAACTCATCGTCAACGATGGAATCGTGAACAGCGCTCCGGCCAACGTCACCATCTCAACCGCCAATACCGCCCCCGTCGCCAATGCCGGACCGAATCAAACCGTGGCGGTTGGAGCCACCGTAACCTTGAACGGCAGCGGCTCGACGGATGCCGACGGCAATACCCTCACCTACCAATGGTCGTTTGCCTCGGTGCCGACAGGAAGTGCTGCCTCATTAACACTTCCTACGACGATGAAACCGACGTTCATCGTCGATCATGCCGGCGACTACGTCGTGCGTCTCATCGTCAATGATGGAACCGTGAATAGCGCTCCGGCGACCGTGACCATCACGACAGCGAACACGACCCCGGTTGCCAATGCCGGTCCCGATCAGACGGCCATCGCAGGATCGACGGTCACCCTCAACGGCAGTGGATCCACTGACGTCGACGGGAATTCTCTGACCTACGACTGGTCCTTCATGTCCGTGCCAACGGGAAGCCTCGCCACATTCTCCAACCCAACGGCAGCGAAGCCAACATTCGTCGCCGACAAAGCAGGCCAATACGTGGCGCAGTTGATTGTCAACGACGGGACCGTCAGTAGCACACCCGACACCGTGACAATCACAACCACGGGGGCCAACACCGCACCGGTCGCCAATGCGGGCCCTGACCAGACGGTGTCAGCCAGCTCCACCGTACAACTGGATGGCAGCGCCTCGAAAGATACCGATGGCAACGCGCTCCGCTATCAATGGGCCTTGACCGTCAAGCCGACCGGGAGCAAAGCAACCCTGTCGAACGCCGCCACCATGATGGCGAGCTTCAACGCCGACGTCGCGGGCCAATACGTGGCGCAGTTGACCGTCAACGACGGCATGGTCAATAGCGCGCCCGACACCGTGATGATCACGACGCTGGGCGGCAACACCGCGCCAGTCGCTAACGCCGGTCCGGACCAGACCGTACCACTCGGGACCGTCGTCACCTTGGATGGCAGCGCGTCGAAAGATGCCGATGGAAGTTCGCTCACATTCCAATGGACCTTGACGGCGAAGCCACTCGGCAGCACCGCGGCGATTTCCGATCCCATCGCCATGCGGCCGACCATCACCGTGGACGTGAGCGGTGAATACATCGCCCAGCTCATCGTCAATGACGGCACGGCCAACAGTATCCCTGATACCGTCATCGTCAAGACCACCACGCCGCCACCGGCCCCCGGCGTCTATATCTCACGGTCTAGGTGGAATGCGAGCACGAACAAACTCACGGCAGCAGGACGGGCGCCCAAGAATGCCTCCGTGGAAATCCGCGATGCCGTGAGTGGAACTCTGCTCACGACGGTGGCAGCGGGAAGTACGGGCCGCTTCCGGGCCTACTTCACACCGCCATTCGTTCCCTGTGCCATTCAAGCAACCGCAAACGGGTTGCTGAGTGAGAAGACTCCGGTCGCCGGGGCACCAGTCAACTGCGGCCTCACTGGAGGCGCTCCGATCCTGCAGCAAAACCAGGAGCAAGAGCGAGAAGACTCCACGCAGCAGAGACAGCGGCGGCCGAGTCGCTAACCGGCTGTTCGCCGCAAGAGGTGAACCCTCACGTTGGGCGGAGCGTCTGTTGACGCTCCGCCCAACTGCACCACCGCTAATGCCCCCTCGCAAACCAACCTCACCAAGAAACCTCGCAATTGCGCCGTCCGCGGACGGCGCAATCCGAAAAGGAGAATGTCCCTATTTTGTGATCCAGGAGGATTGTCTGCTCAATTCGTTCGCGAGGATCCAGCGCGCGCATACCCCCTCCCCGTGATGTGCGCCGGTCCATGAAGTTGCACGGAGATACCGTTTTCATTCCAGAAAATCAACAGACGCGATTGAAAAATGGTTGTATTTTTAATCTGTTAGAGAGGGAGGTGCAGTTAAATCTTGAAGGGAGAGAAAGGCGAGACGAGGGAGTTGGTTGGTCTCGTTTGTCTGGTCTATCTGGTCTGTCTTGTTGGTCTCGTTCCTTGAACCAGAAAAACCAAACAAGCCTAATCAACCAGATAGACCAGCTGATCGCTGCTGACGGGACTTCCCATCATCCTGCTATGAGAAGATCGATCGCACGAGGGAGATGACCCATCCCTTGAACATGGACAGCCAGCCCTCGTCGACTGTTTCGGAGGTCTGCCTGTTCGCCGGCTGCGGCGTCGGGTTTGCCGCGGTCGGATCTGCTGGTGTCGTTACGGTCGGCTTGGAAGCGG
This sequence comes from Nitrospirota bacterium, assembly GCA_016200355.1. Classification (GTDB taxonomy): domain Bacteria; phylum Nitrospirota; class Nitrospiria; order Nitrospirales; family Nitrospiraceae; genus Palsa-1315. The sequence continues at coordinate 3,840 of JACQEY010000122.1, forward strand.
GATCTGTTTGAGCTGCAACTTGTCCTGGCGGGGCAAGGGCTGTCTCAGCCGGCTGGTTGGTGCGTTCGACTGGCGAAGTGGATGGTGGGGCTCCGGGTCCGCCTGCATCACCCAGTTTGGACTTATACTGTTCAACGATTGATTGCAGCGCAGGCTGCGCTTCGTTTTCACGTTGGAGGGCGTACCGCAGGCTGTTCTGTTGGACAATCTGCTGCCTGATCGTGCTGTTGAGTGTGCTCAGCCGTTTTTGCAAGACGGCGCGCTCGGCTTCCATCTGCTGCGTGACTTGTCGAAATGCGGCCGAGGTGGCCTCCATTTTCCTTGCGATGTCGAACTTGTGTTGTTGGAGTTCGCTGACTTGTTCGGTGAGCAGCTGCGACTGGGTTCTGGTGCTGGAGAGTTCGGCATGTGTCGCTTCGAGATCGTCGACGGCTTTGTCGTAGGTGCTCCGCGTTACACAGGCGCCGGTGGTGAGGGTGGCGAGACACAGCATCACGGCTGTTGCGGTGTGGATGTTCATGCCTCGCCTGGTTGTGTCGTTCGCCACGCGATCGCTCAGAGGGCTGCGTCCTCTGTGACTCCGACGTCTCGTTGTGGCCCAGGATACTCTGTTCTTCAGTAGAAATCACTCCGCCTTTTTAGGGAGCGTAAGACGCCAGGGGCGAGGGGCAGACGGTTGATCTGGTTTCTTTGGTTCTTTTGGCTCAATGGACGAAAGAAACGAAATACACCAAAAAACAAGATGAGCCAGACAAACCTCTTGGCCCGTTTGCGGTTCAAAAAGAGACTTGTTATAGTGCGCGGCGGAGGAAATGGTCGTGGGCGTGGCGCCGAATTATATTTTGGTGGAGGGGCAGAAGTTCAGCAAGGCGAAGCTGTCGCTCGACAACCACGTCTACAAGAACTGCGCGATTGATGACTGCGATATCTATTTCAGCGGTGGACAATACGAGTTGCTCGACACCCACATTACCAACTCCCGCCTCATCCTCAACCACCCGGCCAAGGGCATGTACAACGCCGTTCAGATCTTTAAGATGAAGTCGCCGGGCTCCAGCATTGTCTTCGAATAGCGGGCACGTAGCCATCTCTTCTCAAGAGTCGAGGCTCTTTTATCCCCTTACGCCTAACCCCTCACCCTTTACTTGCTGATGGGGATATTCTCCACGTACTTGACGATTTCGATCGGCTGGAAGACTGGGTCTTGTGATCCCTTGGAGGACTCGGCTTCGACACGCTGTAGGAATGGGGCAGGACCGGTGATCGGCGCGTAATTGAGGGTCAGTTCAATATCGAACGTCTTGGTGTCTTTCGGCGTGGGGAAGGTGAAGGTCTCGACCCGCAGTTCTTCCGGCTTCAGAACCGTATCCTCAAGAACCTTAACCGCTTCAAAGTCGAAGCTCGTCTTCTGGCCCTTGGCATCCTGATAGACTCGCCCGTAGACCCGCTTGTCGGTAAAGACGGTCTTCAGATTCTTCCCCTTGATATCCAGATCCAGCAACACCGCTGCCCAGGCCGGATGGGTGGCCGGCAGATTATGCGGAACGAGACTCTGCACCTTCACTGTGACCGTGGTTTTCTCGCCCTCGATTTTCGTGTGGACATCCAGCTTGGCCGCTTCTTGCCGAAGCGTGCCGATACGGCCTGGGAAGGTATGGTTGGCGGTTTTCCGTTTCTTCTCCCCGTTGGCCGACTCGCCGACTTGCTCCGGCATGTGACAGGTCTGGCACTCTTTGCCGGACTTCACTGCCTTGCTCTGATCCCAATTGCCCAGTAGATCGTTCGTCTTGCCTAAGACGGCAGCGGAGGGAACCGACTGGTGGCAGTTGAGACAGAGATCGGACCTTTGAAACAGCCCAAGCTCCATCGATTGGTGCGCCCGGTTCTGAACAGAATCCTTATAAGGGCCATAGATCGTCTTGCTCTCGAGTTCGTACTTAGGCTCCGGCGGCTGTTTTGCTCGATCGACCTGCTTGATCAAATGACATTGCGCGCAGGCTACCCCATCCAGCGACGGATCGCCGGCCTTGGCCTGATTGATAAAGAGCTGGACTTGATTGGGGAATTCGCGCACATGCGGCGCATGGCAGCGAAAGCACAGGGCTTTGTCCTTTCCTGCCTGGGAAGACAAAAAGATATCGAGCAAGGCGCGAAAGGCCGGGGAATGGATCGAGCGCGAGAGCGGAGAGGTTTCCCACTCTTCAAACACACGCTCATGGCAACGTTTGCACTTACTGGAGGTTGGAAAGGCCTGTTCGATTGTGCTCTGCGACAGCGCTATTTCTTCCGCAAAGGTGCCGCGGTCGAACCAGGGAGCAAGACACAATGCCATCACGGCAATCACTACACCAATTCCAGTTTTCACACGGCTCGAAATTCGCACCATCATCCTATTCTTCTGCTTCAAGAACACCAAGCAGGATGCTCAAAAAGTCCGTCCAGCAAGGCCGCAGGCGAATCGAAACCGGAGGCGTACCCTCTGGGGTACGTTGAGGATTTCGATGAGTCGAGAACGCCGCTGGCGGGCTTTTTCAGCATCCTGCTAAAGTGATTTGGCCCGGTACGTCAGGAGTCGTGGCTGCGTATACTCATCGAAAATCTTCTTCGCGCTCTCCCGCTCTTTGTCGGTCGCCAAGGTCGCCAGATATTTTTCCTTGAGCGCCGGTTCTGGCGTCGGAATCAACGCATAGTTCAGCACTGCTTCAATCGACGCGGCAGTCGATCCAGACGGGATCGCAAGGGAGAACGGGACTTTTCGCGTATGGCCCCCCTTGATGAAGGGATCGGGAATTGCACCCCGGAGAATTTTGTCGTAGGGCAAACCAAACTGCTTGGTCTCTTCCTTCAGCACCCTGCCCTGCACATCCTTGGCAGTAATGACCAGATAAAATTGTTTGAGCACCGGGTCGCCGTCGGGAAAACTGTGAGGGAGGCTGCCGATCCTCACCAGCGCCGTCCCCTCCACCGCAGAGGCCGACTTGCTGGCCTCAAGATCCAGACGGGGCATCCATTCGGCCTGTAGATTTCGATTCTTGATGAGGGCGCCGGGAACCACCACCCCGCGGAACCAGTGCCGGCCGATTGCACGGGTCATAGCGCCGCGCTTCGAAGTCGAACTGCCGGTCGAGGGTTCCATGTGGCAGTCTTGACAAATCGTCCCCTGCAAGATCTCACCAGGCAGATCTTTCTGCATCACATCTTTCACTTTATCGAAGTGGCAGGAGGCACAGTAGCTCGCGCCACGGAACAATTCGGATTGCGTTGCAGGATGGACGAGGTTTTCCTCCGGGTTCGCATAGGGCCCATAGATCATCTTGCCCGGCTCGATCTTAAACGAGGGCGGGGAGTTCGGTGTCTGCTCGACCTGCTTGATCAGATGGCAGGAAGCACAGCCGATGCCCTCCACTTGCGGCTTGCCGGACAGCACCTGGGCCACAATCTTGTCGGCATGTTGCGGGAACACGGTGGTCGACGGTGCGTGACAGGAGAGACAGCGGCGGCGCTCGTCGGCTGTCGGATCGGTTTGCAGCCAGACGCCCAGCACTGTGCGAAACACCGGCGACTCCAGCGACGTACCATGCAACAGCGCAGCATCGACCCGGCCGAAAGTCTTGAGATCCGGCGTCTGCTCGCGCACGCCCTTCCACTCTTCATAGTGCCGATCGTGGCATTGTTTGCAGTCTTCCGATCGGATGAAGATCTTTTCAATATCCGCCACCCAGTCGGCTGGAGCCTGAACCTCTGACTTCTGCGCAATGGCGCGGCCATGATACAGGCCGATGACACCCACAATGAGCGTGAGAAAGAGGCCTGCGGCGATTCGTAGTGCATACCGTCTGCGTCGTGCCATCCTCAATCCCGTTTACACCCAACGAAATGGAAATTCACTCCCCACCCGACCGGATCGCCCGGGTCGGCCGGCTCATAGGTGCCGACAGTGAAGTTACATTGTTTCATCCCTCGTTTGATCGCTCTCCCAAAATCGAGCATGCTTCTGATCTCGGTCTTGTCGATTTCCTTGATGATGGATCGGACCTTAATGCCGGCATAGTCGGCGCGCGAGCTTCCAATCACTTCGAACACCGCGACGCCCTGCGCCCGTTCAAGTTTCAATTCTTTTTTGATGGCTTCGTCGACATCTCCAACAATCACGCCGAATTCTTCACCCAATCGCGAGGCTTCATCCACAGTCATCGGTTCCTGATCCGCCGCACTCACCAGCGCCGGCGCAAAACCGGCCAAGGTTCCCAAACAGAGGCAGACACACAAGAAAAAAGCCCTTCCACTCCGAAGGGCCTTTTTCTGCACACTGACTAAACTGATCTGAACATCCCCCAACGTTCATGCCTCACTACAACCATCCCGCCAAGAAGTTTAACCGGATGTTGGAAGATTTTGCAGCTGCGGCACAACTGCCTCCCGCAGGATGCTCAAAAAGTTCGTCCAACAAGGCCGCAGGCGAATCGAAACCGGAGGCGTACCCTCAGGGGTACGTTGAGGATTTCGAAGAGTCGAGAACGAAGTTGGCGGACTTTTTCAGCATCCTGCCTAGAGCTTCGCAACTGGGTCGATAACCAGCTGAAACCATGGCGCGACGGCTTTCTGCCCGTTCCGCTCTTTGTTCTCTCCGTTCCACACAGCAAACGACACGGTTTGCACCCGGCCGGGAACCAGCTTGGCTTCATTCTCTTGCTCTTCACTCACTAAGGGTCTGTGCATGACGACACGCCACACTCCATCCTTCCACGCAGCCTTCCCCTGAACACGGCCCTGCTTCTCTTTGGTCGTCAGAGTACTAAAGCCCCCACCGATGAGATCCTCGACAGAAGAGACCCGGCGTGGAATGACTTCGAACGTCCGCACACCGTCGCGAGCCTTCTCAGAAGGCTTGGCGGCTCGACGATCGATATCGCTCTGCCAGTCGGCCTTCCAATGCCAGATGTTGATGTAGTGATCGAGCTGGCCCATGCAGAAAAACGCAGGCGCATCCCCCAGGGGCAAGCCGATCGCCACGCCGTCGCGAAAGGTTCCCGGAGTCAGACGGTCGTTCTTCGTATTGTCCTGCCATTCAAGCAGAAACGCGATGTCGGTGCCGTTGTGGAGCGATCGCACCGTCAACGCGCGCGCGGTCGGCTCCGGCCAGACCGGCCTGGTAATGACCTGACCGCTCAACGGAAGTGTCATCGGCGAGACCTTGGCCCAGGCGGCATCCTCAGGCTCCGTCGGCAACGGTCCCTCGACGAGGCGCGCGCGAATAATCATCCCCTCAGAACTGACGAGGGGTACGCCGAAGCCTACTAAGACACCGGCCACAACCAAAATGAAGAAGAGCAGGAGCAGTACCGGGCGGGAAGATATCTTCGTCGTCATACGCACTATGCAAAGCCCTCGGGTGACCGGCGGAGCACATCGTCATGGGCTCAGACTACCACACAGCCCGAGCAAGGCCAATCCGGCTACCGGCGAATCGCTACCAGAGTTTCACCCGGCGAATTTTGTTTTCGCCCCGTTCACAAATGTAGAGATACCCCTGGGAATCCAGTGAAAGTCCGACTGGAGAGTTGACAATAGCCTCCACTCCGAGGAGCCCGTCTCCATGTTTCACCGTCCCTGCAGATTCTTTCGCCACGAAGCGCGCGGCGCCGCAGCCACCCATATTCTTGTCTTCGTAGCCGCTGTCGCCGTTGCCCGCTACCGTCGTAATCAGGCCAGTTGCAACTTCTACCTTGCGCACGCGATGGTTCATCGTGTCGGAAATGTAGAGATTGTCCTCTTGATCGACCACCACGGCTTCCGGCGCATGGAGCATGGCTCTAATTGCCGGCTTGTCGTCACCGTCATAACCATACCGGCAGACGCCCGCCACGGTCGAAATGATGCCGCTGCGGTGATCGATACTGCGGACGCGGTTACTGCCCTTGTCAACGAAAATAATATCGCCTTTCCCGTTCACCGTGAGCCCGACGACATCGTAGATGCGGGCTTCGAGTGCGGGCCTTCCATCGTCGAGGTACATCGACATGTCCAGTCCGTCTGAACAGACCGGCATGAGCCAGCCATGGTCGTCGCTGAAATCAATGCCGATGGCATCGCCGGAGAGCACGACCAAATTCCTCGCGACAAGCGGCTGCTCCCGGGCCTCGTCCTCTGCCGTCCAAGTCCCGGCGACAGTCGTGACCATGCCTGTCAGGGGATCGTAGCGACGGATTCGATGTGCTTGGGTATCGGCGATGTACATCACGTCGTTGGGATCGAAGGCGATTGCGGCCGGCCAGGTGAGGTTGACCTCAAGGGCCAGGCCATCTCCATTGAACCCATGCTGCCCGGTACCGACAATCGTGGTGATGATGCCGGTCTCATGGTCCACTTTCCGGATGCGGTTGCTGCCGGAATCGCAAATATAGAGATCGTTGCGGGAGTCGAAGGCGACGTCGAGCGGCAGATAGAGTCCGGCTTCCCCACAGAGGCCTTCGTCGCCGCTATAGCAGGTTTCGCCGATGCCGGCGAAGTTATGGAGCGTGCCTTCCCTGAGATTGACCCGCCGGATACGATCGGACCCGGACTCGGCAAAGTAGAACCAGGTCTCGTCCTTGTCGAGTGCGGCATGATGAGGCAGTGGAATCCCGGACTTGACCGCCCGTTTTCCGTCGCCGGTACTCCGAGCCTTGCCGTTGCCTGCGAAGGTCTCGATATAGCCGGTTGCGAGCTGAAGCTCTGTTTCCATATGCCTGTCGCCTTATCCCGGCTGGTTAGCCGCGTGAAGCTGAATGAACCGGCGCGGCCGTCTGTTCCACGGGAACCGATGCTTGCACCGTGGGTTGCGGAATCGCTTGCTGCGGAGCGTCGGCCATGTTCTGCTGGGCCGCTTGGGCTTCGGCTTCAATCGCGTCCGCCTCATGCACAGACTTCTTGAAGCCCTTGATCGCCTTCCCGATGCCTTCTCCCAGCTGCGGTAATTTACCTGCGCCGAAGATGACCAGCACGATGAACAGGATCAATATCAACTCTGTAAAGCCAAGACTCCCAAACATGGTGTGTTCCTCCGTATGAATGGGTGAATCAGGATGCGCTGCTCTCTTTCATCCGTTTGGAAAATCGTTCCTTCAACAGCTTCCGCGCCTGCTCGGCTTGTTCGAACATCTTCGCCTTGTCGTAGACGCTAATCAAGTTATAGTAGGCCAGCGGCTCCTCGGGATTCTGTTCGACGGCTTCTTCCATGACCTTGATGGCAAGATCCGTCTTCTTGTGATTCAATGCCAGCTCCATCAGCTTGAAACTGCCCTCCAGATGCTTTGGGTCCAATTCGAGCGTGCGGATATAGGATTGAATGGCCATGTCGATAGTATTGTAGTCCGAGACCTGGGGATTATCGAGTTCGACATAGACCCCGGCGAGATTGTACCAAGCAATGGGATCGTCCGGCGTAATTTCCACGAGGCGCTCGTAATACCCCTTGGCTTCCATGAACTGCTTTTTGTCGGCATAGACCCGCCCAAGATTGAAGAGCGCCAGGACATCGTGGGGAAACACATTGAGCGCGTGTTTGAACTCGGTTTCCGCTTCATCCGTCATATTCTTCGTCGCGTAGATCGTGCCCAAATTCGAATAGTACATCGCGAGCGACCGATTCATCTCTGCGCGAAGCCCTTCTGCCATCTCAATCGACTTCTTGACCTCCACGAGCGCGTCATCCATCCGGCCTTTGCTGAAATAGAGCTCGCCTAAACGGCAGCGGGCCTGGAAATCGTCTGGTTCGATCGCCAAGAGCTTTTCAATCTCGGCGATTTCTTCGTCGGGGTTCAGCGGCTGATCGCCGGGATCGACGATGGTCTGGCTTTGTTCAGGAACAGAGGCGGTTGGTTCGTTCATACGACTCCCTGTTATAAAAAGTCTGGCAACTACTCAGGTGTTCAGGCTGAAAGCTATACATCATCTCGATGCGCAAGAAGCCTTACCCCTAAAAACCTTCAGCCTAGCTCCCTGAGTTATTACAACGTCTGCTAGATATGTCCGCCCGCCAATGAATCCGGCGTGCCGACCATGGGAGCGTTCGTTGCCGGCGCCGATTCCGCCGTATCGCGCCGCTGCCGATCCATGGTCAAGAGCATGGCACCGAGCACCACCATGAGCGTCAAATTCGAATACAGCAGCGCATATCCCGCAATAAACATCAATCCAAGACCATACCCGGCAAGCCGCCCCATGTTGAGTAACTTAATGACCGTGTACGACCAGCACAACAAGCCTGTCATGTAAAATGCGAACGGGAGAAAAAACGTGTAGCCCATGCCGAACTGAAAAATCCACCCAATGCCGTCCGCCGCCTTACGAATGTTATTGGCCATCCCGGGGTCATACCGATTGAGCAGATAATCTAAGAACAGCATCGCCGTAAACACAGACACGGAGGTCACCCAAAACCAGATGGCGCGGCGGCGTTGCCGCTGATTGCGCGTACGAAACGAGACGCCCTGCCCATAGGCCCACATCACCAGAATGCTGGACAAGACCAACAGCCCTTCACCCCCACGATGCGCCTCGTACACGAAAGGTGGGGCCTGCACGGTTCCGATAAAACTATAGATGGTGGACATGATCTGGTAATACAACCAGCCCCCAACCCCCAGGAGATAGGTGATACCCAAGATGCGATGTGACCATTCGACGTGGGTGGAGATGTATTCCACCATCAGACAGATCAACGCGACCAGCGCCACGAGATTATAAATAGCCGACCCCAGAAAGGCGGGTGGGACCAACAAAAACCCCACCGTGAGGAGCAACAGGAGTGCGACACAGGGAATCACGATCCTGTTCGATCCCGTAAACCCACGATTGGCCATTCGATTGATGCTTGCCACACTAAGGGCAAGAAACAGCAGAATCGCCACGACATTGAGCAGCCACTGGCCAATCTGTGTCAGGGCCGTGAAGGTCGGGACAATCCACTCATGCTCCTGGGCCAGCTTGCTGAGATGCATCCCCAACCGCGACACAAGCCGATACAGAATCAATTCCGAGAAGGAGACGATCAGGACAAGCTTGATCGTGTACCGAAACAGCAGGGACTGATCGCTGAGCTTCCCCGTAATCCGGTCAATGGTGGGATTCGTGGCAATCACTTCGTACACCCTTGAGGCGCGTGCAAATTATACCGACCGGGAAGAGATAGGATCAACGTCGCGCAGGGGACACTCATGACAACCCCGCAGGCTGCGGCTCGCGCACTTCCTGGGCCTTGGCCCGTGCTATATACAGCAATCCGTCGGCCATCGAGTAGTTGAACGGCAACTCGCACACGACTTCGCTGACCTTTTCGTAGACATGCTGATACAGTCGCTCCGCTTCGTCCGGTGTCATGCCTTCCGACACTTCATAGAAGAAACCAAGGCTCAAGTCCTCTGCCGACGGGCGCATGATGCGCCTGATTCCATAGCTACCAGGGTCGCTCATGATCGGCGCTTCTTTTTCCAAATCGAAGAGGCAGGGCTGACAAGAAAATCCGTACGACCCGTGAAGCCGCTCGTTCTCCACGATGAAATTCATTGTCTCCCTGGCTTCCTCTTCCTTCTCGGTCGGGAACCCTACAATGATGTAGCAATGCACTGCGATTCCCAGATCGACACAATCGCCGGCAATCCGCCGCACCCATTCCTGCTTGATCCCTTTCTTCATGAAGTCCATCACACGCTGATTGAAGGACTCCAGTCCGAACACGATCTTCAAACACCCTGCATCCCGCATCGACGCCAGAAGTTCACGCGTGAGATGTTTTTCGAAACGCATCTCACAGGTCCATTTGATATCCAGTTTCTTATCGATGATCTGCTGGCACAACCGCTTAGCCGGTGAGAGAGCCACGCACTCATCGGTGAAGAAGAAGCGCTGCGCTCCGTACCGCTGCTTGAGCCATGCCAATTCCTCGACAGTCC
>JACQEY010000123.1 GCA_016200355.1 Nitrospirota bacterium
ACGCGTGCCGTGATGCCCGACTTATCACGCTTGAAATCCACGCGCCGGTACATCCGTTTGTGCCCACCCCCACGAAAACGGACAGAAATACGTCCCTGGCTATTTCGGCCTCCTGAGCTTTTAATGTATTCCAGCAGTGCCTTTTCAGGTTTTCCAACAGACAAGTCCTCGTTGGTCAACACGGTCATCTGACGACGCGCAGGAGAAGTTGGACGAAAATTCTTGATACCCATTAGACGCCCTCAAAGATCTCCAGCTTTTCACCAGGCTTTAACGTCACGATCGCTTTCTTCCAATCCGGTTTCTTGCCGGCCATCCGTCCGATGCGGCGAGCCTTCCCGCCAACGTTCATGACATTGACTTTCTCGACCTTTGCATTCAATGCCAGCTCGGTCGCCTTTTTGATCTCAACCTTGTTGGCGTCAGCCCTAACAAGGAGCCCGATTTTCCGCTGGCTTTCACGCATTTCCGTCAACTTTTCGGTCAAAAGTGGGCGAATAATGATATCGCGCGCATTGCGGGTCATGCGAAGGCCTCTTCAAGCCTCGACAACTCCCGTCGCGTGATCAGAACGGCGTCGTGCACGAGTAAATCGCGAACATTGACGCCTTCGGGAGCAATAACCGTCACGTTAGGTATATTTTTCGCAGCACGGCGGAGTCGATCTTGATCGCCTCCGGCGACGATCAATGTCTTGCCGGCAAGGCCGAGAACCTTCAGCATCGACGCGATCGATTTGGTTTTACCGTCGGTTTGAGGAAAATCTTCCAAAACGAGCAGTCCCCCTTCACGAACCTTCACTGACAGGGCCGACCGCACAGCCCCGCGCGTCTTTTTCTTTGGCATCGTGTATCCATAGTCGCGCGGCAGCGGTCCAAATACGATCCCTCCGTGCCGCCACAGCGGCGATCGAATCGACCCCGCCCGAGCTCGACCAGTGTGCTTCTGCTTATAAGGCTTCTTCCCGCTCCCGCTAACCAGACCACGTGTTTTGGTGGACGCCGTGCCCTGGCGCAGGCCAGCCTGCTGCTGAAGGACAACCTCATGCAGGACCGGCCCGTTCACTTCAGCCCAGAAAACATCGGGACGAAGCTCGATAGCCCCC
>JACQEY010000124.1 GCA_016200355.1 Nitrospirota bacterium
CGGCGTCTGTAACCACCGGCAACAAAATTTACTACGTCGACGCGCGCACTTTTCCCTCGCAGCCGGATTTGCTCAAGGGTATGACGCGCGGCAAGTTTTATGTCCCCGTTCAAGACGATGGTCTAGTCGCGGTGATTGACCCCGAAAAATCGAACCCGATCGTCAAACTTATCAAGATCAACGCGACGCAACCGCATCATCCTTGGATGGCGCCGGGCATGCGCTACGTCTTCATCAACCACCAATCCGAAGGCAAGGGCGATCACAACATCATGACGGTGATTGATTCCTTCACCGACGAAGTGGTCGCGGAAATCAAAACCGATTTCGACGATCCGTTCCACTGCTCGTGGAGTCCCATCAATGCCGATCTCTTGCTCTGCGGCGATCTCAACCCCAAGGGCGGGTACGTCTATTACATTGATTCCAAAGAGTTCAAAGAAATCAAAAAGGTCAAGACGAACGGAAACACCGCGCGCGATGTGATTCAATCGCAGGACGGCAAATTCGCGTTCGTCGGGCATCAGGGGCAAGGCAATGTGGACGTGCTCGATATCGCGGAAGCAAAAATCGTCAAGACGATTGACTGCGACCGCTGTGGCAGGTTGAAAATGACCAAGGATGGCTAGTATCTCTTTGCCAGTTCGCCGCCCAACGACTTTACCGCGATCATTGACGTGCAAAAACAGGAAATCGTCAAAAAACTGGCTTTCGAAGCCAAAGCGTCTCCCGGCAATATCAACTTTGCGCTGGACAAGGTCGCGATGATCGGCTTGGGCGGCGCGGGTAAACTCGCGCTCGTAGATTTGCAAAAAATGGAAGTCGCGACCATCGTGACGACCGGCAAGTCCACGAACACCGCGTACGCGCATCCCGGCGGCGAACCCGTCGCGATCGCGACGAACGACGGCACCGACGACTGGTACTCGGTCATTGACCTCACGAATATGAAGTTGATCGAGAACATTCAAGCCGGCGGCAAGGGAACACACAACGTCCAGTGGTCTGCCGATGGTCGCTTTGCCGTCGGCAGCGATCGCCTGGGCGACACCGTTACGCTGTTCCGTTGGAATCCGACCACGAAGAAAGTGGAAAAGATTGACAACGTGAAAGTCGGCTTTGGCACGAATGGTGTGCAATGGACGCCGTACTTTTGCGGCGTGCCGTTCCTCACGACTGATAACGTCAAGAGCGTAAAGAACGCGCCTGCCGCGAACGCCAAAGGCGATTGCGCGAATTGAAACCCTCACCCAACTCTCACCCGTGCAACGGGGGAGGGGAGAAAGGAGTTGTCTCCATGACCCAATCCCACAGGGACTTTCAGTCAGTTTCCCGCAGAGATTTTATCAAAGCAGCCGCGGCGCTATCACTCTGTGGTGTGTTGATGCCACTGTTGGGATTGCCGCAAGAG
>JACQEY010000125.1 GCA_016200355.1 Nitrospirota bacterium
ATGTCGTAGGAGCCGAGGGCGAACTGTTCTTCCACCAGACTCTCTTCTTTGTTGAGCTGTTTCTGGAGCGCCACGGAAGACCCTCCGCGCCAGTATCGATTGGACAGGAACTTGTCCCGTATCAGGATGGCTCCATCGTGGCGGGCGGCGGCAATGGCTTTTTTGAGAATTGTCCCACCATTTTCGACATCGCGATCAGACATGACCCGGACTTTTTTGAAGAACTCGGCCAAGTCTTTCCCTATCTGAGTTTCATCTCCTTCGTACTGCAGTCGCCCGTAAAGGCAATTGAAAGCAATGTAGAGAAAAATGAAAGACTCGTGCAGTTGCTCCGGTTTCAGCGCGGCCGTGGCCTGAATCCACGAGTCCGCCCTCTTCAATCTGTCTTCCAGGCTTTGGTCTGGCATCGGCGTAGGCAGCAGTCTAATTCAGGAAGAGAAGATTTGCTAGAGGCCGCCGCCGAACGCCCTCTTCCCCCCTGCGGCCCGGCCTGAGAAAGGCGGGCGCAGCACGCGGCGCCCCTACATCAAGATGGGGGAACAGTCTGAGAAAACGGGGCCAGGCACCGTTTTATTGGAGAAGTGCAAGCGCGAAGGAGAGTAACGGGCAGGAGGAAGGCTGAGTAGCCTTGACAGGCCCGGACGGGTGGCATAGCCTTGGCCTGTCGGGTGACGGTGGGACAACAACTGTGAAGAAGAAAGCGCTCACAAAGGATGAACTCCGAAGATATCCGACGACCTTGATGTAACGGAGATCGAAAGTGCTATTATCGTGGGGGAGATCATAGAGCAATACCCCGATGACCCACGAGGTGAGAGTTGCCTGGTCGCGGGGCATGCAGGCACGAGACCGATTCATGCCGTGCTGGGGTGGGCAAGCAGTAGAAGCAGTGGCGAAAGAATTCTGCGCGTCATCACCGTTTACGTGCCACAGCCACCGAAATGGAAAGATTATCGGACCAGAGGAGAGAGGGCATGAAAGACTTTGGCGATTGCACATTTTGCGGAGGAGAGGTTGAAGCAAAGCAGATTGAGTATGATTACCGTCGTATGGAACGGCTCCTCGTCATCAGCAATGTGCCGACGGGGGTGTGCCGCCAGTGTGGAGAGAAATACTTCAAGCCTGAAGTTCTGAAAAGGATGGATCAGGCTTACCATGACGTCTTTGACCGCCATCAAGAACCTGAGCGAGTCTTGGAGGTTCCGGCTGTTTCGTTTTAGCATTGTGGAGGAAGCCAAGAAGAAGTGCCTTCAAGTAGAAGTAACGACACTCACATAAATCTCTGGGGGCAGGTCAACGCGACGCGGCATGATCCTTGTTCTTCTCTTTGCACTCGGGTTCTTGTTTCTCGGGCCTGCGCCTGTTCAGGCGGTTGAGCGCGGCGCAGCGGTGCAGGCGCCGGAACAATCCCCGGACCCTTCCCAGGCGTACCTCTCAATCACGCCCCGCATGACCAAAAAAGAAGTCCATCAAGTGATGGGCAAGCCGTCCCAGTCAACCGATACGCTCTGGATCTATACGTATGAAGACGGGACAACCGTGGAGGTCACCTTTTCGAAGCAGCGGCGCGTGACTCAGGTGGTCTATTATAAGCGGCGGCCGAAGCGGTGACTCGGGTCAGTTGCGGCTAGACGGCCTTCGGAATCTCGCCGCCTTCCCAGAGCCTGACGGTGCGGTCGACACTGCCGCTGACGAGTCGGCGGCCGTCCGGGGAAAAGGCAATAGAGCGCACGGGCTCCTTGTGGCCCTTGATGGTGCGGATCGGCCGGCCGGTGGCGGCATCCCACAGTTTGATCGTGGTGTCGTCCGAGCACGA
>JACQEY010000126.1 GCA_016200355.1 Nitrospirota bacterium
TCCCATCCATCCTTGAGCAGGGCCATGCCGATACACTGCCCACTCCTCACCGCATCCGAGACCATGGCGCGGTAGCGTGGCTCAAAGATATGAAGAGGGAGATAGGTCTTGGGAAACAGCACGACATTCGGAAGCGGGAATACCGGAATTCGAGCCGGAATAGAAAATGGCGTGACAGAGTCACGCTGGTCGCGCCCCGGTTGCTCTCGTTCGTGATCAGTCTGCATGGTTCACGATAGCTGATGGTCGACAAAGTTGTCAACGGCGCGAGACGGACATCACTCACCCATCGAGTCGATGAAAACCCCTATCAACACAGGAGATTTGTGCCGTCTGGCGAAGCATGGTATAAGCGCGCGACGATTCCTTTACCTCACGGACGAACCATCGCCCATGCACAAATTGCCGCGCCACCTCCGGCACCTCCTATTCCTTGCGAGCAGTCTGCTGGTCGTCGTGCCAGGACTACACCGGCCAGGTCACGACAAAGGATGGCCGGCCATTCGGCTATGAACTCACCTTCTTCCGCCGTGGCATGTCACGCGAACAGACGAAAACCCTGCCGTCGAAGTGGGCCGTCACGCATCTATACCTGGCCCATTTCGCCATCAGTGATCTCAACAAGGGCCGGTTCCACTATGCGGACAAAATGAGCCGGGCTGCTTTGGGCAAGGCCGGCGCTGCGCAGGATCGGCTCCATGTCTGGATCGATCGGTGGAGCGCCGAATCGCCATCGGCTGCTCCCAACACACAGATCCTCCAGGCAGCAGAGGGCGACATGGCTATCCAATTCACGGTTTCGCCGGAAAAACCGCTTGTCGTGCATGGGACAGACGGGATCAGCCGCAAAGGCTCGGCCACAGGACAAGCCTCCCATTACTATTCCTTCACCAGACTGGCCACGGCCGGCACCGTCACGATCGGGAATGAATCGTTCGACGTGACCGGCACAAGTTGGATGGACCATGAGTTCGGGTCCGCCGATCTCGACAAGGATCTGGTCGGATGGGACTGGTTCAGCTTGCAACTCAACGACCAGAGGGAAATCATGCTCTATCGACTCCGCCGGGCAGACGGATCAGCCCATCCAGCCTCAAGCGGCACGTTAATCGACCGAGACGGACGTGGACATCATCTTTTGATCGGAGACTTCACGTTCGAACCGACAAGTTATTGGACCAGTCCTGCCAGCAAGGCCCACTATCCGCAGCGTTGGCGCCTGACCATTCCGTCGCAACAACTTTCACTGGAACTCGTTCCGCGTATGGCAGAGCAAGAACTCTCCCCCAAAAGCAGCACACAAGTAACCTATTGGGAAGGCGCCATAGAGATAACTGGCACGGCGCAGGGGAAACCGATTCACGGACAGGGCTACATGGAACTGGTCGGCTATGCCGAACGGATCATGCAGAAACTCTAGCAGGATGCTGAAAAAGGCTGCCAGCGGCGTTCTCGCATCGCTCAGAGGCTCAACGTATAGAGGCAAGCTTCTCGGATATCGAAATCACTGGAGGGGTTTTTCCGTTCGTCAAGATCAATTGAAAGGGCGAACGGCCCACACGAAGTGCGGTACGTACCTCCTCGCCTCTTCGCTCGCTGCGGCCTTGCTGAACAGCCTTTTTGAGCATCCTGAGGCTCCTGGGGTATCAACACCGTTCAGTGAGATTCTAACGATTGTTCTGCACGACCTAAGTTTTTCCGCAGCCTGCTTGGCCAGAAAAAAGTCGGTTTCCTTCAGCCAGGCCAGCATCCTGCATTACTCAGGTCTCTCTATCACGTACAATGAAGCGCCTGTCTCGTCCTCCTGACATATGGAGAAAATCGGGAAGTAATCGAGAGGCTCTGCGTCGATGAGCGAACACGACGTCAAAGACGTGCGTGAGTTGGTGGATGCCGTCTACCGTTCGGAATCACGCCAGGTGCTCGCAACGCTGATCCGCCTGCTAGGCGATTTTGACACTGCCGAGGAAGCGCTGCACGATGCCTTTGCGGTCGCTGTGGAACAATGGGCACGGGATGGCGTGCCGGCCAATCCACGTGCCTGGCTCGTGTCGACCGGCCGCTTCAAGGCGATCGACGGCATGCGTCAGCGCGCCCGATTCGACGCGTCGTTGACGGAACTCGCCAAGCGACTGGAATCCAGCACCAGTGACGCCGACGAGCAGAACGATGAGAGCGTCGAGGACGATCGCCTGCGGCTGATTTTTACTTGTTGCCATCCCGCCCTGTCGCCGGAAACGCAAGTTGCGATGACGCTACGCGAAGTTTGCGGTTTCTCCACAGAGGAGATAGCGCGTGCGTTCCTGACGAAACCGGCCACCGTTGCGCAACGGATCGTGCGAGCGAAAACAAAGATCCGCGAGACTCGTATCCCCTATGAAGTGCCGCTGGAGAAAGAGCTGCCGGATCGATTGGATGCCGTACTACGGGTCATCTACCTGGTGTTCAACGAAGGGTACTCAGCCTCTTCTGGAGACTCGCTGACAAGGCATGATCTCTTAGGTGAGGCCATCCGCCTGGGACGTGTGCTGATCGAGCTGCTCCCGGAGGCTGAAGCTCTGGGCCTCTTGGCGCTCATGTTGCTTCACGACTCGCGGCGATCGGCACGCTCATCAACGACCGGCGATTTGATTCTCATGGAGGATCAGGATCGCTCGCTGTGGAACAGGGACCGGATTACGGAAGGAGTCTCCCTGGTCCAACGAGCGCTCTCGTCAGATCACGCCGGTCCGTATACTATTCAAGCGGCGATTGCAGCCGTACATGCGGAAGCGCCTACTCCAGCGGCTACGGATTGGGTTCAGATTGTTGCACTGTACAACCTACTGCTTCGGACTCATCCCTCGCCGGTAGTCGAACTGAACCGTGCAGTCGCAGTGGCGATGCGTGACGGCCCCGTAGCTGGGCTTGCACTCATTGACGCCATCCTGACACGAGGCGAGCTAGGGAACTATCATCTCGCGCATGCCGCACGAGCGGATCTCTATCGACGACTGGGGCGAACAGCGGAGGCCCGTGCCGCCTACGAACGGGCTCTAGGGCTCACCCAGCAGGAGCCGGAGCGACGGTTTCTCAAAAGACGGCTAAGCGAGCTGCCGAAGTGAAGCGACAAGCCTGCCACAGTCAGGTTTGTCGCTACGGCGTATCGGCGGTTGCAGTAGAAGCGGTCACGAATGATGTGGGCTAGGATTTACGTTTGAGGTGGCGGAGGAAGTTCGTCACGGAGACGATCTCGACCGATTCGACCTTCCCGATCGAAAGCAGGTCGTCGTCACCGCTGACGAGCCAATGGACCCCTGCAGATATCGCACAGGCAAGAAACTTCACGTCGTCTGGGTCTCTCAGTATCGGGGCCGAGATGGGTTTTGCCCGAACGGTATCGACGAAAGGAAGGACATCGTTTTCAATGAGGCTGAGAATCTCCGAACCCGTAAGATTGAATTTGGAATAGGCCAGCACACGAACATATTCTTCGAGTATCTCGGCAGAGACGACTGGGCAGAGGCGACCGCCCTGCCAGGCTGGAACAAGTTGGGAGGGAGGACCGGAGAACAACAGAGCTGAGACGAGGACGTTTGTGTCCATGACGGCTCGGATCACCGCTGCCGTCTCCCCCGTTCTCTGGCCCACTGAATGGCCTGGCCGATGTCAGAGGGTTTGATCCCCAGGTCGCGGATTTTCTTTCGGATGGAGGCAAGCCGACTACCATGCTCTGCGACTGTGACCGGTCGGAGCACCACGCTTCCCTCCCGCAGAGACACGTCAAAGTAGTCGGTGTCCGGTATCTCTTTCAGAATCTTCTTCGGCAACGTCACTTGGTTCTTCGACGTCTTTTTGGCTAGCATGAGCAGGGCCTCCAAGCTGTCAGGATATCTTACTTCCTTACTGTAAGGCAACTGAATGCCTAACGCCTTGCAGTTCAGCGCTTCCGGAATCTGCGCGGACTATCACTCGCTTACAAAAACTTGTCAAGCATCACATTCCAGGGAAATCCTGCGGGCCCGTCAGCCCGGAAGTCCAAACTTCCTACGAACAGGCCTTCGGCCTTACAACCGCTCATACTCCGTCCGCACCAACTGCGGGTCGTACGTGCGTTCCAGCCTGCGGACAATGAAGTGGCCCCGTGCCATCTCCTGGAAATGGTCTATGAACAGGACATTGATTACTACGCCTCCGGCGGCACCGATCACGGGTACGGCTTGCGCGGCGACCTTCTCCGAGACATTTACGCCGAAGCGCGTGGCCAACTGTGTAATGAGCCTGACGATTGCTGGTGCGCCCTCCTCCACCAGACCTCTCTGAGTGATGTACCCCGCAGCCTCTGAGACCGACTTCGCCAATGCTGCACGCATCAAGAAATAGGCAGATTCACTTGCGTCGTCGCTCTTGCTGGGCCCGCCAAGAGCGAAGACCTCAAGGCAGGCCAGTTTGGCGTCCAGCGTCCGGAGACGCTCCCCTTCACTTCGTGCGATATCTGCAATGGAACGCAGCATGATCGTGGTGGACAAGGGCAGTTCGAGGGGGAGCCCGAGCAGTCCGAAGGCGCCGCCCCCCGCGCCGGTAGCCGCCACTGCGAGCTTGTGTAAGAACTCCCAAGAATTTGACTGCGGCTTGTTGTCAAGCGTCAGTAGCGCGGCCTGTAGCGCCGTCTCTAACGACTTCCTTGTCGCCTCGTTGACGACCTGTGTCCATTTCTCCGGAAGTAGCTGTAGCGCCCGCTCTATCGGCATGCCGATCAATCCCGTGATCTTCGCTGCGAGGCCAGGATTCTCAAGGAGCGCCTTCGCATACCGTAGCACCTCTTGATCTTCGTACGATAGCGTCACGCGACCCTCCTTCTCCGAGTTGCTGGTCAATCATGAGTGAGTGGCTACAGCGATCGCGGTCCAAGCGGTCTGTTCATAGTGGCTTCCTTATCCAAGAGCTCCCCTTCCGCTTGAAATATCACTCGCTTACAGAAACTTGTCAATTGCCCAAACTCAGACTTTGAACCCGATGTCGATTTTAGCCGTTCTCAACGACTATCTCATGGCAGCAGGATCTATTTACTAATTGGGAGGTGTCATGGCGAAACGTACGCAGAAGCGACAGGTGAAGCCAGCTAGGACAGCGGCGAGTGTTTGCTGGTTCGACGTTCCGGCCGACGATCTGGGACGGGCAAAGACATTTTATCGGTCATTATTCGGCTGGAAGTTTGCGAGGTTGTCAGCGGCCGTTGCCGAGTACTGGCACATCGACACAGGTGGAAAGGATGCCACTCCGGACGGCGGGCTCTTGCCACGTATGCATCCTGGGCACTCCATTACGGTCTACGTGGCTGTCCCATCGGTTGACAAAGCTCTGGCGAAGGTCCAAAAGCTGGGCGGAACGGTCTGCAAGCCGAAGACCTCGGTGCCGCATATGGGCTACTTCGCGATTTGCGAGGATACGGAACACAATACCTTCGCACTCTGGGAGATGAACGAGCGGGCTGCGTGATGCGTTCACAATCGAAGGATGAATCTGACATCTCACCCATAGGGAGTACGCCATGAAATATCTCTGCTTGGTCTATCTTGAAGAGAAGACCCTCCACGCTTTTCCGCAGAGCGAGCGAATCTCGCTCTCTAACGAGTCCATGGCCTACTGCAACGAATTGCAAAAAAACGGCCAACTCATCGCAGCCTCACCCCTTCACCCGGTAGAGACCGCGACGACTGTGCGAGTGCGCGGCGGGAAGGTCTCAACGACCGACGGGCCCTTTGCTGAAACGAAGGAACAGCTGGGCGGATACCTTCTGATCGATGTCAGAGATCTGAACGACGCCGTACGGATCGCCTCGAAATTTCCCGCAGCCCAGTTCGGCAGTATCGAGGTACGGCCGCTCAAAGAGGACGGTTGTGCGTGAGCAGCAACCCATCACGATCATATCGGGAGTCGCACCATGAAATTCATGTTGATCGTGCATCATGACGAAGAGGCCTTCAACAAGATCAAGAAGGAGAAGCAGCAACAGATGCTCGCCAAATCCATCGAGCTGACGCACCAGCTTCACGCCGCCGGACAGTATCTGACTGCCTCACCGCTGCAACCGGCGGCGACGGCGGTCATGGTGCGGATGCGTGAGGGCAAACCGCTCGTGACTGACGGACCATTCATCGAAACGCGCGAGCAGATCGCCGGCTATTTCCTGGTGAATGCACGGAATCTTAAAGAGGCCATCAGCATCGCCACTCGGGTGCCAGGGGCGAGGATCGGAACTGTCGAAGTTCGGACGTTGACCGAGATTACAGGACTTCCCAATGAGTAACATATCGCGTCCCTCGATTGGACTCGGGACGATGAGCCTGTCGAATCGCAAGGGGCAGCCAAGAGCAGGGAGGAGTCGGCAATGAGTACCATTCGAGTTCTCGTCGGAACGAAGAAGGGCGCGTTTATCTTGACGTCGGACGGCAAGCGGAAACAGTGGAACGTGAACGGTCCTCATTTTGGGGGGTGGGAGCTCTATCATCTCAAGGGCTCGCCCATTGAGCCGAATCGCATCTATGCCTCGCAAACCAGCAGCTGGTTTGGGCAAATCATCCAGCGTTCGGATGACGGCGGCACAACATGGCACCAACCAGGAACACCGCCCGGCGAACCGACCACTACTCCGGATGGCATGCCGAAGGGAGAGAGCAATAAATTCCTTTACGATACATCTCCAGAAACCGGGAAACCGCTCACGACGCATCAGCATTATGACGGCACGCAACGTCCCTGGGAATTCAAGCGGGTCTGGCACCTCGAACCGTCGCTGACCGACCCGGACACCGTGTATGCGGGAATCGAAGACGCGGCCCTGTTCCGATCGAGCAACGGCGGGCAGACCTGGCAGGAATTGCCCGGCCTACGCGACGTGAAAGGAAGTCTGTGGCAGCCGGGCGCCGGCGGGATGTGTCTGCACACGATCGTGCAAGACCCGAGCAATCCACAGCGCATCTATATTGCCATCTCGGCCGCAGGGACGTTCCGGACCGACGATGGCGGCAAGACGTGGCGCGCAATCACCCGCGGATTGAAATCCAAATATGAGCTTCCGGACGCGGACGCGGAAGTCGGCCACTGTGTGCATCGCATCGCGATGCACCCGACGCGCCCGAACGTGCTGTTCATGCAAAAGCACTGGGACGTGATGCGAAGCGACGACGCCGGCGAGTCGTGGCACGAAATCAGCGGGAACCTGCCGACAGACTTCGGGTTTCCAATCGATGTGCACGCCCACGAACCGGAAACGGTGTACGTCGTGCCGATCAAAAGCGACTCCGAGCATTTCCCCCCCGATGGAAAGTTGCGCGTGTACCGCAGCCGGACGGGCGGGAACGAGTGGGAAGCGCTCACGAACGGTCTGCCGCAGCGCGATTGCTATGTGAACGTGCTGCGCGACGCGATGGCGGTCGACTCGCTTGACCCGTGCGGCATCTATTTCGGGACATCCGGCGGGCAAGTGTATAGCTCCGCGAATGCCGGCGACAGCTGGACACCGATTGTCCGGGATCTTCCAGCCGTTTTATCCGTCGAGGTCCAGACACTACCATGATAAGAGTCGTACTGCCGGCACATCTGCGGACATTAGCGCGGATTGATGGCGAGGTGAGGTTGGACGTTAAGGGGAAGGTCACGCAGCGTTCGGTGCTCGACGCCCTCGAAGTGCGGTATCCGATGTTGCAGGGGACGATCCGGGATCACGGCACACTCAAGCGCCGAGCGTTCGTGAGGTTCTTCGCCTGCGAGCAGGATTTGTCTCACGAACCGCCAGACGCTCCGTTGCCCGACGCAGTCGCAACGGGGGCCGAACCTTTTCTGATCGTGGGGGCCATGGCCGGCGGTTAGCAGGCACTTGGAGTAAAAGGGGGATATCGTGCATTGTAGCGCACGTGGACAATCGCCATTAATCTTTGACGGAAATGGGGAGTATAACGAAGAGCTGGCGAAGGCCGGGGTGTTGCTTACCGCCGAGGGCATCCAGCCCAGCTCGGAGAGCGCGCGCGTCAAGTTCTCTGGAAACAAGCGGATCGTGATTGACGGACCCTTCGCGAAAACGAGGGAGCTACTCGCCGGTTACCACTTGGTCGAATGCCGCGACCTGGACGAAGCCCTCTCTATTGCAGCACGCATTCCGACGCTCTCAGCGGGAGGCGCGATCGAGGTGCGCCCCTTTGCATCGACTCACGAAAATGCAATCTCGGCACATAGATGAATGGCGGTCGCGGAGCTTGTCTTGATCTTGGCATGATCGTACGAACATCGTTATGCTGACGTTACCACCAACCGATCACAATCACATGAAGGAGGGCGTTATGCGGTTCACATTCATTCCCCTCACCTGCCTCGCGCTGGCTCTTATTGCATCCCCTGTCTTGGCCAAGGAGAAAAAGCACGAAAAGAAAATGGACCCCCAAGCGATGATGGAGGTATGGAAGAAGCTGGCCATGCCCGGTGAGCCGCATAAGTTGTTTGCCAGCCTAGCCGGCAACTGGACGACCACGACTAAAGAATGGATGGAGCCGGGCAAGCCGCCAACAGAATCGACCGGCACCGCAGAGATGAAGATGCTGCTCGAAGGACGCTTTCTCTACCAAGAATATAACAGTCAGATGATGGGACAACCCTTCTCCGGGGTTGGAATCAACGCCTACGACAACCTTCGCAAAAGATACGTCACTGCGTGGATCGATACCATGGGCACCGGGATCTTTCACATGGAAGGCACCGCCAGCGCCGATGGCAAGACCATCACCTTGAAGGGGCAGCACGCTGAGCTGGGCGGAGGGCAGATGACACATCGCGCGATATGGAAAATTGTAGACGGAATAACCAGACATTTGACA
>JACQEY010000120.1 GCA_016200355.1 Nitrospirota bacterium
AAGGGCGAAGACCAGGCGACGGAGGTGAAGGGGACGTTTCTGAAACGGACCATTCCATTTTTCCGAGAGTTCAGGCCTGGGGAGCCGTCCGGCTATATCGGACTGCTCGGAATCGATATGCAGGACGAGCCTGGGACCTATGAACTTGTCGTCGAAGTGAGGCAGGGCGAACAGGCAAAGCAGTTGAGCGTTAATGTTCTCGTGGTTAAAGAGAATTTTCTCGTCGAGCATCTGACACTGCCGAAAGAGAAGGTCGATTTGGACGAGAAGGGCGCGGCACGTTGGAAAGCCGAGCAGGAGCAGATCAAGCGGGCGCTCGCAGAGGACTCACGCCTGAAGTTGTGGCGCAGTACTTTCGTGGAACCAGTGAATGGCAAGCGCACCGGCATCTTCGGCAGCGTACGGATCATGAACGGCAAGCCACGCAATCCGCACAATGGAGAGGATATTGGCGCGCCGCTGGGAGCCGATGTCGCCGCTACAAATGACGGGATCGTCCGCATCACCGTCGATCATATTTTCTCCGGCAAGGGCGTCTTCGTTGATCACGGCTTGGGTTTCTACTCGATGTACTTCCACCTATCGGAGATCTTGGTCAAAGACGGAGACGTAGTCACAGCGGGGCAAATCATTGGCAAGGTGGGGGCCACCGGCCGCGCCACTGGTCCGCATCTCCATTGGGGAGTCAAACTCAACGGCGCCCGCGTGAATCCCTATTCGCTGCTCGATTTACCCTTCAAGAACGGTGCAACGCCTCCTACGACCGCGACGATTCCCACTCCTGAAACCGCACCGACTCCATAAGCGGTTCCTGTCAGGGGATGCCTAACTGGCAGGTGCGCCAGGGCTCAACCGCTTCAAGAGGCGTGGAAGCGAAGCCGTCCGGTGCAGCCGTCTTACTTGCCAGCTCCTATCATTCCATTCAGCAGATCTGGCAGGCTGTCGGCGTTGGGATGGCTTTTCATCTCATCGGCGATATCATCGAGCAGCGGGCCAGATTCAGGATTGAGTCCGCGCAGCTTCTGTTCAAGGTTCCCCGACTTTAATCCCTCGTGTAGTTGGGTCTCGGTCAGTTTTCCCTCTTTCAAGTCCTGTTGCAGGATCTTGCCCAGGGCTTCAACCTTCTTCATCGTTTCAGGCGGCAGCTCATGAAAGAGTTTGAGGATGTCGGATTGGCTCTCTCCGCCAAGTGGCATTTGCGTGTGGGCAAGACTACTGAGCCCCAGACAGAATATGAAGGCTAGAACGCCTACGAATGTCCGCATGATGACCCTCCGTGCGGCTGGGTGATGTCACAATCTGGCTTACCTGAGCAGTATTACAGCACGTGGGAGGTCTGTCAGTAGATTCTAAAAATTCGACTCGAGGCTCGACGGGGTCTTATTGAGTACTGTTGCGGTGGCGCGTGAGAGGGCTTCGTCGTGTGCGTGGTCGAGGGTATAGACGCGGAATTGGACTAAGCGGGTCGGCAGCAGGTCGAGGAATTCTTCTAATGGGTCTGTCGAGATGCCTTTGGTGCTGGGGTCATATACATAGAGAGGGTTCCCGCGCCGGTCTTTCGGGTCTGGCCGTGGGTCGAGCGGCGCCATGTCGACGCGGAACTCCACTTTTTGAAGGCGCGCCGGTAATTCCTTTTTGATCTGTTCTTCAAAGTGCTCGTGGCTGGGAAAGTCCATGCCGCGTTCCTGCCCCTTTTCCTTAAGCACGGCGCTGTAAGCCATCTTCCATTTCACGTCGCGTCCGAGAATCCGCTGCCATTCTGTGCCCAGGCGCCGTTCGGTGGCATGGCGCGAGGTCTTCCACCCTCGTACCTGTTCGAGCAAGGACCAGTCGGTCAGCGTCAGGTACTCGTCCATCTTCTTGCGCGGATCATGGGGGAACAGGAGCTTCATGGTGTCGCCGAAGATGTCGCGGAGGTGGATGTCGATCGCCCTCGTGGTCCGGTGATAGTAGACGTTGGAATAGAGATACATGCGGGTATTGAGGAACATCTGTAGGGCAGGAAGGCCTGTCTTATGAATCGTAAATCCCTTGTCCGTGATGATCGTGTAGTGAATGAGTCTGGAGAGATCGACCGGGCCGACGGCCACACCGCACATATAGGAATCGCGCAGAACATAGTCGAGGTTGTCTGCGGTATAGCTGCCTGAAATGACCGGCTGGAGCATGTTGAGCCATCGTGGAATGCGGGAGTTGTCTTTGCTTTTTTCCTTGAGAATCACATGTGCGATTTGATCGGGGTTGAGTTCCTCTCCTTTGGCGAATGGGCCGGACGGGCTGCGCCGGATCTTGCGGATGATGAGCCCGAGATGGTCGCGGATGATGATCTGTCCAAGTTTTTCGTGACTGGCGCCGAAGGCATGTAAGAAGTTGTCGTCGAAAAAATGGCAGAAGGGACCGTGGCCGATGTCGTGCACGAGCGCCGTGACGCGGAGAAACTCTTCGACATAGTTTGCTGACGGGATGTCCTTGACTGCTTTCTTGAGGAACGGATAGAGGTGCCGTGCAAAGCGGCCTGCCACATGCATGGTGCCGAGCGAGTGGACGAAGCGGGTATGTTCCGCCGAAGGGTATACCCAACGGGCGCTTTGGAGTTGATAGATGTACCGGAGGTGCTGGACCCAGGGGGAGTCGATGAGGTCTTTCTCCGTCCGTTCCTGTTGGTCCGCAGTGGAGAAGGGCACGGTGAAGGAGACAAATTGGTGGATCGGATCGGCGATCAGCGCCGAGGAGGCTCAAGACCAAACCGCCAATAATGAAGGGCATGGCATAGGGCATGACCTGTGCGTAGATCGCGCCAAAACTCATATCCTGCCAGTCGAAGGCCGGGCTGTCCGATCGTCCGAGCAAGAGCGCGCCGACCCAGTAGGTGGCGCCGAGGATGGGGACCACGGTCCAGGGGTTGTTGAGAAAGGCGCCTGCAAGGAGTGCGAGAACGTTGAGGCCCAATGCCCAGGCGAAGAAGAACACCATGACGGTGTGTAATCCGTAGGCCGGGGAAAAACAAATGAAGACTCCGATAGCAAAGGCCAGTGCGGTTCGCTGCGGCGATTCGCGTAAATGAAGAACCTGTTTTAGCAGCGATCGAAATGAAGGGATCTTGGCCATGGCCGTTGTGGATGAGGTTGGTTAGGTGAAGTGTTCGTAACTGCGGCTCGCCAACCGGTGGCGCGTACCGTGAGAGGACAGGGCTTGCATCCCGAAGCGATGAGGGTGAATGTTCCCAATATAGGTCAGGGAGAATCCTTGCTTGAGGGCTGTCCGTTCGAGTCGCAGGCGCTGCCGTGGCGATACGGTAAAGAGCAATTCATAATCTTCGCCTCCGGTCAGCGCGAGGTCCACCGGATCGAGTTTGCGAGATGCTGCATAGGCGCGGCAGGCCGGCGATAACGGGAGCGTGCCAAGGTCCAGCTCCACCCCGACATGGCTTTCCTCGCAGATGTGGCGGAGGTCGCCGGAGAGGCCATCTGAAATATCGATTGCGGAGGTGGCGAAGCGATGGGTACTCAGCCACTGGCCTTCTGCGACGCGCGCGGTTGGACGCAGGTGCCGTCCGGTCAGAAATTGCCGGTGCCTGGTCGAGAGCACCGCAGTGCTGGGATGGCGGCTCGCACGTGGCGGCGGTTCGTTCAAGAGTCTCAATCCGGCCAATGAATCGCCGATGGTGCCGGTCACGTAGAGGCCATCGCCGATTCGTGCACCGCTTCGAAACAGGGCTTTGCGGGGAGGGACTATTCCGACCAGTGTCAGACTGAGAAACCATGCGCCGCTCGAAGCGGATGTATCTCCACCGATGAGCCCTACGCGGTGCGGGCGGCAAGCGGCCATCATCCCTCGGTACAGCTGATGAACTTGGCGGCTGGCGCCGGTACGGGGGACGGCCAAGGATACGAGCAGATATTGAGGGGTGGCTCCCATCGCCGCGATGTCGCTAAGATTAGCGATTGCGGCGCGGAATCCAATATCAGTCATCGTGGCAGTTCGAAGATCGAAGTGAACCCCTTCGGTTAAGAGGTCGGTCGTCAGCACTGTCCATTGGCCGGCCCGTGATGTGATGACGGCGGCGTCGTCGCCGATCCCTTGAATTACCGATGATATGCGGCGGCTGTACTGTTGATGGAGTGCGTGAATGAGATCGAATTCGTGGATCGTGGAACGGGCCTTCGTGCGGACCGTAGATGCCATGCTAGTGAAGTTGTTGGGGAAGCATTCCCGTGCTGGCAGCATGTACCGGCAGCGAGCGAGCGGCTCGCCCTGTCTTCGCGCGCGTGGCGTATTTTTTTGAGTGCGGTTGCGGCGGCTTGGGTTTGCCTGTTGGGCGTGTAGGTTTCGAGCCTCGCCGGAGCGCCACCTTCATCACGTCATCCATCGTGTCGGCAAAGACGAGGTGGATGCCCTTCAAAATGTGCTTGGGAATCTCATCGAGATCCTTCTTGTTGCGTTTCGGAAGAATCACAGTCGTGAGTTTGGCCCGTTTAGCGGCCAAAATTTTCTCCTTCAATCCTCCGATGGGGAGGACTCGGCCTCGGAGTGTGATCTCACCTGTCATTGCCAGGTCGCGGCGCACCGGGATTTGCGACAAGGTCGAGGCGATGGCGATGGCCATGGTAATGCCGGCCGACGGCCCGTCCTTCGGAATCGCTCCAGCCGGCACATGGATATGGAGATCCTGAGTGGTGAACACATCGGGATTGATGCCGAGGGTGCGTTCGCGCGACCGGACGTAGCTCAAGGCTGCTTGCGCGGATTCCTTCATGACGTCGCCCAGCTGGCCAGTGAGGGTCAATTGTCCCTTGCCCTTCATCGCCGTAGCCTCAATGTAGAGCACATCGCCGCCGGCTTCTGTCCAGGCTAATCCCGTTGCCACACCAACCTCGTCCATCTTCAATTCCTCTTCGGGCACGAACTTGGGGACACCAAGATACTTGTGCAGATTGGCGGGATCGACGGGGAACCCTACGCCTTTGCCTTCCGCCACTTTCTTCGCCACCTTGCGCATGACGTTGGCAATCTCTCGCTCGAGGTTCCTGACGCCGGCTTCGCGCGTATAGTTGGCGATGATCTGACGCACCGCCGGTTCGGCGATTCGGACATGCTTTTCGGTGATGCCGTGTTCGGTGAGTTGTCGAGGAATCAGATATTTCTGGGCAATGCCCAGCTTTTCTTCTTCGGTATAGCCGGGGATCCCAATCACCTCCATCCGGTCACGCAAGGCGGGCAAAATGGGGTCGATCAGATTCGCCGTCGTAATGAACATCACTTCGGTCAGGTCGAAGGGCACGCCCAGATAGTGATCTGTGAACGAGTTGTTCTGTTCAGGGTCGAGCACTTCGAGCAAGGCTGCGGAGGGATCGCCGCGAAAATCCATCCCGACCTTGTCGACTTCGTCCAACATGAAGACCGGGTTGTTGGTGCCGGCTTGCTTCATCCCTTGAATAATGCGGCCGGGGAGCGCGCCGACGTAGGTGCGTCGATGACCGCGGATTTCAGCTTCATCACGGACGCCGCCGAGACTGATGCGGACAAATTCGCGGCCGAGAGCGCGGGCGATCGACTTTCCGAGCGAGGTCTTTCCGACGCCAGGGGGGCCGACAAAACAGAGAATCGGGCCCTTCATTTTGTCTTTGAGTTTCCGCACGGCGAGATATTCGAGAATCCGCTCCTTTACTTTCTCCAGATCGTAGTGGTCCTCGTTGAGCA
>JACQEY010000121.1 GCA_016200355.1 Nitrospirota bacterium
CATGCCGGGGGGCATAACCCCCGCCCTCTTCAGTCCCAGCGCTGGAGGAACCGTTTCATGTGTAAATTTCATTTTTATCCGACGAAGTTTTCCGCCGCCGGTTGTGTCGGATGCGGCCGCTGTATCAGGGTCTGTTATGTCGGACTCGATATCGCGGAAATGATGGAAAAGGTGTCGGATCTATCATTGGGGCTTGCGTCGCCCCCTTCACCGGCAAAGCCGGATGAAGCTTCCCCCTCTCGCTCGCTTTGCGAGCTGAAAATTAAGATTAAGGAGCCGGATGCGTAACCTCTATCTTCCTCATTTGACAACGATCAAGACCCTGGTTAAGGAAAATCCCGACACCTGGACATTTGAACTGGAATTTCAGGATCCAGGACTCCGGGACTCTTTTTCGTTCCGGCCCGGCCAATTCGGTCTCCTTTCGGCATTTGGCGCCGGAGAGAGTACGCTCACGCTTGCTTCGGGTTCCTTGCGGCGCGGTTCGCTGGATGTCACGTTCCGAAGAATCGGACGGGTAACCGGGGCGCTGGCCATCCTGAATGAGGGGGAGACCGTCGGATTCCGGGGTCCTTACGGCAATCGTTTTCCGATGGAGTCGTTTCGGGGTAAAAACCTTCTTTTCATCGCAGGGGGTATCGGCCTTCCGGCGGTAACCTCCGTGCTTTATGACGCCCTTGAAAATAGAGGAGATTACGGAACGATGACGATCCTGTATGGCGCACGAAGCAGCCGGGACCTTGTCTATAAGAAACAGATTTCGGAATGGGAAAAGCGGCCGGATGTGAATATGGTGAAAACCGTGGACCCCTGGGGAGTGAGCGAAGGATGGGACGGCATGGTCGGGCTTGTCCCGGCGGTGCTGGAGCAGATCAATCCCCCGGCAAAGAATGCGGCTGTGATTATGTGCGGGCCTCCGGTTATGATCAAGTTCTCGCTCCAGACGCTGGAGAAACTGGGATTTTCCTCCGAACAGGTCTATCTGACCCTTGAGAACAAGATGAAATGCGGATTGGGAAAATGCGGGCGATGCAATATCGGAGACATTTACATCTGCAAGGAAGGGCCGGTGTATACCGCCGCTGAAATACAGAAGATGTTCCCCGATTTTTAATGGTTTTTGAAAAAGTTTTTTATCGTCATTCCCGAATGATTTTATCGGGAATCTAGTTTCAGTAAAACCAAGAGCTGATGGATTCCCGCTTTCGCGGGAATGACAACTTTAAAGAAGGATGAATAAAATGAAACAAGAAGCACTCATCTCCATTCAGATCATGGGGCAGGTCTATGAGGTGCCGGAAAACCTCACGGTTATGAAAGCGGTCGAATATGCCGGTTATCAATATGTGCGGGGATGCGGCTGCCGCGGAGGGATCTGCGGAGCCTGCGGAACCTTTTACCGGATGCCCGGTGATTATCAATTGCTTTCCGGGCTGGCCTGTCAGACGGTGATTCAGGCCGGGATGATGATCATGCAGCTTCCCTATGTTCCGGTCAACCGCCAGGTTTATGATCTCGACGCGCTGAACGGAAACGGCGCTCCGGTTTCTTCGAGCACTCTCCACGAATCGGTGAGGAGCCTTTTTCCGGAAATTTTCAAATGCGTCGGATGCGCCACCTGCACCCGGACCTGCCCGATGGGCATCGATGTCATGGACTATGTGGCTCTGATCGGCCGGGGTGAACTTGAAAAGGCGGCTGAAACCTCTTTTTCATGCGTGATGTGCGGTTTGTGCGCCATCCGGTGTCCGGCCCAGATTTCCCAGCATACCGCGGCGATGTATGTCCGGCGTCTCTCCGGACGGTTTTTGATTCCAAGGTCGGCCCATTTGCGGCATCGGGTCGAAGAGATCCGATCCGGAAAATATGACGACTCGCTTGCCCGGTTAAAGGGAATGGGAAAAGAGGAAGCTACCCGGCTTTATGCCGCGAGGGAACGGGAACCTGATCTGGCCGAGCCGGGTGAATGGAAGCCGAAATAAATTGACGAATCCTCCAGCGAGCAAAGCGAGCGAGAGGGGGAGGCTCAATCCAGCTTTGCTGGTTGAGGGGGCGACGCAAGCCCCTAATGATAGAAAAGGTGAGTCAATGAGTTATACGAATGAATTAAAGCATTTAATCAAGAATGTTGAGAAAACCCGTTCGGAGCGGGTCGAACGGGCAAGGAACGGTATTTCTTTTCCGGCGCTGACGCTTGCGGAACGTGAAGAGCGATTGAAACGTTTTCATCCCGATTACCGGTTGGAGGCGAAACGGGCGCTGGCCGTGGGACCCAACAAGGGGGATCTTGTTCCGGCAGAACTGGCCGATCTTCTGGAATCCCATAGCCGTATTGATCCGGACTCTGTCCGCCTTGACCCTGTTGATTTAGATACGGATGTGCTGATCATCGGAGGAGGGGGAGCCG
Organism: Nitrospirota bacterium; assembly: GCA_016200355.1. Lineage (GTDB taxonomy): Bacteria > Nitrospirota > Nitrospiria > Nitrospirales > Nitrospiraceae > Palsa-1315. The sequence continues at coordinate 2,408 of JACQEY010000121.1, forward strand.
GTACTTCTGCCGCTCTTGAAGCCGTAAAAGCGGGCTCGTCCGTCATCATGGTGACCAAACTCCGCCACGGCGACGCAAATACGGTCATGGCCGAAGGGGGAATTCAGGCGGCCACCGCTGAGGTTGATTCACCGGGAGATCACTACATCGACGCGATGGGAGGGGGCCACTTTTCTAACCATTCCGAACTGGTGGAGGCTCTGGTCAAAGACGCTCCGGAAGTGATTGATTGGCTGGAGGAGCTTGGCGTGTTGTTTGATAAATACCCGGACGGCCGTTTGAAGGTGAGACATGGCGGCGGGACATCCCGAAAAAGGCTCCATTCCTGCGGGGACATGACCGGCGCCGAAATCATGCGGGTATTGCGGGATGAGGCCCGAAACCGTCCCCGGATCCGGTTGCGGGAATTTACCGCGG
>JACQEY010000128.1 GCA_016200355.1 Nitrospirota bacterium
CCCACCCGGTCATAGGCACTGCCTGCCGTTGCAGGTTTTTCGATGACGATCTGCGCCACTTGCGGCACGAACGAGTTGGCCTGGGTATCGAAAATGCGCAGATTATTGATGTTGTTGCTGGGATTGTTGAAATTCTGTGTATAGGTCACATCCGTGGCCCCGGAGATCTTAAGGCCCAATTTGCTCCAGACGGAGTCTGCATCCTTACTCTCCAGCGGCGCTCTCAATTGCGCCTCTTGGGCGAATACCGCATTGCTGCCGAGCAGCGAGACTAACGCACACATGCCTATTCCTATCCCAATACGACTGCGTGCTGACATAATTCGTCCTCCCTGATCCCATATGGTGATTCGGTTGCGCCCTTGCCTCTCCTACCTCGACATCGTTGTCGCCACGCACGCCATTGTGCGCAATCTCAAACCCCTCTTAGCCCATCTGCCTCTTACCTCCACATCGACACCCGCTAGCAGGATGCTGAAAAAGTCTGCCTGCGTAAGAAGACCGTTATTTGGGTTGTCTGGTCTGACTGGTTATTTGGTTGAACGAAACTAACCAGACAAACCATATAATGCCGAGGACGGCCTTTTTGAGCATCCTGTCTAATTCAGCCTGCTCAATCATGGTCAAAGTAAAACGTCCTCTAGCCCGTTGGGGCCAGAGGACGCCATTGTCCATCGTGAAGCCGGTGGGAAACGTCATTGTTCCCCTATTTATCTGAAATGCACCTTGTAGGAGCCCTTATGCTACGCGCCCTTATACCTGTCTAGAAAAAACCTGTCAATTCTTTTCTTTGGCGAGGGAAAGGTGGGACAGCCAGAACCATCCGGTCTCACTTGTTTGTTTGGTTGAACTAGACCAACCTGTCCCGCTGGCATTGACCCATTGTCTGTGTTAGATTCGCTTTTATCTATGACTCCCTCACCACAGCATCAGGCACGAACACCGTCTCGCAGGCCTATGTTTTTCTTGGCCCTGCTTTGTGTGATCAGCGCCGCCTGTAGCACAACCGCCCAGACCGGCAAGATCCTTTTTGACGATCCGCGCGGAACCGTGTCTCTTCAGTCGATTCCCGATCGCTCGATTCAAGCTACTCATCCAATCAACTTGGAACCAGTTCTTCTCGCCGAGGTATTGAAAGGCATAGAAATTCAGACTCATGAGGTTGGCATTCAGAGCTTACTCTCAGGACGATCGGCTTCCGTCCCCGTCTTCTCAGAAGATCAAATTCTGTTCCTCGCTCCACTGCTTGCAGAGGGTTTACGTACTGCTACGCCGAATGAGCATATCGAGTATCGTGTCCAGACTACATTTGAAGGTTCCATGTTCGAATCATCAGCCACGGAAACAACTGCCGGCTCTCTGTACGCCTATGGCCGACAACTATTCGTGACACTTTCTCAATATCGATATTCACCGACTCGGGCGCACATAAACGTGCGCAATATCAACTATCAATCGGTGGGACTCGATAGTTCTGGTCTCAAGAACCGTATCCTGCTGTTCACTCCAAGCGCGGCCCAACGGTCCGATAGCTTTGATCCGCCGCCGGTCGGAAAGCCGACCGACAGGTTTCTCGCCATCGATTATCAGCTTTTGCAACAGGCACCGCCTGCAACAGCGACCGCTGGTCAGACTGCACCTCGGATGGAGCGGACCTCGACGATGCGCGAGTCTCCACTAGGGACCAGCACATCCGAAGCCCCGGCTCAGTCCACAGAGGCCCTGGCTCAGGAAGTGAAAACTCTCAAGAAGGAACTGCAATCCATTCAAAAGCAACTCGGCAGCCAACCCACCGGGCAAAACAGCCCAAAGCAGAAAACCACACCCCCTTTAGGTCCGCAGAAACCAGCCCCGTAAACATCAAGCCCAGTTTATTTGGGTTATTTAGTTTGTTTGGTTTTTTGGTTGAACGAAACTAACCAGATGAACCAAATAAACCAAACAAACCTCTATGAATTTCTATATCCGTTCGTAATAGGCATCCGCCGATCTTTTCCCAAGGCCCGATGGGTGATCTTGATGCCGATCGGCGCCTGCCGGCGCTTGTACTCGCTCCCATCCACCATCGTCATCACGCGCGCCACCGTGGCACGGTCGTACCCCGCTTCGACGATCTCTTCGAGAGACCGGTCCTCTTCCACATAAGCCTGAAGAATGGGATCGAGTATCTCGTAGGGCGGCAGCGAATCTTCATCTTTTTGATTGGGCCTCAGCTCGGCGGTCGGCGGCCGGCCTAACGTCCGTTTGGGAATCACCGGAGTTGCGCCGCGGAGGTTGCGGAGCCGCGCCAGGTCATACACCATTGTCTTGGGCACATCTTTGATCACGGCAAAACCACCGGCCATATCGCCGTACAACGTGGCATACCCCACGCTCATCTCGCTCTTGTTGCCCGTCGTGAGCACCAGATGGCCGAACTTATTGGAGAAGGCCATAAGGAGATTGCCCCGGATGCGGGCCTGGAGATTCTCTTCCGTCGTATCAGGCGCGCGCCCCTCGAACGTCTCCGCGAGCGCATGCCGATAGCGGTCGAACAGCGTCGTGATGGGAATTGTCCGGACGGATATCGCGAGTGTTCTCCCCAATTCAGCGACATCCTCGTGACTGTCTTGCGACGTATAGGGTGACGGCATGAATAGACCCCGCACGTTTTCGGCGCCGAGCGCATCGACGGCGAGCACGGCGGTCAGCGCCGAGTCCACTCCGCCGCTTAGGCCGATCACCACACGCGTAAACCCATTTTTCCTCACGTAGTCGCGCACCCCCAGCGTGAGAGCCCGATACACTTCATCCAGCTGGTCCAAGACCGATGCCACAGCGGGAACCGCGCGCACCCGTGGTTTTTGAACAGATGGAAGCGGCGCAGCATGGACTTCCACCGCAGAGGCAACGCGCCGCGGCAAGAGCTTCTTTCGGCCCGTTCGTCTCGCCCGCGCAACCGTCTCCATATTGAGGTCGGCGACGATCAGATCCTCTTCAAAGGCTTTTCCACGCGCAATCACCTCGCCCTGATGATCGAGAATCACACTATTTCCATCGAAGATCAGTTCATCCTGACCGCCGACCGCATTGGTGTAGGTAAGCACCACCCCGTTTTCCCTCGCGCGGGTTGCCAACATCTGCTCACGTACCCGGCTCTTGCCCAGATGAAACGGCGAGGCATTGATATTCACAATGACTTCGGCGCCTGCTGCCGCCTGGAAACCGGTCGGACCATCCGGTAACCAGACATCTTCGCAAATGTTGACGCCGACCACTGTGCCGCGCAGGCGAATAAGCGGCAGCCGCCGGCCTGGATGAAAATAGCGGCTCTCGTCGAACACGCCATAGTTTGGTAAGTACCACTTGCAATAGGTCGTGACGAGCTTTTGATCTGCGATGACCGCCGCAGCATTGTAGAGTTCGTGCGCGCCGGCCTGCACCACCGATGAGCGAGCCTGCTTCGGATCGAGTCCATCGCTCTGGCTGACATAGCCCACCACCGCGGCAAGGCCCCGACAGTGGCGGACTATTTCGTGGAGAGCGCGGCGGTTGTCCGCGATAAAACGTGGCTTGAGCAAGAGATCTTCAGGCGGATAGCCTGTGATCGCCAATTCCGGGAATGCGACCAAGTCGGCCTGTGCCTTCTTCGCCTCGCGCAGCCAGGCTGTGATCCGGCGGACGTTCCCATCCAGGTCACCGACCGTCGGATTCATCTGCGCCATGGCAATACGAAAGGTACGCATAGGGCTTTATAGCATAAGTCAAGGCTGAAGGCTGAAGTTCGGGGCTCGACGTTCCGAAGCCTTCAGCCTTCAGCCTCGCCGGCTCAATACCTCCGCAGATTCGGGACAGGAAGATTCCAAAGATTTTCCCGAACTGCCGCCCAGATCGCCTCGAAGGTCTCAGTAAGGTCTGGAGCTGACCGGGCGACGAGTTTGACCGCTAACCCAGAGGTGGCCGGAGTTGAAACCCCTCCCAGCACCAGGCCAGGGCGCTGTTCCAGAATAGCAGCGAGTGCTGCGTCGAGCCGTTTCCAGACATCGGCACCGACTGCATCGCCGATGACAAAGAGCGACGCCACATAGTCCCAGCTCCCAACGAGGCCTACCGATTCAGGCAATCGGCCAGGAACCAGGTGGTATCGTTCAACGACCGACTTCCCTAGAGGCGCTCGGATGTGAATCTCGTTTTCGACCGATGAGAAGGCCCAGCGTTCCCCCTTGGCAACCCGACCGGAAGCCATGGCGTCCCACAGCACCACAGTCGCGCCTGGGGCAAGATCCACATGGATCGATTGGCGAAAGCGAGACCCGGCAAAAGGAATCATGACTTCGGGCAACCATTCCAGCCGAGCTTCAGCGCCAACCGAAAGACGAATTTCTTGTAGCACCGGCTCAGACAGACTCCGATAGACACGATTAGCAGACGGACTCGTCACCAGCACATGCGTCCCGGCATGGAGCTGCGCCCCCACCGACACATGATCGCCGCCGACCAAGCCGCCGGACGGATTCACCAGCCAGGTGTAGGCACAGCCGCTGTCGTCGAGATACGAAGGAGGAACGTGATGCCAGGGACTCGTGCAAGACGAGCGCATAAGTACCGTGCGTGGACCAGCCCGCTCAAACTCATAGGACAGAGCCCCACGACGGCCAACTGTGTCAAGCATAGATTGGTTGATATGGTTTGTTTCGTTCATTTGGTTGATTTGGTTCATCTGGTCAGTCTGGTTTAACCAAATAAACAAGACAAACCAAACAAACCAATTAAACGAG
>JACQEY010000129.1 GCA_016200355.1 Nitrospirota bacterium
AAAGATATCGATCCGCATGTTCGGACTGCCGGGCGAACAATCGCTGCCGAAGGCGCATTGCACATACAATCGATCTATGTCGCCAAACACCTGATAGTTGCCTATGGTCATCGTCAGGTTTGGCGCAGAGCCCACTCCAGTCGGGAAATCCGGGTTGCCTCCATCAGTGATCAACTCACCATTCAATACCGCGAGGTTCGCGAGCGGCACCGGCCCTGGCGGAACGGCGTTGGAGAGCAATGCTGGCAGCACGGTATGGGATTGAAGGCTTTGCGCGAGCACATTTGCGCCGGTGCTCACACAAGACTCCGCCGCGTCCGTCGAGGATTCGCTGGCAGTAACAGTACCGGCAATCTGCCGCTCAAATCCCGTGACAGCCAGGATGGAGATCCCCATCAGGGTCATGATAAGGAGCACCATCATGACGGTGATGAGACTTACCCCCCGTTCATCCCTGACCAGCGACACTTTGTACTGCTCGCGCATCGTCATCTTCCTTCCCGGTTCAGGACCATGGTCTCGCATTTCTCGTCTCCACAGTCCTAGTCACCACCCGCCGCCGTACCGATGCATAGGGAGGAATCTGGGCTCCAGTATCGCCGGCCACGAAGACGCCCCCGGCATGGAGGTGGTCGTCGACCGTGAGAAAGGTGGTGGACAAGGTTCCCGGTCCTGCCTGTGAATTCCCTTCTCCGAGCCCATTATCGATCGATTGCTGCCGAGCGACGATCGAAACTTGAACCATTTTGATTGCGGACGGCGTCATGGGTGGGATGGTCCAGATCTGGTTCGAGATGTAATCCGGTTGATCGAAGATCAGGTTCAGGCTCACGTCGTCAATCCTGCCATCCGGCTCGCTGAGACCGGCTCCCGGTAACAGACAGCCATCACAGGCATAGGCGAACTGGAGGTCCTCGATCCCGTTGACGATCGGCAAGCAGGGGCTCGCCGGGACATTGCAGTTCGGCAGGACGCGACCAAAGGAGGCGACCGTGGCATTCGCTATCCCGCGGACCAAGCAAGGAGCATTGCCGCCACAGATGTTGTTGAGGTCTGCACCGGGGGTGCCACCGGCAAGTTGTGGAATAATTTGATAGGTGATGCACTGAAGCATATAGATTTGAGTCCCCGTCGGAATCTGTATCTTCCCAGTCTCGGGAACCGACAATAGGATCGGAGAAGCCGCACCCTGCACCCGAGTAGCGATGACGCCGCCGATCGAGATATAGGAGTTGGCACCGAACCCTGCTGCGGTCATAGCGGGAAGGATCGCTGCGTTGATTGATACACTGTTGAACGCCGTAAATGGCGCAGCGCCGGTAACGATAATAGGCGCGGTGGTCTGCCACCCCGTAACACCCGGTGCGGTATAAACCGTGAGGGGCACCACGAGCGAGATTTGATCAGGTCCAGTATCATTGACCCCGACGGTTGGATTGCTATCTCCCGGGAGAATCGGTACTGGAGTCCCCCCAATTCCACAGTTTCCGACTGGGAGCGGATTCTTTGATGGATCAATGGCCGGCCCAAAGCCCGCCATCTTGATGTCGTGGGCGATCATCTCCATGGCCATACGCGCGTTCTGTTGGGCATCGGAAATTTGCTCATTGGCCCGTACGGCTTTGCCAGTCATCGTCAGCGCAGCCATTCCGGCTAACACGATCACGGACGTTATCGCGGTCGCCACCATGATCTCGACCAGTGTGAATCCCTGTTCATCTGGTTTGTCCTGCAACCTGATACTCATGCGTCCGCCCTTTCCCTGCCGGATTCTCACTCTGGCGCGATCATTGTGTTTAACGTGACTCTCTTGGTTCCCGGTACCCAGGCTGCCGATCCCCCGGCTATAGTGTTCCGACTTGCTCCGGTCCAGGTAACCGTCACGTTAATGTTGTTTTGATTGAGCCCCACCGGCCCTACGGCCGCCACTGCCACCTGAGCTTGGACCCCAACCAATCTCGACGCAAAGAGGCGAGCTTGCCACTGCAGACAATCTCCTCGCGCCACCGGCTGTGTCAGCGCATTCTGGATGCAGAGCGCGGGATTCGCTGAGTTCAAATTGATTCCGTTATAGCCAGCCACGAGGTTCCGTCGATTGAATTGCATCCGTTCGACGAGCTCCGCCGCAAGGTTCGTGGCGACCATCATTTCATTGCCGTCGCTGTTGCGCGTGAAAGACAAAGTCGTCATTCCTGCTAATCCGAGCAAACCAACGGCAAGTATGGCCGACGACAACATGACCTCAATGAGCGTGAACCCCTGCTCTTGTCGAATCCGTTTAGACATCATGTTGCTTTCGTGCGTGCTGTCGCCCATCGCAGAACACCCTATAGCCTTACAAGTCTGCTGGTTCCGCTCGGCGCAACGTTAATCATATATTGGGTTGTCGGAGTTCCTGATAGAGTCCCTCCGACCGTGATCGTCTGTATCCCTGTTCCAGGCACACTAGTCCTGAGCCCATAGGAATTAAACTGGACGACCCCCCCGTTTGCGATAGCACCGTTGTTGAAGATTAGTGGCGCCATATGGACCGCTTGAATCCCGTTCAGGCCTTGAAGAGCCGGAGCACCGGCGAGATTGGTGGTGGTCATCTGGACTATTCCATTTACCAATACGATTTGGACGTTCAGAGTCTGATTTGTCGTCATCGCTCTTGTACGAACCAGGACAAGATGGCGAGCGATCTCAGAGGCCGTGGCTTTCGCCTCATAGTCCATGTACCACCTCGTGAAATTCGGTATGGCTATCGCGGCTGCGATCCCGATAATCGCTACGGCGATTACGAGTTCGAGCATGGTAAACCCTGCCTGCCGCGACAGGGTCCCATCGCGTCTTGTCTTATTAGATATACCCATAGCTGGCCGCCAATTGAGCAATTGGCATGCCGACTATTTCGCTTGGTCTAAGATATTCAACTCATTGACTTTATATATATTATTCAGCTTATTGGAATGAAAGAATTAGGCAGAAATTGGGAGGCGACTGACAATTTGCGTCAGAATAGAAGCACATTTTGTGCCGTAGCACCACGGAAAGGATCAGCCACAAAGAGGTGGAACGAGTGTGGGAAACAGTCCGGATGGCTCGATACGAGGACTTTTGTTATAGGGGCGCTTCAACTTGCGGCCATCGGAAGGCTATGCATCCATGGAATACAGCCACGATCTAAGGTTGAAGGTGGCGATTGCGACCCATGCTGTGAAAGGACAGACCGCACGGCTATGGTTACATGTTGTAATATTCCTCTTTCACTTCATCGCAACGACCTTGACCTGCTGATAGGTGGTCTCTCCGCGCAGGACTTTTTGTATCCCGTCTTGTACAAGAGTCGACATCCCCTCTTCCATAGCCAGGCTGAGCATGTCGGCGGTCCTGGTCTTGGATTGGATGAGTCGCTTCATCTCTTCCGATCCTCTTAACAGTTCATGCAAGGGAATCCGCCCCTTGAAGCCGGTTCGATTGCAGGCCTTGCAACCTTGCCCACGGTACAAACTCCAATCGGCCGTGTACTCGATGCCGACGGTGGGCCAGTCCTGCGCGCCATATCCTTTCGCCAGCTCGTCGTACTCCTGTTGGCTCGGATGATAGGCCTCTTTGCACTGGATGCAGATTCGTTTGCACAGGCGCTGGGCGAGCACTCCCAACATAGCGTCGGCAAAGTTGAAAGAGTCGCACCCGAGATCCAACAAACGGATCACCGTTTCAACCGCACTGTTCGTATGGATGGTGCTGAGCACCAAGTGGCCCGTGAGCGAGGCTTCAATGGCGATGTCGGCCGTTTCTTTGTCCCGCATCTCGCCGATCATGATGACGTCGGGATCGGCACGCAAAAACGCCCTCATCGCGGTCGCGAAGGTCAGACCGATCTTCGGATGGACCTGGACTTGGCGGAGACCGTCCTGGGTAATTTCAACGGGATCTTCGGCTGTCCAAATCTTTCGTTCGTCGGTATTGATGTGCTTGAGAATTGCGTGCAAGGTTGTCGTTTTGCCGGACCCAGTCGGTCCGACACACAAGATGATCCCGTGCGGTTTTTCCGCAATGGCTTGAATGGCCTGCAAAGTGGCGGGGGCAAATTCCATCGCGTCGAGCGGCATCGGTTGCTTGGCTGTCAGGAGACGCAGCACGACATCTTCGTCCTGTCCCGAGGTAGGCAGGGTCGCGACACGCACTTCGATCTCTCGATCCTTCGCCAATCGATACCGGATCTTGCCGTCTTGAGGTTTGCGGCGTTCCGCGATGTCAAGATTGGCCATGACCTTGATGCGTGACACGACGGCACGCCGATAAGCCGCCGGAATCTTCATGAATGTCGAGCAAGCACCGTCGACGCGCAGGCGCACAGCCACGTCTTTACGATCCGCGTATGGTTCGATGTGAATGTCCGATGCGCCGAGGCGATCGGCTTCGGCAATCACTTGATTCGTTAGCCGCACAATAGCTGAGTCGTTCTCGTCGATCCCCCCGGATACGGGATCGATGGCAGGCTCAAGATGGACTTCATTGATCAACTCACCGAGGATGGCGCCGATGGACCCGCTGGTTCCCTGGCCCCTGGCTAAATCGAGAAACTGCTCGATGTCCCGACGAAGACCTACGGCATAACGAATGGTCATCCCTGGAAATGTGCGCCGCACGTCCCAACCCTTGTCGAGATCGTGCGGATCGCTGGTGAGCACATCGATCAATGAGCCTCGACGGGCAATCGGCAGCCAGAGGTTCTTCCTGAGATAGTCGAGGTTGAGCGTTTTGAGCAGGTCGGCATCGATCACCGTTCGTTCGTCATACGGCAGGTAGGGGCATTGATAAAAGTCGCTCAAGGCGGACCCCAATGCGTCCTTCGGAACACGATAGCGGTCGAGGAGCACCGTTTCAAGATCGACTGCGCCGTCTTTCGAATCGTCGACCGCCGCCAATACGTCGACCTGACTGATGATTTCGCGATAGACCATCGTATCCAGCACATTCTGCTCAATCGTGCAACGAGAGAGTTTCGACGCGCGGCTGCCCTTCTTCCCTCCAGTCCCACCAGCCGCCAGATCCATCTCAACCGTCATGCACAAAACCTTTCGCTCTCGCCTTCCCGCTGGCAGACTACGAAAAAGCTCTGTGGGCACGTCGCAATGTCACTGGCCTATACATCTGAGACAAGCCTGGTCTATCTGGTTAGTTTCATGCAACCAAACAAACCAGACAGACTGAACAGACTAAATGAACAAGACAGGCTGGCGGGTTTTTTAGCATCCGGCTAGTACTTCGCCAACCAGGTTCCCGGCACCCGATACACAACCGGAACCCCTCGAAACAGTCCCTGCGCCAAATCAGCGTTGTACCAGACCTCGATAACGGTACCGGTTCCGATCGACGTCACGCTCTGTCCTGCCATCATCGCTCCGTACAGGCGAGTGGGTCGTTCCATCCTGATCGCACCAGCCGCATACAGCAGGCCGTTGACGTGAATGCCGGACAACTGCACCGGAACCCTTGCCCCTAGCGACTCTGTCCCCGGTTGAGATGGACTGAGGGCTGGGACAGATTTCCCTGCTGCGCGAGGTCTGCATACCACATGACCCTGAACGACCAGAAGCCCTTCAAAATAGTCCGTATCCAGAACCAGCGTTCCCATATTATCGGCACGCGGGGATTGCCCATCGATTGTGTCGATGAAGACCAATCCACGATGGTCTCCGATGACCTGAGATTCTAATGCGTCTGCAGGCGTAATTCCCTGATCCGAATCCGAGGCCCCTTGCGAATGAAGCTGCCCCATACGATCGAGTCGATAATAGGTTCCCCAGCGCAGTGAGATCTTCTTAAGCAAGTCGTAGTCCCACTGATCAAGCCTCACCCCAGGCGTCGGATATTGCTGCTGGTGTACATTTTCAGGAAGCGGAGGATTCGCTCCTTGCCCTGGCGGAGGAGCGATGACCGAGACGATCCCTCCAATCCAATATTCCGTCCAGCGATCCTGCGCATACAACATCTGGTCATACGACTGACCGGTGACTGGCGCCGCTGTGTTCTTGAAGACAAGATCCTCAACTCGTTGAACCGCGAGATCGCCCATTACCCGTTGATCACCCCAATGGACCATAACGGGAGATTCACCTCCTGGCTGCATGGCGCCGAGAGCCTGTCCAACTTGCACCGCCGAGCGAACCGCGGGAATCGACAGGGCCCCGAGCTGGAGCTGAACCGTTCGTGTGACCGGCCGGTGATCAACCGTCGTGGCCGTGACCTCAACCGTGCTCAGCAAGCCTGGCTGCAAAGGACCATACACCTTCAACTTCAGAATACGTCCAAGTCCTCCCAGGGCACGGGAGAAGCCACTGGGGGAATCATTTAGCGTCTGATTGTCCGCCTGGTTCGCTGCATCAAGAAGGATGTCGGGGTGGCCAGCGGTCCCGATAAACTGCGAACGCCCGGCTACGTCGAAGAACGACGGCCCGTTCGTCAGATCTCCCTGACGCTTCATGAGCAATCCAGCAATGGATGTCGGGGTGACACTCGGATCATGAAACCAACTCATCACGACATCCGCCGCACCGTTGGCCAGCTGTTGCGCGACATTGGCCTCTTTCATGCCACTAACTCCCGGTCCATCCTGACCGGCAAGATACAGAGATGTCATGCCGGCGACCCCAAGAAGAAAGATCAGCATGAGCGACGCGAGAAGCACGTGGCCCTTGTCGCATAGATTCATGAATTCTGATGCGCGCCGTTCTTTCATCCCCATATGTCCTCACTCTCATGCTTATCGGAAGTACCGCCGTTATGTCCTGAGGCTAATTTCTCGAACCGCGCGAATCCCTTGATCGGACAACATCACTTCAACGACGACCCGCTTGACGAACGCCGGGTGAGTCACGGCCTGCCCGTTTTCATCCCAGTAGGAGAACCGTGCTTCCCTGATATCTCTGACCAAAACACTCGCGCCTCCATCCACCTGTCGAAGTAACCTCAGAACACCCTGGTCATCGCGACGGCTGTAGTAGCGGACACGATTCAGGAGAGTGACAAAGGCTCCGGATGGAATCGCCCCTGTCAGCGGCTGCGTCACCGTGAGTAAGCTCCGTTGTCCATCACGAGCCAGGGCCAGCGTCTCGCAGCGCTCGGCCCAACAGGCCACAATGGTTTTCCGATCCTCCCACCCTCGCCCATCTTCGACCGATAGAGCCGTTTGGCCGATCGCCGCAGTTGCCGTGACGGTCGTCGAAAGACCTTGCAGATTCACCGAAAACTCCACTGAGTCCGCGGCCGCCGTGGTAAGAGAGCCGGACCCTACGAGCCGCAATTCCTCCTCAAGAACTTCTAACCCAATCCGAAGATCTTGCTGTTGCGCAACCTCACGTTGTTGCCTCAGAAACTGTTGCTGGAAATAGGACAGGGCCTGAAGCGTGGCGCCCAAGATGACTAACCCTGCCGCCATGGCAAACATCAGCTCGGTCAGGCTGGCCCCTGCCTCCGTCCCTATTCTATGGTACGTGCCCCTTGTATCCCGCACCGTCCGTATCCTGCCTACTCCCAATGGCGACACGTTACCGGCTCCCAACAAACACGGGATTAGCCCGCAGCGTGCCGACTCGCACTTCACGTTGGCCCTCGCTGGCTGCATAGACAGCGCGAGCCTCAATCAGGACATGCCCTGAGGCCGACAGTGAATCGAAACGGCTCGGTGTCACCGTCCAGATCAGCTGGACGCCATCCTGGTCCCAACTACCGGAATACACCCCATCACCTGCCAGCACATCGCCGCCTACTCCATCGTCATGCATGACAAGGTCCGGGACACCATCGTAATCCAGATCGTCCAACAAGAGACGATCCCATCGCATAGATCGTTTCGCTTCGAGCCGCGATTCCGCCATCGCCAGGGCACGCGTCGCCAATGTCCCCGTTCGAAGACTCCGCTCTGCTACCTGAAATGCCCCCATCGCACCAACCAGTCCAATCAGTGTCAGCGTCATAGCCACCAGCACTTCGGCAAAACTGGCTCCTCCCTCTGTAAAAAACAATCGATCCGGCTTCATGAGACGGACACTCTTCCTGTGATACTCACAGTGAACGTGGTTTCCCGGCCTTGACTGTCTCGCACGCGAATGGTTGTAGGGGTCGCCGACCGACCGCTAGGATGAAATAGAAGTTCAGGGCCGGCGGTTGGCTCCTCCACGACCACCCCCTTGTCCGCGTACTGATAGACATGCAGAGTACCCTCGGCATCCGCACGTTGAAGCGTGATCGTACGGCTCTCTCGATCAAATATGACCCTCAGGCGCTCTCGCCTGGCCATCGCCAGCTGTCTGGCGAAGCGAAGCTGCGATGCGATCTCTATGGTGGTGCTGCGCGCCTGAACCCTTGCGGCCGCTGTTTGATAACTCGGCACGGCTAATACAGCTATGATGCCCATGATCGCCAGTACGATGAGAAGCTCTGTCAAGCTCCAGCCTTGTTCCTGTAGTTGTGATTCTCTCGGCATGCTCCACTCTCGCAGAAGAGTTATCCTTACGAGGATGAACGTCGTCTCCAAGACCCGTGCCCACGTTGATCCGCGGCCAGATGACCGAATGATTAGTGAGGAGCGGGAGCAGAATACTTCGCAAGTTCACGCGGTTTCGCGTTGTCACGAGGAAGCATGGAGGCGGAGCTGGCCTGCGCGCTGGCCGAGGAAGAGGAAGAAAGCCAGAAGAATATCTCAATATTTAGATACGGGGATTTACCCGAAGAGATACAGGGAGAGCGCTAGAAGGTAGGGCCAAGAAAGCCTTGATACCAATCGAGGAGCGGTTGGGCGAAAAATAGGGAGAGGAGCGCTCCCAACACAAGGAAGGGGCCAAAGGGAATATAGTCATCACGCTTGGTGATATGCAGGGCGATCAGGCTGATCCCGATGATAGAACCAGTGAGCGAGCCGATCATGATGGTGAGGAGCGCTGGCTTCCAGCCAAGAAACGCACCGATCATTGCCAGCAACTTAATATCGCCACCTCCCATTCCCTCCTTACCGAAGAGATAGGGGCTCAGCCAGGCCAGGAGCCAGAGGATACCGCCTCCCACCGTGAGACCGACCACAGAATTGATCACACCCACCGGCAACACGGTCACTGCGCCAAGAAGTCCGACCACCATTCCCGGTAGGGTAATGACATTGGGGATCATCTTGTGGGTGAGATCTGTTCCCGTCACCACGACCAGCGCCGAAAACAACAGGGCATAGAGAGCAGTCGTCCAAGTTGGACCGAAATACCATAAGAGGGTGAGATAGCCGAGGGCGTTGGTGCCTTCGACCAGGGGATAGCGTATCGAAATTGGCGTTCGGCAAGCCCGGCAGCGTCCACCAAGCCACAGATAGCTCAACAGAGGAATATTGTCGTAGAACTCGATAGGGTGGGCGCACGAGGGGCAATGGGACCCGGGCCAGACGATCGATTCACCTCGGGGTAGTCTGAAGATGCAGACGTTGAGAAAACTGCCGATCAGCGCACCGAGGGTCCCGACCGCAAAATAAAGAAGCCATTCGTGCATAATCGTCTCAGGAACAGACTCTGGCTTGGAACATGCTGGTCACTTTGCATGCCAAATGAAATAAATTAGGTAGCTTCACTGGGGCAGACTTCCCACAGTTTACTTATAGCGAGAAAGTTCCTATAATCGCTGCCTTCTTGGCGAGGGTTTGTTCTGGGCGTCTCTCTATCAAGGTGAATTATAGCGTACTATTTTATTCGTTAAAGGAGAACATGATAATGGCACGGACTGCAAAGACGAAAACCAAACCTTCCCTGGCCGATCTAACCCCGCCACCCCGCAAGAAGCGGCCTGAATCGCTCACCAGCCGGGAAAAAGAGATTCTTGAACTGATTTGGGCCGGGTTCAAAAACAAGGAAATCGGTCAACGACTCAAAATCAGCGTCAAGACCGTCGAAGCGCATCGGGCCAACATGATGAAAAAGATGCGCGTGTCGAACACGGCTCAGCTGCTCAAAACCGCGATCCAAGACGGGACGATCAAGATTCGCTAGGCTTCGCCGCCGACACGACACTTCTGCGACGCTGGCGGACCGCTTCGAACAGCGTGACGGCTGCTGCAGCTGAGACATTCAACGACTGTATGTGGCCCTGCATCGGAATCCTGACGCGGTCGTCACACTCACCCAACACACCAGGGCGAAGGCCTTCCCCTTCTCCTCCAAGCACCAACGCAATCGGCCCGGTCATATCGATGTCGGTATGGAGCTTCGCTGCCTGTGGGTCCACGCCGTAAACCCACAGGCCGGCCTCTTTGAGATCCTGAATTAGACGAATCAGATTACTCACACGCCCGACGGAAATGTGATCGAGCGCCCCGGCTGATACTTTCGCCACCACCGACGTCAGGCCGACAGCGCGGCGTTCCGGGATGAAGACCCCATGGACACCCGCCGCTTCAGCCGTCCGCAATACCGCGCCTAAGTTGTGTGGATCTTCGACTCCGTCAAGGAGCACGAGGAAGGGCTTCTCGCCTCGCGTCTTCGCCCGATCGAGAATCTGCTCCATCGTGTCGTAGGATTTCGCGGCGACAAAAGCAATGACGCCCTGGTGGTGTCCGCCCGGCACCAGTCGATCGAAGGCAGGCGGAGGCTCGATGTGAACGGGGACTCGCTGTGCCTTCGCCAGATGCACGAGATCGGCAAATTGCCGATCGGTCCGCAACAGGAGTAGCCGCTGCAACGGACGCGAACCGGCACGCAAGGCTTCGCGCACGGTATGCAGCCCGTAAATCAGTTCCGGAGGACTATCGCTTCCACCGGCTGGTGCCGTCGGGCTTGTCCTCAATGGTAACGCCTTGGGATTCCTTGAGGAACTGACGAATCTCGTCGGCCTTTTTGAAGTCTTTCTGTTTTCTGGCTTCATCGCGTTCAACCAGTTTTCCTTCTATCTCTTCATCAGACAAAGCCGCTACCGGCAACTCCTCATCTGCGATAAGCGGTTGAGGCACTCCAGACCGGTCTTGTTGTCGCATCCAAGGTGGGGGCCAAGCAGTTGGCTCATCATCAAGATACCTGAACTCCCAATCTTTTTTCCATGAAAGGAGGAGAAGCCCGAATACTCCTCCTAGTGATCGAAAAAGCTCCCGAGCCATCCCGCAGGCCTTCTTTGACAATCCTGTTTCCAGCAAGCGATTGACTTCTCCACGAAAATCCTGGAATTGCGCGATAGCAGCAGGGGTGTTGAAGTCATCATCCATTGCCTCCCGAAAACCATTACTTCTTTTCTCTAGGACCTGCTGCAGCTGGCTATCTCCGGGTCCCTCTGTTTGCGTTATCTCATCAAGACGTTGGAACAAATTATAGAACCCGTCTAATGTTCGTTTCGCCTCTTGCAAACCCTGATCAGAGAATTCCAAAGGGCTTCTATAGTGAGTTGTCAGCAAGAAGTATCTCAACACCTCCCCTGTCACTTGCGTACGATAACCCCACTTTTCAAACACCTCTCGGATCGTGAAGAAGTTCCCCAGGGACTTGGACATCTTCTCCTGTTTGATCTGCACGAACCCGTTGTGGATCCAGTAACGGGCAAACTCCTTGCCTGTGGCGCCGCAGGACTGGGCGATTTCGTTTTCGTGATGGGGGAAAATGAGATCCATCCCCCCACCATGAATATCGAAGGTCTCACCTAAATGGCGCATCGACATGGCGGAACATTCGATATGCCAGCCCGGGCGCCCTGGCCCCCAGGGACTCTCCCATGATGGCTCGCCTGGCTTGCTGCTTTTCCAGAGAGCGAAATCCATCGAGTGGCGCTTTCGTTCATCTACCTCCACCCGCGCGCCAGCCTGCAAATCCTCAAGCTTCCGTTTCGAGAGGCGGCCATAGGCCTGGTACTTCTCGACCTGGAAGTAGACATCGCCGGCCACTTCATAGGCGAAGCCTTTCTGAATCAGCATATTGACCAGCTCAATGATCTCTGCCATATGCTCGGTGGCTTTCGGTTCGTGCGTAGCCTGTCGAATTCCGAGCTTCCCCATATCCTGATAGTAGGCCTCGATGTACTCGGCGGTGATGGCGTCGCAGCTGACGCCCTGCTCATTCGCCCGCTTGATGATCTTGTCGTCCACGTCGGTGAAGTTCTTGACGAATTCAACCTGGTAGTCGCTGAATTCTAGATAGCGCCGGATCACATCGAACACGAGCGCGCTGCGAGCATGGCCGATATGACAGTAGTCGTAGACGGTCACGCCGCAAACATACATCCGCACGGTCTTCGGCTGGAGCGACTGAAACGGCTCTTTTTTCCCAGTGAGGGTGTTGTAGATCGAGAGCATGGGCTGGTTACAACTCCGGAGTGACGCGGCGCTTCGGCCAATGAGACCAGAGGAAATAGCCCACGGCAAGCGCCAGGCAGAGGCCGATCACGATATCAAATTGATGGAAATAATCTCTCAGATGTTCCCATTGCTCTCCCATCTTCACGCCGATATAGGCCAGGAGATAGCACCAGGGCAATGCGCCGAGAAACGTGTAGAGCATAAACCGATAAATATTCACTCTGGCGATGCCGGCCGGTAACGAGATGAAGGTCCGAACGACCGGAAGCATCCGGCTGAAAAATACGGCTGCATCGCCATATTTGGCGAACCATCGATCCGCCATCTCGATGTCTTTTCTCGACACCAGCACATAGGGTCCGTATCGCTCAACGAAGGGCCGGCCACCCCATACACCGGCGTAGTAGGCCACAACTGACCCGGCGACGTTCCCAATAGCGCCGGCCAACGTCACGCCCAGCATCGTGAACTGTCCTGTCGTCACGAGATACCCGGAAAAGGGCATGATGATCTCGCTGGGCAATGGAATGCAGGCGCTCTCGATAGCCATGGTGATAAAAATACCGGTGTAGCCGAATGTCGAGATCATCGACACGATAAACCGGCTGAGTTCTGTGATGATCGCTTCGATCAGATTGCCCACAGTACTCTAGCTCCTCCGCTTGCCCTTTAATTTCGACGATGCAATCACCCGACGCACATTGGGTCGACGTACCGTTTCCCATTTCCGGAAACGATCTAATGCCCCATGATTCGTCGTATCGAGGTGAATGGGGGTGAGCGAAACCGCTCCTTGCTCAAGCGCCTCATGGTCGGCATCCTTGCTTCGGCTCCACGATATACGGGTCCCGGCAATCCAATAGTAGGTCCGGCCATGCGGATCGACCTTTTCAATGATCGGATTGTCGAAACGCCTGCGGCTCAGACAGGTGACTCGAACTCCGGTGATGGACCCGAACGGCCGGTTCGGAATATTGAGATTCACGAGCGTTTCGTCCGGCAAACCTTCTTTCAAAATCAAGCGAGCGATGCGAACGGCATACCGAGCCCCGGCGTCGAAATAAAAATGCTTCTCCCCCTCTTGTGACACAGCCATAGAAGGGACACCGAGGATCGTCCCTTCCATCGCTGCCGACACCGTTCCGGAATACAACACATCGTCGCCGAGATTCACGCCTTTATTGATTCCTGACACGAGGAGATCAGGCGGCGCAGGCAGAAGCTTCAGCACGGCAAGATTCACACAATCGACCGGCGTTCCGTTGACCGCGTAAATCCGCGTTCCAGTCTGATGCACTCGCAGCGGTTTATGAAGCGTCACGGCATGGGCCACCGCAGTCCGCTCACGATCCGGCGCGACCACCCAGACCTCGCCCACTTTCGACAAGGCCTTGGCAAGCGCCGTCAAACCAGGCGAGTGAATTCCATCATCGTTCGTAACCAAAATGCGCATGGGCCTGTCAGGAACAAAAAAAGCTGCCGGCGGCAGCTCTCTGTTTCAGTGTTGAGTGCTGAGAACCGAATGCCCGACTCTCCTATTCGTCTCGGCCCTCAGCACTCTATATATTGGTCGGGGCGAGCCGATTTGAACGGCCGACCACTCGCACCCCAAGCGAGTACGCTACCGGGCTGCGCCACGCCCCGACACATTCTATTCAATTCCACCGACTCCCGCATTGTCCTCTGGAGTCGGCTGGAATGCAACCGGCTCGGAATTGACAAAGTAGCGCTATCGTCAGTTGGAATGCGACTCCAAAATTTTGAGAATCGCCTGGAGATTCCCCCGAAGTTTCTGCGCAAGTTCTTTGGGGCGTACCCGTTGGCTTGCCACACGGCCTCGCCTGGCCCAATATCGTTTGACGCCTGCAAGAGTATGCCCTTCTTCATAGAGCATCCGCTTGATCTCCAGCACTGTTTCGACCTCTCGCCTGACATAGAGCCGCTGATTCCCCCGACTCTTCTTGGGCTTGAGAAACGGAAACTCCGATTCCCAGAATCGCAACACATAAGCCGGTAGATTGGCAATCTGGCTGACTTCGCCGATCTTATAAAAGATCTTGCTGCCCAGCCTGGGCTCGTTCCCCATGACCGGTCCTCGTGGTGGGATGAGTTACGGTGAGTGAACGCGGCTATGAATTGACGTATCCGTTATCATAGCAACGTTCTCCAGGGTTTATAACGCTAGCGGACATTACAACATTTGACATCGGAAATAAAGGAGGCCCTCATGTTTTTGTTCAAGTTTCAATTTATGGCCTTCGTGAAGCTCGCTGCCCTCTGCGCGGCTACAGCTCTATTCGGACTGTGGCTCTCTACCAGTAAGCACAAGCCGACTAGTTGCGCTAAACAGGCTCTTGGTACTAAAATCATCGCCTGCGGTCGAACCCACCATCAACCCAGGGAGGGTATCATGGAAATCGCCATTATCCCTGGCCTCTTCGTCGCCATCTTTGCAGCGGGGGCGGCTCTGATTTTGTGGTTTCCGTATGACGCGCCCAAGGATAGACGCTAAGCGTTAGGCGGAGGGACAGTTATCTTCCGCTCTGTTGACCTGGAGACGTTCATTTCCCTCTAGAGTCGGTCCATGTATGGACGCCCCGTCTCTGTTGGATCGCTATATCACCATTCTGTTTATACCGGTGATCGGGCTGGCGATTGTACTTCTCCCATTTATCGCCTTTGCGCTCTATACGTGGTGGTCACAGCGGCGACGACGTTAGGCTAGTGTCCGATGATCCTGCTCAAGCGTTGCGTCTGACGGTACAGGGCCATCTGTTGAAACCTTGGTGAGTGTTTCTTGTAGTGACACGCTTGGCAATACCACTCGGCGTCGAGGGGCTTCCGGCTGGTCCAGCAAAAATAGTCAAACTCGAAGGATGTGCAGGTCTACGGCTGTTACCGTTGGTCCCTCTTCGGGTGAACGGAGATAGTTCCGCCAGTTCTTGCACAGTCGATGTTCTTTGTACCCCGCCGAAACTGCCACCAATCTGCTTCGAGACTGTCACCGGAACGTGAGGCTAACAGCAGCAAGTTTCTCTGGGAAAGCCTCGACAATGCCGAAGACAACGGCCCAAGCAATCGGGACGGCAACAACGGTTCCTATGACGGCAATCACAAAGCATGCTCCGACAAGCGCGCGTAGACGGGTCATATGACGCCTCCTTGCAATTCAGCCTGTGAAAGTCTGCTCTGTGAAAAGATTAGCGCAGGAGGCGCGGGACAAAAGACCTGAAGGAAGTACTTCGGAGGAGGGATAGAGCCTTGGAGCTGGCGACCCTAAGGAAGCGACGTAGGGAGGCGTATTGTAGGAGGGATGCGAACAAAGGCGCAAGTATCGGACTGGAGGCCGTAACAAGGGAAGGACCGGAGCTGGCCGGAGCGACAGCGGGCTGTTTTACGTTATGAACATGCCAGGAACCTTGTCAGTGAGACACAAGTTGACGGGACTCCAATACTGGTCCGCGCGAGCACGGCGAACTGGAGGGCGGGGATTGTCTAAAACAGGAACAAACGGAGCGGACTGCACATCTGATTGGACCTTATCGGTAGCATCCTGTCCTATTGGCTGATCGGCACTGCTTGGGGGTTCTTAATGTGTAGGCAAGTCAGTATCCACAATCCTTACGGCCTTTAGTAATGCGGGGCTCATGGCTTGTGTCTCTTGGCCTGAGGGCACCTCAAGGGCTTCGTGATTCATCCCTTGATGCGCGAGAATCGCCACAACGAACATGACGAGCACAGTTCTCTTATCCATTGGCTGTCCCTCCCTTGGAAAGCCCACACTACGCCAGGAGGTGAAAAAGTGTCAAATCGCTAAGGGATGCTTCACGGCTTCGGAGTCTCTTAGTACTTTCCCCACGAGAAATACTCCCCCTGAGACTTACCTTTCATCCTGCCAGCTACATCGTCCGGGGTTCTGCCCCGCTTTTACGGACACCTAGTTAAGGCTCATAATGGGCCAGGAGGGGTGTCATGGGACAACGGCGGAGATTTTCAGCGGAGTACAAGCGTGAAGCGGTGGCGATGCTCGAATCCCCCGGTGTGACGGTGAA
>JACQEY010000127.1 GCA_016200355.1 Nitrospirota bacterium
TACGAGCTGGACTTGCTTCACAAGCAGAATTGCTGTGAATGCCACGGTGCCGTGCAAGAGGACAGAGATAATCCATCCCTGGACGTGAGCTTCTTTATGGCCTCCAGAGCGATGTGGCCCAGCAGCGATCATAGCCGAATGACCTCTAGACTGACTTGTTGGAATCCCAACCCACGCACTTCATCGACCACGGACACGAATCGTTCGAGCAGGGTGACTTTATCCGCCCGTACGATCACCGACGATTCTCGTGGCTCCGCAGCCAGTGCTCCCTGGAGCCCTCCTTCGGGAACCGTGTGGTCGTTGAGAAAGAGCGCGCCGTCGGCAGTCAGGGTGATGACGATGGGAGCTTCTTTACGATTACCGACTTCCTTCGCTTTTGCCAAATTGACCGGAATCTGTCCGCTGCTGATAAAGGTGGCGGTGGTCAACACGATGACCAACAGAACCAGCATGACGTCCACCAGGGGGATGACGTTGATTTGGTCAATGTCCCGCTGCATGCTGTTCCTTATGTCGGGCGAGGAGCTCCGTCACCTTCCGCCGGAGTACGTTGTTCATGACGACGCAGGGAATGGCAACCATCAGTCCGACTGCTGTGGCTTTTATCGCGAGGCTGAGCCCGATCATGATGGCATTGACGGCCATGGTGCCGGAGGTTCCCATCGTATGGAAGGTGAGCATGATACCGAGCACAGTACCCAGCAAACCGATATACGGAGCATTCGCGGCCACTGTACCGATAATGACCAAGTTTTTGGTCAAAGCCATCTCCAATCCCAGGCTGTTGGGGTATTGAGCGAGATCGACACGGCGGTAAAAGAGCCACCGTTCCACTGCAATGGCTACCGTCCAGACGCTGAGCGCTATGAGGAGCCCGATGACTCCATAATCGACGAGGTCTTGTAGCCCATTCATAAACGAGGTCTCATTTTCTCTCAGTCATTCACGAATCGGTAGGATAGAAACCGTCGTGAGGGTCTATCATTGCCAGATTCTGAAAAAGCCTGTCAATGCTCTCGTGCGATCGGTCGGATCGGCTGCGATACCTATCCGGTGGATTCCTCTCGCCGAAAGAGCACCGTATGGGTAGCTAAGACACGGAGTTCCACCGTCGCGCCTACCTGATAGACGCTCGTGGAGCCTTGACTGCTATGAACGATTTGACCGGAGGGGAGGCTGACTGCGTACAGATTCTCTGAGCCATGGAACTGGCGAGAGAGGATACGCGAGCGGGCGCCTTCCGTGGGGACGAGGTGAATGTCGTCCGGCCGAATCATGACGACCACGTTGGTGCCGTCTTTGCACTCGATCGTGTCAGGGAACTCTCCCAGTTCGGTATGGACCATGCCTTGGGACACGGTTCCAGGAATGAAGTCCGCCTGACCGACAAAGTCGGCTACGAAGGGTGTGGCCGGCATGTGGTACATCATTTCCGGCGTATCGAATTGCTCCAAGCGACCCTGGTTGAGTACGGCAATTCGGTCGGCCATGGCAAAGGCTTCGTCATGATCGTGTGTGACGAGCACGGTTGTCGTCTTCGTCCGGCGTAACAGGTCGTGCAACTCTTGGCGCATGCGTCCGGCCATGTCAGGGTCTAAATTGCTGAACGGCTCGTCGAGCAGCAGCACGACGGGATTTTGAACGAGGGCGCGAGCCAGCGCGACCCGTTGTTGTTGGCCGCCCGATAATTCGTGCGGATACCGCCGCTCGAATCCCTCCAGTCCTGTGAGGCGCAGCATTTCTTGGACCTGCTCGGCGCGAACGCTCCGAGCGAGGTGGCGAAGACCGAAGGCGATGTTGTCCTGTACGCGCAGGTGGGGAAACAGCGCGTATTCTTGAAAGACCATCCCGACGCGCCGGTTCTCCGTAGGGATCATCACGTCCGGCGACGATACGAGTTGGCCGGACAAGAAAATTTGGCCGGAGCGAACCGGTTCAAATCCGGCAATCGCCCGCAGAATCGTCGTTTTCCCGCATCCAGAGGGACCGAGCAGGCAGAGAATTTCCCCCTCCCTTGCCGCGAACGAGATTTCCTGGACCGCGGGGCGTCCCGTTTCGTAGGCGCAGGAAACATAGCGCAGCTCCAAGACCGAGGAGGCCGGTGTAAAGAGGTTGCCCTGGAATGTGCCATCCCCGGATGGGCGTGGCGCGGTGGAGTGGTCGGAGATCACGGAATCACGATCCTTCCTCTAAGCAGGCTGAGGTCGAGGTCAAGGTTGAGCGAAGACCAAACTTTCTTCATCTGAGCCCCAACCTTAGTCTAAGCCTCCAATAATGCGGGCTACGCTGCGCGCCAATCTTTCGAGACTAACAAAGCCAGTGCCGGGAGACTCAGGAAGACAATGAGGAGCGCGGAGGGGGCGGCGAGCTGATAATATTCCTCGCTCGCTTCCATCCAGACACGAATAGCCAGGGTGTCGAATCCCACCGGCCGTAACAAGAGCGTCGCAGGTAATTCCTTCATCGTCTGTAGAAATATCAAAACCCAGGCTACGACAAATCCGTTCCGAATGAGTGGCAGTGTCACCCGTCTCCAGGTATCACGCATTCCAAGACCCAGCGTACGTGCGACCTCTTCAAGGTTCGGCGACATATGCTGGAGTGCTGGTTCCAGAGACTGGAGTCCTGCTGGGAGAAAATGGATCACGTAGGCCACGATGAGGATCAGTACTGAGCCGTAGAACACAGGGGCCAGCTTGGTAAAGAGGACAAGGACGGCCAGTGCTGCCACCGGTCCTGGAAGCACATAGCCGGCATAGGCGGCTTGCAGGCAGCTCAGGTTCAGCACAGTCGGGCGGCGGCTGGCCAGGTAGGCAAGCGGCAAGCCGATCAATACGCCGCCTGTGGCAGCGCAGGCGGCCAGGATGCCGCTGTTCCAGACGAACCCGAAGAATCGGCTGTCGAGTGTAGCCTGTGCCTCTGGCGACAGGCTCCATTGAATCAATAGTAAGGTTGGGAGTGCGAAGGCTGTACCGATGATCAGCCCGAGATAGCCGGTGACGGCGGCGGTGCCAAGCCAGCCATATTGGCGCCGTTGAGGAGCTCGGTAGCGGCCGGTAGTCTGATAAAACCGGCTCCGTTGTCGGAACCACCGTTCAGTGATCAGGAAAATCAGCGCAAGCGCGACCAGCAGGAGACTCAAGATGCTCGCGGCGGTATTGTCGGATCGTCCGGTCATTTGCTGGAACACGGCGTAGGTGAGCGTCTGGTAGCGAAGCAATGACACCGCACCAAAGTCCGACACGACGTACAAGATGACGAGCGCAACTCCGGCGGCAATCGAGGGGCGCATCAGCGGCAGCGTCACGCGCCAGAGAGTCGAGAGACGGGAGACGCCGCTGGCCCGTGCGACCTCTTCAAACGACACGTTCATGCTGAGAAGCGCACTCCGGCTGAGAAGATAGACGAAAGGAAATGTATCCAACGCCATGACAAGCGTCGCACCCCAATAGCTATGAGGCGAAAAGATTCTGGCCTGAGGACCGGCCACGAGTTGCCAAAGATGCTCGACGGGGCCGCCGAATCCCAATAGGTAGGAATAAACATAGGCCAGCACGTAGGTCGGCATCGCCAATGGAAGGACCAAAGCGCCTTCCCATAGTCTGCGAGCGGGAAACTCCACGCGCGTCACCAGCCAGGCAGTTGAGACGCCCAGGACCAGCGTGATGACCGACACGCTGCCGGCCAGCGAGACGGTGTTGAACAGCAGTTCGGGAATGCGAGTCGCCCACAAACGGCTCCAGACGGCCGGATCGGCCGAGAGGGCTTGTGCGGTGACATAGCCGAGCGGCAGCAGGATAATTCCGGCAGTCGCCAGGGCAACGAGCTGCAGTGGTGAAACAAGCTGGTGGCGACTCGTGTTCACGATGGGTCCCTTCGAGTTACCGGAGACCCACTTGTTCGATCAACGTGATAGTCGGCTCGCGCAGTTCAGCCAGCTTGGAGAGGGGGACCAGCGCTGCGCGGAAACTTTTCCGTTCCACGAGCGCAGGATCAGCTTTCACGTCCTGGTGGAGAGGATATTCCTTGTCGAGATCCGCAAATAGCTTTTGCCCCGCTTGAGCGACTAAGAATTCTACGAGCAGCTTGGCGCTGTCGAGGCGCTTGGTCGACTTGATGACGCCGACGCCGGCCACGTTCATGATCGCTCCCATGCCGCCCTCTTGCTGATCAGGCATCACGACTGCGATCGGCGCCCCTGGCTGAGCGGCCAGATGACGGTATACGTAGTAGTGATTCACGATACCCAGGGCGACTTGCCCCTTGGCGACGGCGTCCACGATCTGTGAGCTTTTCTGGTAGACCTGGTTGTCCGCATTGGTCTTGAGGCCTTGCAGGAATTGTCTGGTCTTCTCATCGCCATAGGTGGAGCGGATGACCGACACGCCTGCTTGCAGATACTCGCTGCCGGAATTCGGAATCGCAATCTTATCTTTCCATTTTGGATCGGCGAGGTCGAGGAGCGACTTGATTTGGTCCGGTTTCACCATCGTGTTGTTGTACACCACGATCCAAAATCGCCCGGAGAGTCCCACCCAGGCATTATCCGGCGCGCGAAACTGCGCCGGGATGGCTCGCTCGATTTCCCGCATATTCAATGGATGGAGAAGGCCGGCTCCCCGAGCCAGTTCCAAACTGCCGGCATCGTTGGTGATAAAGAGGTCGGCCGACGTACGATCACCTTCAGCTTTCAGCCGATTGACCAATTCCGTTGTGCCCGACGACAATAGCTCGATCTGGATGCCGGTTTTTGCCGTAAAGGCGTCGAGCACCGGCTTGATGAGCCGTTCCGAGCGACCGGAGTAGATCGTGAGTGTATCGGCAGCCGGGGCCGAGGGCACAAAGATCCCAGCCGCAAAGAGTAGAAGGAGGCTGGAGAGGATCGTTCGACATAATGTGGGCACGGAGCATACAAATGCCATGTGGAGATCCCCATAGAATTGAAATTGATAAGCTATCTCAAAATGATACTAAAAAAAAGGCGGTACGTCAATGGCGGCAGCGAGAACAGAGCCCATAGAGCTCAAGTCGGTGGGTTTTGATTGTAAATCCGTTCCGGGCGGCCACCTCTTCCTGGAGCCGCTCAATTTCTTCGTTTTCAAATTCCACGATCTTCTCGCAGCTGGTGCAGATGAGGTGGTCGTGGTGGCCCTTGTGCGAGACGTTGTCATATTTCGTCTGAGAACCAAAATGCCGGGCTTGTGCAAGGCCGGCATCGCAGAACAGATTGAGCGTCCGGTAAATAGTCGCCAGTCCAAGATGAGGATCGGACTTCGCCAGCTGGTGATACATGGCCTCTGCTGTAATGTGTTCCTGCCGGAGGAAGGCGTTCAGAATCAATTCACGCTGGCGGGTGAGCTTGAGCTGATGCTTGCCCAGATGTTCTTTCAAGGCCTGCATTTCCTTTACATGTGTATTTGCCAAGACGGGCCTCCGATGGGGTTCATTAAAGACGAAACTTGCCCGACTGGTCAAGGGGTGCTGTGCATGAATGGCATAGAGAGAAAGAATTGACGGAAATCTCCGGCGCTGTCTATAGTGCGCTCGCACAAACAGAAAACGTTCGCGCGGCTACCAGCATGCGGAAACCCAATCAGATTACGGTCGACCGGGCTCTCTTGCTCTACGTTCTGCATCTGGTGGAGCCCCACGGACGGCTTAGCGATGTGAAGCTGCAGCAACTGTGTTTTCTGTGTGAGCTACAGATGTTCGGCAAGGGCTTTAAAGGCTTTCACTTTGAATTCTTTCGGTTTGCCTATGGGGCCTTCAGCAAGGATCTCGATAACGACCTGATGTCGCTGCGTCGGAAGGAACGGGTGGAAAATTTTACGCTGTCCGACCAGGCACAGGAAGAGGTCATTCCGCTACTGGAGAAGGGCATTGAGGGAGTTGAAACAAACGAGAAGATCTTGGAGATTCTGAAGGCGGTGGTGACGGTGTATGGCCCTCAAGATAGCGGAGCGATTACCCAGTCGGTCGAATCAGTCGAATTGAGTACCCCTCAGCAACCGGAGTTCAAGATCCCGATCCGCGACATTGTCTTCCACACGACGCTCTTGGTGCCGTCTCGTATCGAGGTGCAGGCGGAGTTCACGTTGTCCGTCGCAGTACTGGCAAGGCTTAATCAGGCGATGGGATACTAGGCCCTTGCTGGCAGGCTATGAGATAACCATCTCGACGCAACAGGACTTCGAATGGCTGTGCGTACGGGATAAGAGTAGGTCGTTCTGCAGGATGCTCAAAAAGGCCGTCCAGCAAGGCCGCAGCGAGTGAAGGGCCGAGGCGTACCCTCAGGGGTACGTTGAGGGTCTGAACGATGCGAGAACGATGCTGGCGGACTTTTTCAGCATCCTGCTAGAGGTGGTAGAGCTCCCCATACTTCCGTTCCACATAGGAGAGGAATGGTTCAGGGTCGAGACTCTTTCCTGTCACTCGCCGGGAGAGGTGATCCGGCGTGAACATCCGGCCCCAGCGATGGATCTTCTGTCCGAGCCAGCGTTGCAGCACCATCAATTGTCCTGCCGCGATTTCATCCTCCAGATGGGGGATCTCCAGTTTAGCCTGTTCATAGAATTGAACGGAATAGAGATTGCCGAGCGTGTACGTCGGAAAGTAGCCGAAGGCGCCCAATGACCAGTGAACGTCTTGCAGCACGCCTTCCGCATCGTTGGAGGGGACGATGCCCAGGTATTCTTCCATTTTCTGGTTCCAGATCCCCGGCAAGTCTTCCGGGCGAGTCCGGCCTTCAATGAGATCCTGCTCGATTTCGAACCGCAGCATGATGTGGAGATTGTAGGTAAGCTCATCGGCCTCGACGCGAATCAGCGACGGTTTGACGCGATTGATGGCCGCGTAGAATTGTTCCCCGTCGAGGGCGCGCAATTGATGGTGAAAAGTCTGCTGCAGCATGGGGTAAAAGAAACGCCAGAACGGTCGAGACCGGCCCACGCAGTTTTCCCACATGCGCGATTGACTCTCATGAATGCCGAGCGAGACCGAATCGCCCAGCGGCGTGCCGAAGTAGCGGGGGTCGAGGCCCTGGTCGTACAGCCCATGGCCGCCTTCATGGATGCAACTGAATAGACAGGATTGGAGATCGTGTTCGTGCACACGGGTCGTGACGCGCACGTCCGTTGGATGGAATGACGTCGTGAAGGGGTGCGCCGACAGGTCGAGGCGCCCCCGTTCGAAGTCGTAGCCCATGGCGATCAGAACCATCCGGCCGAACTCCAGTTGGCGTGCCTGATCGAAGGTGTGAAAGAGAACCGTATCGTCGATCTGAACCGAACTCTGCTGAATGTTTTTGAGCAGCGGCACAAGACGCCCCTTGATTTGTGCGAACAATGGACGCAATGCCGCAATGGTGGAATCCGGCTCGTAGACATCAAGTAAGGCATTGTATGGCGAGTCTCGGTAGCCGAGGTACTCGGCCTCTTCTCGCTTGAGCGACAGGACCGTGCGGAGATTCGGGAGAAATTGCGAGAAGGCGTGATTTTCCTTCGCTTCGGCCCACACCTGCTGCGCCAGCGAACATTCCCGGCTGAGCTTGATGACAAAGTCCGAGGGCAGCTTCTTTGCCCGGCTATAGTCACGCCACACTTCGCGGAGCAACGATCGAGCAGGCTCGTCCCAGGCTTCACCGGGGCTGTCACGGATCTCACCGGTCTCTGAATCAATCCAGGCGGCGAGCAACCGTTCAATCTCCGGCGAGATGAGCTTCTGGTGTGCGATGCCCTGGAGCGTCGAAATTTGTTCGGCACGGGCCTCGCCCCCGCCGGCCGGCATGTAGGTTTCTTGATCCCACGAGAGGAGTGAGGCTGCGCTGTTAATGCGCTGGATTTCCAAGAGTTTGGCCGTCAAGGCCTCCACGGTCTTCAGGGTTTTCACAGCAGAGTATTTCCTCCAAGAACCGTCATGCTATGATGCGCGCCGCATCAATCCGTCTGTTTCGGGTAGTGTACGCAACGAACTATCCTTTTTCAAATTAGCCCGCATGATTCATGAACGACGCTTCCCGCGCAAGAGCGGCGAATCCGTGAATGCAACAAGACGTTCATGAATCATGGGGGATTATGTCCAGTCATGAACGCAAATTGCTCGATGTCTCTCACCCAGGACGGTAGCCACTGCGTATGACACTTCAGACAAACCGTCTGGCCTATGGTGCGATCATCGCTGCCGCTGTGCTCTGGGGCGGATCGATCGTGGCCCAGAAACTGGCCCTGAGTGGATTCTCAGCTGTTGAAGCGTCGGTCCTGCGGGACATCGGAGGGTTGGCGATTCTCCTGAGCACCTGGTGGTGGCAGGAAGGCACCTTGGCCAAGCTAACCAAGGCGGATGTGCGCATGCTGGGCCTGCTCGGGCTCGGCGTGTTGGGCAACCACCTGCTCATTCTCATGGGGCTCAAGTATGTGAGCGGGGCTGTGGGTGGGGTGATCATCGGATCAAGTCCAGTGGTGACCGCGCTGCTCTCGGCCATGTTGATTCAGGATGTTCCGCTGCGCGCCGTGTGGGCCGGAGGTCTTCTGTCTTTCGCAGGGGTAGGGTTGGTCTCTGTGGCAGGGTTCCAGGCCGCTGGCGATCAGCCTTTGATCGGCAGCCTATTGGTCTTTGGCGGCGTCGTGAGTTGGGCCCTCTACAGTATCGGCAGCCGGCAGCTTATGGAGCGCCACTCGGCCCTCACCGTCAATTGGGCGACGCTGCTTGTCGCTACCGTCCTTCAAATTCCTCTATTGTGGACGGATCGCAAGATGCTGGATGCGGGAATCGGGTCTGTGACGCCGGCGGACTGGATGGCGCTGGGGTATCTGGTTCTGTTCGCTACGGCCATTGCACAACAGGCCTGGCTGTATGGCGTGAAGGGCATTGGGCCTTCGCGTGCCTCCGTCTTTGGCAATCTGACTCCCGTGGCCGCCATCGTCCTGTCTGCGGTGTTGTTGAACGAATCAGTGGGCACGAGCGAAATTCTTGGCATTGCGTTGATCCTAGCTGGAGTGTGGGTTGTAGATCGGCAAACATCCCGTCTCACGGCATAGCAGGCTGCTGAAAAAACCCTCCAGCTTCGTTCTCGCCTCATCGAAATCCTCAACGTACCGATTGAGATTCTCGGAGGCCGGGAAGTACTGGAGGGGTTTTTCCGTTCGCCAAGACCCATTGTACGGGCGAACGGCCCCACGAAGTGCGGTGGGTACCTCCTCCGGTTTCGACTTACCTGTGGCCTTGCTGGCGGGCTTTTTGA
>JACQEY010000009.1 GCA_016200355.1 Nitrospirota bacterium
ATTGGGAATAATTTCCGGTAAGGGGTTAAGGGTAAGGAGTGAGGGGTTCTGAACCCTGACCCGGTCTTCAGTCGACATTCACCCCTTACGCCTCGCCCTTCACCCCTCACAGCATCAACATGGAACTCTGGCACAATAGAATTCTGGTCCTCGACTTTGGGTCACAATATACCCAGCTGATTGCACGCCGTATTCGCGAAGCCCACGTCTACTCGCAAATTCTGCCCTGCACCATTCCCTTGGCGACCGTTCTTGCCTATCGTCCGCAAGGTATCGTGCTGTCTGGCGGCCCCTCCAGCGTGTATGAGAAAAAGGCGCCGTCGGTGCCCAAGGAACTCTTCGATCTAGGCATTCCCATCCTCGGTATTTGTTATGGGATGCAGCTCGTGACCCATCTTTCTGGCGGGGAAGTGGCTAAGTCCAAGCATCGGGAGTATGGCCGGGCGGATCTCACGATCGACGACAAGAGCAACCTCTTCAAGGACATCGGCGAAAATGGATCGACCGTCGTCTGGATGTCGCACGGAGATCGTATTGAACGGATGCCGCCTGGATTCCGATCGATCGCGCATACAGCGAATTCGCCGATCGCGGCCATGAAGCGTGACGATCACAAGCGCCGGATCTATTGTCTCCAGTTTCATCCGGAAGTCGTGCATACGCCCGAAGGGACCCAGATTCTTCGGAATTTCGTGTACGACATCTGCGGGTGCAAGCCGACTTGGACGATGCAGTCTTATGTGGATGCAGCGGTGCAGCAGATTCGCGCGCAAGTCGGCAAGGAGCGAGTGATCTGCGCGTTAAGTGGCGGAGTAGACTCGTCCGTGGCCGCCGCGTTGACCCATCGGGCCATCGGCGACCAGCTGACCTGTATCTTCGTCGACAATGGGCTGCTTCGGGCTGGAGAGAAAGAACAAGTCAAACAGACGTTTGCCCAACAGCTCCATCTGAATTTGCGAATCCTTGAGGCGTCCGATTCGTTTCTTGCCAAGCTCAAAGGGGTGATCGATCCCGAGCGTAAAAGGAAAATTATCGGGAAGCAGTTTATCGAACAATTCGAGGGTGAGGCCAAAAAGAAATTGGGGGGCGCAACGTTTTTAGTCCAGGGCACGCTCTACCCCGATGTGATTGAAAGCGTGAGCTTCAAGGGCCCGTCGGCCACGATCAAGACGCATCACAATGTGGGTGGCCTGCCGGCTCGCATGAAATTGAAATTGATCGAGCCCCTGCGGGAACTGTTCAAAGATGAAGTGCGGGTGCTGGGGAAGGAACTGGGTCTACCGGACGAGATTGTCTGGCGGCAGCCATTCCCAGGGCCTGGCCTTGCCATTCGGGTGCTGGGAGCGGTCAGCAAGGAGCGGCTGGCTATCCTGCGAGCAGCCGAGTCCATTCTCGATCAGGAGATTCGTGCCGCCGGTTTATACCGTGAAATTTGGCAATCGCTTGCCGTGCTGTTGCCGATCAGAACCGTGGGCGTCATGGGCGATCAGCGGACCTATGAACATGTGATTGCGCTTCGTGCGGTCACGAGCTTGGACGGCATGACGGCCGATTGGGCTAAGATTCCGAATGATGTGCTGGGCAAGATGTCGAATCGAATCATCAACGAAGTGAAGGGCGTCAATCGGGTGGTCTACGACATCAGCTCCAAGCCGCCGGCCACGATTGAGTGGGAATAAAATGGTCAATGGTCATGGGTCATTGGTCAATAGGACTCTCTCAAAGTATGTGGCTCTTCACCCTTGACCATTGACTAGTAACCAATGACCCTCAGGTGCTATGGAAGTTAGATTGCAAAAAGTCATTGCCGGGACTGGACTGGCTTCGCGGCGGAAGGCTGAGGAGTGGATTGCCGCTGGACGTGTGACCGTCAATGGCAAAGTTGTGACGGAACTCGGCACCAAGGTCGATCCGGACCGCGTCCACATCAAGGTGGACGGCAAGCACATCAGTTCCGCCCAACCCTATGTCTATCTGCTGCTGAATAAGCCGAAGAATGTAATGTCGACGTTGAACGATCCGGGAGGCAGGCCGACGGTGAAGGACTTTCTCCGAGGAATATCGGTACGGGTGTTTCCCGTCGGTCGATTAGACTTCGACAGCGAGGGGTTGATGCTTTTAACTAACCATGGCGACTTGGCTCAGACCCTGCTCCATCCCCGCTACCATGTGCCGAAGACCTATCTCATTAAGGTCAAGCAGGTGGTGACGGATGAACATATCAGACAGTTGGAGCAGGGCGTGCAACTGGAAGATGGCATGACAAGTCCGGCTATCGTGAAGAAGGTGAAGAAGGCCAGGCTGAACTCTTGGCTGGAGATTACGATCCGAGAAGGGCGTCAACATCAAGTGAAGCGGATGATGGAGGCGGTGGGCCATCCTGTTTTGAAGCTGACTCGGATCAAGATGGGGCCGCTCTCGTTGGGGGATCTTGGTCCCGGTGAGTTCAGATACCTGACCGACCGTGAAGCGAACGCATTGCGTGAGCTTGCAGAACAGAAGGTGGTTTCAGCTGAGGACACAGAGCAGCAGGCTCCAAGGCCGAAGAAGCGGGTCAGTCGGGCTGGATGGGCTCGTTCCAAGAAAGTGAAGGTGGTATGAAGGTCAGAACTCATCGATGCGGTGAACTCACAAAATCAGCCGTAGGGCAGACCGTCGTCTTAAACGGCTGGGTCCAGAAGCGGCGTGACCACGGCATGGTCATGTTCATCGATCTGCGGGATCGAACAGGGATCACGCAGGTGGTGTTCAATGCTGAGCGTAATGCATCGGTACATCAAGCCTCCCATGCCTTGCGGAGCGAGTGTGTCGTGTCTGTGACAGGCCAAGTGATGGCCCGTCCCGACGAGTCGAAGAATCCCAATCTGCCCACGGGCGAGATCGAAATCTTTGTGGACGCCGTGGAGATTCTGAATGAGTCGAAAACACCGCCCTTCGTGATCGAAGACGATGCCGAAGTGACGGAGTCAATTCGGCTGAAGTATCGCTACCTGGATCTTCGTCGCCCGAAGATGCAACGGCTGTTAACGATCCGGCATGACATTATGCAGGCCGCCCGTGGATTTCTGAATGCAGAACGCTTCCTCGAAGTGGAAACGCCGATTTTGACCAAGAGCACGCCGGAAGGTGCGCGGGACTATTTGGTGCCCAGCCGGGTGAACCCCGGCCAATTCTATGCGTTGCCGCAGTCGCCGCAGCTCTTCAAGCAGGTGCTCATGGTCAGCGGAGTCGATCGCTACTACCAGATCGCGCGCTGCTTCCGCGACGAGGATCTGCGCAATGACCGGCAGCCGGAATTTACACAGATCGATGCGGAACTGTCCTTTGCGGATCGCGAGCAAGTCATGAGCTTGATGGAGCAGATGATCGTCACGGTGTTTCGCGACGCAGGCGGCGTCCAACTGCCGACTCCATTTCCACGCATGACCTATGCCGAGGCAATGGGCCGTTACGGGTCGGACAAGCCGGATCTGCGCTTCGACATGCCGCTGCATGATGTCACTGCCTTTGCTGCGGCGAGCGAGTTCAAGGTGTTCAAGGAAGCGGCAACCAAAGGCGGAATCGTGAAGGCGCTGATCGTGAAGGGTGGAGCGGCCACGCCGCGAAGCAGGATCGATGCGCTTGGTGAGACGGCCAAGGGTTTTGGCGCGAAGGGGCTCGCCTGGCTGAAGATCACCCCAGAGGGGCAACTGGAATCCGTGATCGCCAAATTCCTGGATGCCAAGGCCTTTGCGGCAGCCCTTCCTGAAGCGAAGCCAGGAGACTTAGTCCTCTTCGGTGCTGACAAAGCAGCCGTTGTTCACGATGTGCTGGGCCGCATCAGGCTGTTGCTGGGTGAAGAGCTGAAGTTGATCGATACTGCTGCATGGAAGCCTCTGTGGGTCGTTGAGTTTCCCTTGCTGGATTATTCGCCCGAAGAGAAGCGCTACATCTTCATGCACAATCCCTTTGCCGCGCCGATGGATGAGGATGTGGCGTTCTTGGATTCTGAGCCGCTCAAAGTGCGGGCGAAGGCCTATGATATGGTGCTGAACGGAAGCGAAATCGGCGGCGGGAGTATCCGCAATCATCGGAGTGATATCCAGCTGCGCATTCTCGATCTGCTCGGCATCAACAAGGAGCAAGCACAGGCGAAGTTTGGGTTCTTGCTCGATGCGCTGGACTATGGCGCTCCACCCCATGGAGGCATTGCCTTCGGGCTCGATCGGCTCATCATGTTATTGGGAGCGGCTGACTCGATCCGCGACGTGATCGCGTTTCCCAAAACGCAACGGGCACAATGTCCACTGACCGATGCGCCGTCTTCCGTCAGTGCAGATCAATTAAAGGAATTGCGCATCAAGCTGGATGTGATCGAATGACCCAACCCTTTCGCCTGGATGCGGGACAAATCGAAGTCGTGGAAGACCGTATGGCTGAGGTGTTTCGGACCAAGACCCCTGCCCAGCGTATCGCGATTGGATTTGCTCTAAGACGATCTGCCGTGCGACTGCTTCGGGCCCATCTGACCTATGCACATCCGGACTGGGATTCCCAGCGTGTTGCGAGAGAGGTGGCCGGGAGACTGTCGCATGGAGCTGCATGACCTGCTGGAACGGCTTGTGGCGGTGCTCGAACGATTGCAGATTCCGATCTCATTACGGAGTCCGTCGCGGCGATGGCCTATGGCGAACCGCGGCGGACCAACGACATTGACGTCGTGGTCGATCTGGATGAAGCGCACGCGGCCACTTTTGCGGCGCAATTTCCCCATGACGAATACTATCTGAGCGACGCGGCGATCCGAGACGCGCTGGTTCGTAAGGGCCAATTCAATATCATTCATCCTGCGTCGGGGCTCAAGATCGACGTCATGATTCAAAAGGGAACGCCATTTGAACAGAGCCGGTTCAAGAGGGCACGGCTGATTCACCCCGCTGATTCGTACGAAGCGCGCTTTGCCGCTCCCGAAGATGTCATCCTCAAGAAGATGGAGTATTATCGCGATGGAGGGTCTGAAAAGCATTTGCGTGATATTGCGGGCATCATGAAAATCAGTGCGGGTGAGATCGACGAACGCTACATCGGCGAGTGGGCCGACCGTCTGGGCCTACGCGAGGTTTGGGACGCAATGCTTCAGCGCCTTCGGGCAGGAAGCTGAGTCTGATTATGGCAGGCAATTCGTTCGGTCACATCTTCACTGTCACATCATTCGGCGAGAGCCATGGGCCTGCGATTGGCTGTGTCGTGGATGGCTGTCCGCCAGGTCTGGCCCTCTCGGTCGATGATATCCAACAGGACCTCGACCGGCGCAAGCCAGGCACCTCCCGCCATGTCACGCAACGGCAGGAATCCGATACCGTTGAAATCCTCTCCGGTGTCTTTGAAGGCAAGACCACCGGCACCCCGATTGCGTTGCTCATTCGAAACGAAGATGCTCGCGGAAGGGATTACGGCAATCTGATCGATACCTTTCGGCCCGGTCACGCGGACTATACCTATTGGCAGAAATATGGCATTCGCGACCATCGCGGCGGTGGGCGCGCATCTGCGCGTGAAACAGCCGTCCGAGTGGCGGCAGCAGCGATTGCCAAGAAGTGGCTCAGGGAGAAGTACGGTGTCGTGATTCATGGCTATTTGAGCCAGCTTGGCCCGCTTGAAGCGCCGTTTAAGAGTTGGAGTGAGGTCGTCAAGAATCCATTCTTCTCCGCGAACTCCGAAGTCGTGCCGAAGCTCGAATCGTTCATGGATGAGCTGCGGAAAGCAGGCGATTCGGTTGGAGCGAGGATCACTACGGTGGCTGAGTCCGTGCCTGTGGGATGGGGTGGGCCGGTCTATGCCAAACTTGATGCCGATTTAGCCGGCGCCATGATGAGTATCAATGCGGTTAAGGCGGTTGAGATTGGATCAGGTTTTGCCTCAGTCACCCAACGTGGGTCCGAGCATGGGGATGAGTTGACCCCGGAAGGTTTTGTGACCAACCATGCTGGCGGAATTCTTGGCGGTATTTCAACCGGGCAGGATATCGTCGTCACGATCGGTATTAAGCCCACATCGAGCATTCGAGTCCCGCGCCGTTCGATAGATAAACTGGGTAAGCCAGTGACTGTCGAGACGAACGGCCGCCACGATCCCTGCGTCGGCATCAGGGCGACGCCGATTGCTGAAGCCATGATGGCACTGGTGCTCATGGACCATGCCTTGCTCCACCGCGCACAGAATGCCGACGTGACGACGAAGACTCCGAAGATTCCTGCTTCAGCCAAGAAAACGTCTCGTTCTCCCAAGTCTTCTGGTCCTGCCAAGATCAATTCCGATCCGGATGAAGCATAGCAGTCTGTTGAAAAAGTCCGCCAGCGGCGTTCTCTCATCGCTCAGAGGCTCAATGTACAGGACTGAGTACGCCTCGCCTCTTCGCTCGCTGCGGCCTTGCTTGGGAAAAGGCGCGTCTCGGCGTGCCAGGGTTGGGCGGGTGAGAAGTCTGGCCTTTTTGAACAGACTGCGGGTTGTTCTGGAACCGTCAGTAACTTCCTCTAACTCTGTATTTTCTTGGACGCAACATGCGTAATGACCAGGCGGGCAGCCCCTTAATCGAGATCCAACGGGCGACGGTCTATCGGGGTGACACCTGCGTCTTCACCGACTTCTCGTTGTCCCTCCAAGAGGGTGAACACGTTGCCATCCTCGGTCCGAATGGTGCAGGGAAATCTACCTTTCTGAAATTGCTGGCCGGCGAGGTCCATCCGGTCCCGAATGACGCGACGAACATCCGGTTGTTTGGTGAAGAGCAGTGGAATGTGTGGGACGTCCGGAAGCGATTAGGCATGGTGTCACATGAGCTTCAACATCAGTATATGGACCAAGTGACCGGGCTGAAAGTGATTCTGTCCGGTTTCTATGCCAGCATCGGGATCTATAGCCATCAAGATTTCAGTTACGCGCAGGTCGCCATGGCAGACAAGATGTTGGAGGAGATGGGTGCTGGTTCGTTGAAGGATCGACGGTTTGGGGCGATGTCGACCGGCGAGCAGCGGCGATGTCTACTGGGCCGTGCGCTGGTGCATGACCCGACTGCCTTGGTGCTCGACGAGCCTACCAGTGGGCTCGACCTTACGGCGACGTTTCACTACCTGGACCTGGTGCGGGCGCATATGCAGAAGGGAAAGACTCTGTTGCTGGTGACGCACCATATCCATGAGATTCCGCCGGAAGTAGAACGTGTCGTGCTCTTGAAGCAAGGAAAGACTCTTCAGGATGGGGAGAAACGCGCCGTTCTCACAGAAGCCAACCTCAGCCAGTTATTCGACTGCCCGGTAACATTGGTTCAAGCCAATGGGTGGTATCAAGCGCTACCCGGCTGATTTTTACTCACATATTTGCAATGCATAGCGGATTGGGATTTGTTTCGGTTAAGGGATTCAGGGGCAGGGATGAGAGTGAGTCTTGCCTGGAGAACTTCGTTATTTTTTCCGAAATCCGAAGAACATTCCGACCGCTGCTGCTCCGGTTGAGGGGAGGTATCCAGAAAAAATGTGTTTGAGTCCTTGAGCACCCTGGTGTGTTGCTGTGACAGCTTGGCTGATCTGTGCTTCCACTGACGTCCAATCGAGATCGATCCAACCAGTCTCTTCCAATACGGCGATGCCGGCCAGCAGTCCGCCGGTTATCAGCGCGGCCATTCTCAAAAATCGGCGGGATACCCAGCCCATGAAAAATCCTGCCAGGTAGCTGCCACCGATGCCTGCCACAGTAGGCGATGAATAATTAGCCACCCATGAGGCGAGGCCTCCGACCGTGGCGATGCCGGCGG
Source organism: Nitrospirota bacterium (assembly GCA_016200355.1). Classification (GTDB taxonomy): domain Bacteria; phylum Nitrospirota; class Nitrospiria; order Nitrospirales; family Nitrospiraceae; genus Palsa-1315. Next base: position 7,790 of record JACQEY010000009.1, read on the forward strand.
CGATGACGGATTTTGCATTCCAGGGCGCGTCGGCCAGAAGTGCCGCACATATTCCCTGGGAAGCAGGCTCATGCGGGTGGTCCTGATAGTGGTCTATATCCATAATATGGAGGACTGGCTAGAGCCGATTGCTCGCGAAGGTATCACAGGCCTTGGGGTCGCCCGTCTCCAATCCTTTGCGGAGCCATGCCATGCGCTGCTCGGAGGAGCCGTGCGTCCAGCTTTCCGGCTGGACGTAACCGCGGGATTGTTTCTGGAGCCGGTCGTCTCCAATGGCTGAAGCAGCGCGTAGTCCTTCTTCGAAATCGCCTGGCTCGATCAGGTTCCGCTCACGCTTGGCATGGTGGCCCCAGACGCCGGCAAAACAGTCGGCCTGTAGTTCCATTCGCACCGACAAGACATTCCCTTCTCGTTCAGAGGTCTGGCGCTGGAGGCGCGCCACCTTCTCCGCAATGCCCATCAGGTTTTGCACATGATGGCCGACCTCATGGGCGATGACATAGGCTTGTGCGAAGTCGCCGGGTGCACCCAGGCGGTGAGACATCTCGTTAAAGAAGGAGAGGTCCAAATACACTTTGTGATCCCTGGGGCAGTAGAAGGGACCGACGGTGGACGACGTGGTCCCACAGGCAGACTGGACTGCGCCTGTGAAGAGTACGAGTCGAGGATCTTCATAACGCGGCCCAAGAAGTTGCTGCCAGGTGGTTTCCGTGTCGGCGAGAATAACCGCGGCGAATTTCCCCAGTTTGTCGTCTGGCGATCCAATCGGTGCGGACTCGGAAGGTGCCGATGAGTCGGTTATCTCTTGCACGCCATTGAGCATGTTGAGGAGGGTCACGGGATTGATGCCAGTGAAATAGCTGACGGCGAGCACCAGCACGATGCCTCCGAGTCCCAGCCCTCCCACGCCGCCGACCCTGGCCGGTCCCATGCCTCGACGATCTTCGACATTGCCGCTTTCTCGTTGCCCTTCCCAGCGCATACCCTCTCCGTTGCTTCCAGCAAATGAACCCAACAGATGGAACCACATCCTTCGGTGCAGTGCAAGTCGATAGCCCGCATTATTCATGACAGTTCGTCGCAGCAGTGAACCCACGATTACAGCAGAAGAGCTCATGAACAATGCGGGTTAGGTTGTTGGTTCTTGGCGGGCGTCTGTTGGAAGTGACCGGAGAGGAGGCGCGACCTCTTGATACGCGCCTCCTCTTGGTCTGTGCTGCTACCTCGATGCAGTCGTACTGGTTTCGACTTGGCCAGCAATGTCTTTGAGGTCCTTGGGGTACAACACAATCTCGATTCGACGGTTGGACGATCGCCCTTCTTCAGAGTCGTTCGAGGCGAGGGGCTGTGTGTCCGCGTAGCCGACTGCAGAGAGGTGCTGGCGGTCTACACTGCCCTGATCGATCAGGTAGCGCACCACGGTTGTGGCTCGCGCAGTCGAGAGTTCCCAATTTGTTTTGAAGCGGTCTTGCAGTTTTGAACTGATGGGCACATTGTCGGTATGGCCTTCAATCCGGATCTGTTTGTCCGTGACCGTTTTTAAGATGTCACTGACCTGTTTCAAGACTTTGACGCCGGCAGGTTTGACCTGTGCTTGTCCGGAATCGAACAGGACGCGGTCCACCATATTGATAGTGAGGCGGTCACGTACTTGCTGAATGGTGATATTGCCTTTGGAAATTTCGTCTTGCAGCGATTTGGATAGTTCTTCCTGTGTCCTCGTCAGCCGTTTGATCTCTTCTTCTTTGGCGGCTCGTTCTTGATCAAGCGCCGCGGCCAATCGTGACTGTTCCTGGCGCAGCTGTTCACGCTCCTTCGCGATGCGGGCGGCGTTCGCTTCAAGCTCAGAAGCCTGCTTTTGTAACTTGGCGATTTCTTCCTGCGACGAGGCATTTCCACTCGCGAATTTCTGTTCGAGGTCGGTGATCTGACCGCGTACAGTGCCGAGCTCGCTATTGAGCTGTCCTTTCTCCTTCTCTAGGCCGTCCAGGCGAGATCGTAACTCGCTTGAGCGCGTCTCGAGCGCGTCACGTTCTTTGGCTAACGAGGTTGCCTGTTGTTCGGCTGCTTTGCGCTGAGTGGCTTCCTGGTCCAGTTTCTGTTGCAGTTGTGCGGTCGCTTTCTTTGCTGCATCAAGCTCGGCGAGGGTCTTGGTGTGGGTTTCTGTGCTCACACATCCCCCTACGGCGATCGCACACAGCATGGCCAATACTGGTGCCCGGAGTAGTTTAGTTTGATTAATCAAAGTTTGTCGCATCGTCTCCTCCATTAAATGATGGCGAACAGAGTATTGCAAAAGGAGAGCAAGCTCAATGCCCAATGACTCGGGAACTCGGGTGAAGAGAACTGTTCATTTCTCATGGAGTTGGAGATAAATTGATAGCCCTATGTGTGTGATCAGCAAGGGGAGTGAAGCATGATGCAACAACTACTGTAGGCCTTACCCTACAGATTATTGGTACTGTCGCTGTGATTTGCTGTGAAGCCTGCCGACTGGTCCAAGGGGAAGAGGAGGCGGGTTTGTCCGACGAATGTATGACAACCGAGTAGGCGGGGCGCAGCAGTGGCTGCGCCCCTGGGGCAGGACTTACTTGCCACCCATGTCCTTCTTCTCGTCCTTTTTCTTGTCGTCGTCCGCTTTGCCGCTGGTCATATCCTTTTTTTCCTTCTGTTCGGCAGGAGGCGGTTCGCCGGCGAAAGATACTGCCGTACCGACGCCAAATGTGAGGAACGCTGCGAGTGCGATGAAGCTTGCGTAGCGAGTCATGGGAACCTCCTTGTGATGAATGAGTTGATGAACGGAGCCACCGCAACATGCGATGCTATGGCTCCAGAAAACACTCTGTGTACTGGTGAGAGCGGGGAGGCTCTCTGGTCATGGAGTAGAGCAAGGCTGATGCCTCATATCTTGATTGAGGGAGATCCACCTGGGCTATAGTCGAAACGGCACGAAGGTGCTCCGTTCTCAACTACTTAGAGAGAGCCGCTATACAACGACGAAAACTAGAATTACGGCTAGGCTAGTGAAATTCTGTAGGCGAGAGCCTGCGGAATCTTCAGGACAACGATCTCTTCTCTCGTTGTGACGTTGGTGCATGAGGTATAGTGTGCGCATGAGCAGCCGATATCTTTTCTCTAGCTGAGCCTCATGTCTCAGGCGGGTCTTGTGAGTAAGCCCATCATATCCGCCCGTGAGCACACCCCTCGCACGATCGCGTTCAACAAGCCCTATGGCGTATTGCCGTGTTTTACCGATCCAGACGGGCGTCCGACTTTGGCGGACTATATCGATTTGCCTGGCGTCTATGCAGCCGGCCGTCTCGATTTGGATAGTGAAGGGCTCCTGCTTCTGACGTCGGACGGTATCTTGGCGCATCACATTACAGACCCGCAGCATAAGCTGGCGAAGGTGTATCTCGTGCAGATCGAACGCATCCCGAACGAGGAGGCCTTGGAGCAGTTACGAGAAGGAGTGGTGTTGAACGGCAAGAAGACCAGGCTCGCTGAAGTCCGTCTACTGCCGGGCGACCCACAATTGCCTGATCGCCCCGTGCCTATCCGTTTCCGCAAAACCGTGCCGACTGCCTGGGTGGAGATGACGTTGCGCGAAGGGCTCAATCGGCAGGTTCGGCGCATGACTGCTGCAGTAGGGCACCCGACGTTGCGGCTGGTGAGGGTGGCAATTGGACCGATTGTGCTTGGAGAGCTCCAGCCCAGCGAATGGCGGGATTTGACAAGTAGCGAGATTGAGCAGATCTATTCCGCTGCTCGTCAATAAATTCGAGGTCTAGTGGAGATGTGAGGTTCGATGATTTTTAATCAATCTTGGTGGGGAGCCGCGGTAGTCATAGGTCTGTTGATTGGCCTCGTCGGCTGTCAGGCCGGAGGCGGGCGGACCCTGTACGGAGCACCCTGTTCGGAGATTGAACGGCAGATCGACCTTTCAGAGAGAGTCGATACCCTCAACCGATTGGCCGATGCTTTTGAGCGGCGGTGCTATGACACCGTGATCGTTCATGGTGAGAAGGCCAGGTCAGAATTCCGACATAAAACATTCTCCCTTCTAAAAGAGACCACTAATGTCTTCATTCCGGAGGGCTCCTTCATCGATTACGTCTTGGAAAGTTATGAGCGCGGCTATCTTAGCCTCTTACTGGCGGCGAGCTATGCGAATGTGCAGAAACATGAGGAGGCAAAGGTCGAACTCAGGCAGCTGGATCATGAGCTGTTTACGCCGCTCTACAATTACGGCGAAGACCCGGTCAATCTGTTGCTATCCGCTGTGTTATGGGAACGGGTAGGGGAGGTCAATGAGGCGCGCGTCGATTGGCTTCGACTGAGAGACTTAGATGTGATGTGGAAGGGTAAGCAGGATGCAGTTCGTATTTTTGCAGCACGGCAGGTAGCTTGGATCGATGAAGGGCAGGGGGTTAGTGAGCCGTGGCGCGTTTATGGCATCGGTCGATTTCCTGAACTCACGTGGGATCTACAATTCTTTGGGTCCACGAGTGGATATTTTTCTGTGAAGGCGAACGGGGAGTTTCTTGCCGACTGTCGGTCCGACACCGGCGTGCGGTTGTCCACGAAAAGTTGGTTCGAGAAGGTAGCGATTCGCCATAGCCATGGGTATCACCCACTCCTGAACGTGCAGGCATGGATCCGGCTACCGTTCGGTCTGACCTACAGCCTGGTCCCGTTGGCGGCAGGAGCCGGCGTCATGGTCGGAGGCTGTATGCTCGATGCGGCAGGTAAGGGCAACGGGGCGCTCTGCCAGCTCTCGGTGATAGGGGGAGCGGCCTTGATGCGTACCGCGCCGGCAGTGATGGAAGGCGCACTGCGTCCGGACCTGCGGCACTGGGAGCATGTGCCCGCAGCCTTCGTGGTAAGCAGAGCCTCAAAGCCTGAGCTGGAGCCCTGCTTGCCGAAACGTGAGATTGCTGTTCAGCAGCTTTGGTAGGAGTGAGTCCGCCCGCAATTACTTTCTTCGGCGCTCGTCGTTCGTGAAATGTAAGCGAGATGTGCAAGGCATCGGTTTGACTGACTGGTTGAAGCTCATTTTCCCGAACTGCGCGCTTCTTCTATCCGCGCTGCAAGCTCAGGCGGAATCGGCATGCGCTTGAAGGGGGCGGCATTTGTACCACCTGTGTTTCCCTGAGGCACCAGGCCAATAGCAGTGCCTATGGCCGCGCCGACGATTCTTAGCAGCTGACCCAGACACTCTTGGACATTACGCTGATGAATACTCCAGAGGAGCATGTGCCAGTGCACGCGAACATGCTCAACCGTCGATGCTTGCCCAAGTATGTGGGCACGCTCCAAGTGCGAGAAGGCGACATCTGGTTGCCCTCGTCTTTCGGCTTGATATGCAGCAAGAATCTCACTCTTCACGTACGGGCGGATGCGGCGACCGAACTCGCTCACTCACCTCTCCTATACGACCAACTATTCGGAGTAAGGAGGCATGCTTTGCACTCCGACTGTTTATCTTGCGGTTTCTGGCTTGCTCGGCTGATTGTACGCATTCTAAGTCGCCACAAACTTCAATGCGACGCCGTTGATGCAGTAGCGCAGGCCGGTCGGCTTGGGACCGTCTTTAAAGATATGTCCTTGATGTCCCTCGCAACGGGCGCAGTGGACTTCGGTTCTGGGAAAGATCAATTTGTAATCGGTCGTGGATTCGACCACTTTGGGGTCGATCGGTTGCCAAAAGCTGGGCCAGCCTGTTCCGCTGTCGAACTTGTGTTCGGATGAATAGGCCGGGAGATCACAGCCCGCGCAGTAGTAGATGCCCGCTCTCTTGTTATCGTGCATGTTATCTGTAAAGGGGCGCTCGGTATTCTCATGCCGTAGGACCCCGTAGGCCATCGGTGAGAGGAGCTTCCTCCACTCCTCGTCGGTCTTCACGACTTTGACAATCGAGGGGATTTCAATCTTTGGCGGCATAGTTCTGCTCCTTTCTTCTTGGGTCGTCCCCAAGGTGAGTCGAGGACCCGAAAGTATCCTTACACATAGATTGGTTGGGGAGCAAGGTTGCGGAAAAGCGCAGCGCGAGATATGCGGGACTCGCTAGACTGGTGGGAAAGACGGCACACTCGAAATCAGAGTTTGCGTGTTAGGCTTGTCGCGCCTTTCTCGCACATCTCGCCAGTCACTCGTCCCCGTCCACTCACGCTGAGGCTGGAGCAATGCCAGTTCTAAAATGGACGTTTCCGTGAGCCATTGCATCATGGTTGAAGGCAGCGGGGAGGACTTCCTCGATTCGCTCCACCAGAATGAACGTCAGATCCTCCCGCACTTCCTGGGGGACCTCTTTCAGGTCTTTCTCGTTCGCCTTTGGCAGAATGATCCGCTTAATGCCGGCGCGGTGAGCCGCCAGGACCTTTTCTTTAATCCCGCCGACCGGAAGGACCAATCCGCTGAGGCTGATCTCGCCGGTCATCGCGGTATCGCTACGCACCGGTTTCCCCTCATAGGAGGATGCCAGCGCAGTGGCCATCGTGATTCCGGCTGAAGGTCCGTCTTTCGGAATGGCTCCGGATGGCACATGGATATGCACGCCATTCCGTTTGAAACGGGAAATATCAAGTCCCATACTTTCAGCGTGTGACCAAAGGTAGCTTCGCGCAGCCCTGGCAGACTCCTGCATGACGTCTCCCAACTGGCCGGTGATTGTCAGCTCATGGCTGCCGGGGAGTAGCGTGGTTTCAATATAGAGGACATCCCCGCCGGTTGGAGTCCAGGCGAGTCCGGTGGCCACGCCAACCGGCAACACCTTGCGCGCCTCTTCCGGCATGAACCGTTCGGAGCCTAGCCACTCTTCGAGGACATCAGGACGAATGCTGACGGGCTGCCGTGCTTCGCCTTCCGGCAGATCAGCAAAGGCTAACGCGACTTTTCTTGTCAGGCGTCCCAACATCTGTTCAAGCTGGCGCACGCCCGCTTCTCTGGTGTAGCGACTGATGACGAGATTCAACACGTCATCCGACAAGAGTGCCTGGCTCGCGTCGAGGCCTGCTTCCTTGAGCCGTCTTGGCCACAAGTAGCGGCGGGCGATCTCGGCCTTTTCCCGTTCGCTGTAGCCTTGAAGGCGGATGGTCTCCATCCGATCCAACAGGGGCTGGCTGACCGTGTCGAGCGTGTTTGCTGTCGTGATGAAGAACACCTTCGATAAATCGAACGGGAGATCTAGATAGTGGTCGCGGAACGTATGGTTCTGCGCTGGATCGAGGATCTCCAAAAGTGCTGCCGCAGGATCGCCACGGAAGTCGCGGCCCATCTTGTCGACTTCATCGAGCATCAACACAGGATTGTTGGCGCCGGCTCGGCGCATGGCCTGGATAATGCGGCCTGGTAGCGCGCCGACGTAGGTCCGGCGATGGCCGCGCAATTCTGCTTCATCATGCACGCCGCCCAGGCTGAACCGTTCGAACGTGCGACCCATCGCTCTCGCGATGGATTGCCCCAAGCTGGTTTTCCCGACACCTGGAGGTCCGACCAGGCAGAGAATCGGAGCCTTGGCCGTCGGATTCAGTTTCAACACCGCCAGATGTTCGACGATCCGTTCCTTTACTTCCTTAATACCGTAGTGGTCGTCTTCGAGTACCTGACGCACCTTGCTCAGCTCCAACAGGTCTTTTGAGGCCTTCTTCCAGGGAAGTTCCAGCACCAGATCGAGATACGTTCTGAGGACCTGATGGTCAGGCGAGGAGGGTGGCACCTTTGCCAATCGGGAGGTTTCCCGTTCCACTTCCTTTCGCACATGATCGGGAATATCGGCATCCTGAATCTTCTTTTTCAGTTCGGTGATCTCGTTTCCTTCTCCCTCGCCCTCGCCGAGTTCCTCTTGAATCGCCTTCAGCTGTTCACGGAGAACATACTCCCGCTGGCTCCTGCCGATCTTGGCTTGGGCGTCGTTGGTGATTTTGTCCCGCATTTGTAGTATCTGGATTTCCTTCGAAAGCGCTCCGTACAGCGATCGTAACAGCTCGATCGTGGAGGAACTTTCGAGCAGCTTTTGCTCGTCCTGCACGGTGAGATTGAGCAGCGAGGCCACGCGATAGGCCAAGTAGACAGGATTATCCTCATTGCTGAAGGCCACTGCTGCTTCCTGAATCCCAGGGGCCTGAATCAATCGAGGAAGGTCTGTAACCAATTCCTGGATGGCTCGGTGGAGGGCCTGGACTTCGGTGCCTTGGCCCTCAGGATGATCGAGTCGTCGAGCCCGTATGAGAAGGCACGGATTTGCTTGTTCGACTTTGAGTAACGCGACACGCTCGAGCCCTTGCACGAGCACATGGATCGTGCCTTCCTCTGACCTACCGATCTGCTTCACGATGGCCTTCGTGCCGATCGTGTATAGCTCTTCGAGTCCCGGCTCTTCTGTCAGGGGGTCGCGTTGCGCGACCACTAGAATCGTCTTCTCTTCAGTTTTCGTCGCCGCCTCTACGGCGGCAATCGACCGTGCACGCCCAACCGTCAAGGGCATCATAACCCCAGGAAACAGCACGGTGCGTTTAATCGTGAGTACCGGTAACGTGACAGCCAATGTCTCGTTATTCATGTAGAAGCGTCCTTTCGCTCGGCCGGTGAAAAGACAGGAGATACACGTCTAGAAGCTTAGATAGCTTTCGTCGAGCACAAGTCAAGAGGAGGCACGAAGGGGTCGGGGTAACTACGTGTAATCGTAGGAGCGGTTTAGAATTAGGCTCTCTTCATCGATCGACAACGAGCCCGAAGGCGATAAGGCGTCATCCGTTACTTTTGGTCGCGGGAGTCGTCTTGCGCATCGATCCTGACACAATCTGAAATTCATATAAGCGGCATTCCAGCGGACCATTGAAGAGGGGAATGCGTTTCGACGGCGCGAGGCCGATGAGTTTGGGGACCCGCAAATCGCCGGTGAAGATATAAGCCCGCCATCCGCTGAATCGCTGCTTTAACCAATCGCCCAATTGAGGGTAGAAGACATCGAGCTCCTCGGGCCGGCTGAGCCGGACTCCATAGGGAGGATTGATCATCAGGACACCCTGTTCAGCCGGAGCTTCAAGGGCGAGCACGTCGCTCTGCCGCAGGCGAATATCGACGGCGACTCCCGCCCCCTGAAATGTCCGCTGTGCGATCTTCACCGCGGCAGGATCGTGGTCTGAGGCATAGATGGCTGTTGGCACCTCTGCCAGTTGTTTCAGCAGAGAGGCTTCACGCAGATGGCCCCAGCGTTGGGTATCGTGAACCAGCAGGCGCTCAAATGCAAAAGACCGAGACTGTCCTGGCGCGATCCGGCGCGCCAGCAGTGCGGCTTCGAGCGGAATCGTTCCGCTGCCGCACATGGGGTCGAGCAGCACGTCGTTGGGCGTCCATCCAGCGAGGCGCAGCAATCCCGCCGCCAGGTTTTCGCGCAAGGGCGCCTCGACGGACAGGACACGATGCCCGCGCTTAAAGAGCGGCTCGCCGGAGGTGTCCAGATAGAAGGTTACCGTTGATTCGTCGAGAAAGGCGTCGAGCCGGATGTTCGGGCGATGGGTGTCCACACTTGGACGCCTATGGCGCACCGACGTGAACTTATCGCAGACGGCGTCTTTGATCCGCAGCGTGACAAAGTCCAGGCTGGTGAGGGGGCAGCGGCGTGCGCTCACTTTCACCTTGATGGTCTGTGAGGGCGTGAACCAATCTGGCCAGGGCAGACTATAGGCCGCGCGGTACACATCGTCTTCCGAGCGGTAGGGAGCCCGTCCGACTTCCCAGAGCACTCGGCTGGCAATGTGACTCTTGAGATTGACCCAATACATCGTGGACCAGGGAGCCTGGAAGGCGATCCCGCCGTCCGCCTTCGTGGTCATAGGTACACCAAGGTCGTGGAGTTCCTGCTCCAGAACCCCCTCCAGCCCACGCGGGCAGGGTGCAAAGAACCGTAGTTTTGTGCTATCCATGCTCATCGCATCGTCGTTCGTGAAGCGTCGTTCGTATCTCGCTTCACAAAATACGTTTCACGAGATACGTCTTCGTTATGAACTATTGCAGCGCCTGCGGTGCCCCAGTTACGAAGAAAATTCCCGACGGCGACAACTTGCCCCGGTTCGTTTGCGATAGCTGTCGGGCCATTCATTACCATAATCCAAAAATCGTCGCAGGCTGTATTCCAGAGTGGGGCGGCCAAGTTCTCCTCTGTCGGCGTGCGATCGAGCCCAAGTCCGGTCTCTGGACCTTCCCTGCGGGCTTCATGGAAATCGGCGAGAGCATTGAGCAGGCGGCCGTTCGCGAGACGCTGGAGGAAGCGCAGGCCCAGGTGGAGCGTATTTGCCTCTTCGCGGTCTTGAGTCTTCCCCACATTGGCCAGGCCTACCTGGTGTTTCGAGGGCCGATGCGTTCACCCGATTTCGGGGTGGGTGAGGAAAGTCTCGACGTGCAGTTATTCTCACTCTCTGCAATTCCCTGGGACAAGATCGCATTCCCCGTGGTGAAAGATGTCCTGCGCCGCTATGTAGACGATGTGACGCGGGGCGAGTTCCAGGTGCACGTCGCCAGCTTGCCGGATCGACTTAGCTAATCCCTCAGGATGCTGAAAAAGCCCGCCAGCAGCGTTCTCGCATCGTTCAGACCCTCAACGTACCCCAAGGGTACGCCTCGGGGCTTCACTCGCTGCGGCCTTGCCGGACAGTCTTTTTGAGCATCCTGTAACTACCCGTTAATTAAGTGTGGGAAGCGTAAGGAGGGGCAGGCTGCGGCCCTCCTCATCGTGTAGAAAGCGAAACCCATCGGCCTCAGTGTAGTCGACTGTCACCCTTTCCATCCGTGGCGCACTTCGCCGATCCACCGCAATTATGAGGCCATCGATCTGCTGAACGTCATCATCAGACTGGTGCGTCGCTTCCAGCGTAATGCTGAAGCTCAAGCGTGAATCGTCCAGGTCGCGTATGGAAAATCGGACGACCGGATCCTCTGGGTGATGGACTTGAATTGCTTTCAGTTTTGCGATGGCGGCAACGGTGATGGCAATCATGAACGAAGCTCCCTGCGGCGAACGATGCCGTGAATATCGACCATGTGATCGTTTCGGTCAATAGAGTAGAAAATTCGCCAGTCCTCGACCGCATATTTGGAAAGGCCTGGCAGGTCCGGCGCGATCGGTTCGTGGCGCAAGTTATCGATGTTGGAGGCGATCCATTTGGTCTTGTCCAAGAGTCGCTGTGCCATGGACGGCTCAATGCTTGCCAGGTCTATGAGAATGGTTGGGCGATAGGCAACGCGATACCAGGCCATGTTGTTCTTACCAGCGGAGACCGAGCTGATCTGCAATGTCCTCGCCGGACAGTCTCACGGTACTGGACAAGGATTCTTTCAGGCGAGCGCGCAGGCTATCGCCAAGCTGGAGTCCGAGGTCAGGGTCGCCCAGTAACTCGCGCAGACGGTCGTCGACGATGCCGCGCACAAGTTCTTTGAATTGTTCCTGGGAAAGTTGGGAGAGGTCCATGAGGATGGAGGATACGGATGCGAGCGCCCAATATGCAACTAGCAGGATGTTGAAAAAATCCGCCAGCTTCGTTCTCGCCGCGCTCAGAGGCTCAATCTACCGAAGCGTACGACTTGCTTCTTCGCTCGCTGCGGCCTTGCTGGACGGCCTTTTTGAGCATCCTGTGAGATATTTTTCTATTGTGCCACATGCGCGAACCTCGAAGCTCTCGCGCGCAGCAATAGTTTTTCCATATCCTGCTAGAGAAAAGGCTGCCTACTGAATGCCCGTCTTGGGCTGGAGTTGCTGGATCATACGGTCCAGTCGGTCTTGATGCAGGGGAGCTATTGTTAAGAACTCTAGACCGATGCCAGCGGACCCGGACCAGCGGACTGTGGCATTGTCGATTAAGATCGGTTTCAACTCACCAGGAACATGTAACTGCACGGTGAGCTGCATGCCGGTAAAGGGACTGATGATGCTGTCTACGCGACATCCCTTGGCCGAAATGTTTCGGACGGACCCAGCATGGCTGAAGTGATCCTTATGTACCAAGGTACTGGAGAGCGACACGGAAAATCTGGGATGCCTTCTGGTGACCATAGCCGTGTAAAGAGGCCTCGCTGATGAGACTCCCGCTGTCATTGTCTTGCCTCAGAAGAGGCTAGTCGGTGAACGAGTGGTTGTCAAAGAAATAGAGATCTTTGGAAGTTTCTAGCCCGCATTATTCATGACGGTTCGTCGGTCCCCCACCCATCCCTCCCCCATATTATGGGGGAGGGTGAGGGAGGGGGCGCGTGACAAGCGCGAAGAGCGGGACTTGCGTGACGTGTAAGCCTTGTCCCTACTTGTCGCGCTTTTCCCACCAGTCTCGTCCGTCTCGCTTGAGTCAGACATCGTCCGCAGCACGTGTTCCTCCTGGTCGCCATTTGATTTTCGGCGGGCGCACTTCTAGAATGCCGCCATTGGATTGACGTTGCGATGCCCACCACCGCTGGTTCACAAACATCCTCTCAACGCAAGAAGAAGAGATCGAAGAAGTCCCCCAGCCTCGACGCTTCACGTAAGCGCCGTTTTCAGGTTCGGTTGCTGAAGTGGTACAAGAAACATGGCCGTGACCTACCTTGGCGGAAGACCTCCGACCCCTATCACATTTTGGTCTCTGAAGTGATGTTGCAACAGACTCAGGTCGATCGGGTGATTCCGAAGTACCACGAGTTTCTTGACCGCTACCCAAGCTTTGAGGAGTTGGCTGATGCACGGGTCTCGGATGTGAAGAAGACGTGGTACCCGCTGGGTTACAATATTCGGCCGGAACGGTTACATAGCATCGCGTGCGAGACCGTGGAGCGGTATGGGGGCCATCTTCCAAGCGATGCGGAGGAATTGCTGTCGTTCAAGGGCATTGGACGGTACACGGCTGGCGCGATTCGGTCGTTCGCATTCAACGAAGATGCGCCGATCCTGGATACGAATGTCATTCGGGTCCTTCACCGGGTGTTCATGGCGAAGGGCGATCCCAAGACTCAAAAGGCGAAGCTTTGGCAATTGTCGGAAGTCTTAATTCCAAGTGGGAAGGGCTATGACTTCAACCAGGCGATTATGGATTTTGGTGCGACCTGCTGCACGGCAAGAAATCCTTCCTGCCGGCAATGTCCGATGAAGTCGTTTTGCAAGACGTACCCGTTCGACCAGAAATCGAATAATGCGATGGTGCGGCATGAGAGTCGTTGAAGTCGCTGCCGGTCTTGTTTATCGGGAGGGCCGCTACTTGATCGCCCGACGGAATCCGGGCGTGCACTTGGCGGGTTTCTGGGAGTTTCCAGGCGGGAAGTGCGAGCCGGGTGAAACATTGGAAGAATGTCTGCGGCGGGAGTTGTTCGAGGAACTGGGTATTCGTATCGATGTGCCGATACCTTTTCAGATCATTCGGCACGAGTATGCGGAGAAAACTGTGGAGTTACATTTCTTCCGTTGCAGAATCGAAGCCGGGCATGCCACGGCAATCGACTGCGCAGAAATTCGATGGGTTTGGCCACACGAGTTAGGCGACTTTGAGTTTCCTCCAGCGGATCGTCCGATCATCGAGGCCATACGGCAACAGAGTATAGGGCAGACGTTATGAAGGTCGTTCTGGACATTGAGACCATTCAAGCGCCTCGGGAAGAGTGGGCGCGGTTGGCGGGGAAAGCTCCATCAGGCGGCGAGTCTGGGCCGGCAGGCGAGGGTTACGATTTGTTTGCAGCGGGGGCTGCCGAAGCTCAACGGCATGCAGAGGATGAACAATATGCGAAGTCGGCCTTCGACGGTACGTTCAGTCAGATCGTCTGTATCGGCCTGTTGGAGTTTTCCGACCAGCTCGAGCCCCGTGGATCGGTGGCCTGGTATGGCGGGGATGAGCGGGAGTTGCTGCGACAATTCTGGAGCCGTTTGGCTCAGAACCGCCCCTCGCTCTTCATCACCCATAACGGTCTGGGCTTCGACCTCCCATTCATTAAGAAGCGATCGATCATCCACCAAGTCAAGCCAAGCCTGGACGTCAACCTCGCCAAGTTCCGCACGGAACCGGTTTACGATACGATGGCGATCTGGAGTAATTGGGATACGCGTGGGTGGGTAAAACTCGACGTGCTGGCGCGAGCGCTCAACGTCGAAACTAAATCGGGCAGTGGGGCTCAGGTGGCTGAGATGTGGGGAAAAGGACAGGGGCTTGAGTTGGCTCAGTACTGCTTACAAGATACCTATGTGACCTATGCCTGTTATTGTCGGATGAATTTCCGACAGCCCCTGTCCAGTGAAGTGGTCTTGCTTCAGCCGGAATTGCTGAATGTCGGCTGAGCTAGGCTAGCGAATCTGTGTGGCCTGCGCAGATTTCTTTTTCGGTGCCGGTTTGGCGGATACTTTGGTTAACCTGAGCGCTTTCATTTCCTCGTCGCGGTCCCGCAGCTCTCGCTTCATCCATTCCGACTCCTTGCGAAGCATAGTGATCTCGGAGTCCTTCTTGGCGAGCGCCTCTTTTGCTATTTTTAAGTCATTAAGTTTCTGAACCATAAATTCATCCTGTCCCGCCTCCTGTCCCACACTGGCGGAGACCGGCTGCGTTTTGGCCAGAGAGGTCGCCATCATGGGTGCAATTGGGGCGATGACCGTGGCTTTTGCCATCGGCATGGCGGCGGGCATCGGCGACATGGCCAGTGCATGATAGTCGATGATCATCGTCATGGCATCGAGTGCACCACCGGCTGCATAGGCCGGAGCCGGTTCGGTGCGTACAGCCGACTCAGGCATAAAACCAGTCGGCTTGGCGCCCTTCCCAATGGTCAAGTAGATCGATCCCTTCTGTACGTAAAGACTGCCCGTGGTGGGTTCAGAGCCTGACCCTGCCGATGAGGATACGCGGAACCCAACAAGCTGTTCTGGTTTCGCCTTTGATAAGCCTTGTGCGAGCAGGGGAGAGAGAAATTCTGCATCCTCATCGTTGAAAATTCTCATCGGCTTGCTGCCACCAGCGGACATTCTCGAGGATCCGCTCATGTCGTCGTTACGATATAACCCTTTTACGATCTTTGTGATGGTCAGTTGATCGATTACAGCGGGATGACTGGCTTCAAATGACCAATCAGTCACTTCTTCTAGGTAAACGCTGCCATTCGCATTGTGTGCGAGTTTTGTCCCACCGGCGCAACCGCTAATGACCAGGGCACAGGCGGCGATTCCAACAAGGCCCTGCATGATCGGACTCCGCACATTCGTTAGCGCGAGGTAGTTCGTTATCATAGCGACTCTCTTTCTATTCAGTATAGGTGTGATGATTATCCGTGGTGAGATGCAATGTCGATGCGCCTAGAGGGATTACCAGATTCCCAGGCCCATCAGTGCCATGCTCAGTGCAATCCATCCGAAGAGTCCCATCGCAATGAGGGTTTCCAGGCTCATGGAGGTATCGGTTTTTTCTTTCACGGTGGTTTCTTGGTTCTGGATCATGTCTCGTCTCCAAAGAATGAGAGTGCGCGAGTACGGTTAGGTGAATCATCCAAAAAGCAAAGATTATGCCTCTGGCAGGGATGAAGTAGACACAGTGATGTGCTAGGGCAATATCATGAGAGGATGAGAATTGGTACGAAGGGATTGAGCAATTAGGGATAAGGATAAGCACGGGAGGTAATGAGTCTAGCTGTATGATAATGCAGCGTTAAATCGCAATATAGCGCTTGTCATTTCATGGGTTCCTGAAAAGAAAACTCCCGTTCCGCGGAGGATCATTGCGCGGACTGCATCCCCCATCACGACTTGAGAGGCGTGAGGGACGAGGGACTCACAAACAGATCTTGTTCAGAAGTGTTCTTTTTTGGAGCGTGTTACACAGAAATGATTCTTGGGGCAGTAGGGTGGGCACCAACGATTCAATGCGCCGGTGGACGTTCCGCATACAACGTGGTGGACGATGCATCGTAAATGGTAAGGGACACCATGTCTCCCGGTTGAGAGGATATCGCACGTTTGTCCCAGATGACGGTGATGTTGCCATCCGATTTCCCCATGCCCTGCGCTGCGGATCGCTTCGCATTCCCTTCGACCAGGACGGGAACTGTCGTCTTAAGATATTCCCGGTTGCGTTCGTAGGAAATGTTCCGTTGGAGGTCGAAAAGTCGTGTCACCCGCTCGGTCTTTACCGTCTCGGAGACATCGTCCGAAAATTTGCGCGCGGCGATGGTGTTTTTCCGCTCAGAGTATTTGAAGATAAACGCTGAGTGAAACCGTACTTCTTCGACAAGCCGGTACGTCTCGGCAAAGTCCTTATCGTTTTCCCCGCAGAAACCACAAATGATATCAGTGCTGAGGACCGTGTCCGATCGCAGGGTACGGATACGGCTGACCAAGGCGCGATATTCTTTGTTGGTATAGGTGCGG
>JACQEY010000130.1 GCA_016200355.1 Nitrospirota bacterium
AGCGGAGAGCCTATCAGGAGGCAGAGATCAACTTCATGCAGCAGGTGGCGAATCAGGTTGCTGTTGCCGTGGACAATGTCTTGCACGCGGCGAGCGCCCAATCTGCCCAGCAGCAGCTGAAGTACGAACGGGATCGGCTACGCCTGGTGCTGGAGATCAACAACGCCGTCGTGTCGCACCTCGAATTGCCAAAACTTCTGAAAGCGATATCCGGCTACCTCGGACGTGTGATCCCGCACGATCTCGCGTGGTTTTGTCTCTATGATCCCGCTACGCACCAGTTGCAGACTCATGCGCTGGACTTCCCTAACCATCAAGACTTTGCCGAAGCGGGAGATCCCATTCCGTTGGAAGGAACTCCGGAAGGGTTGGCATTCACGACTCAGCAGCCAGTGCTGATCAGAAATCTCAACCTCACCGAGTTTCCCGCGGAGATCATCAAGCGGGGGGCCGCCGCAGGCCTGAAATCCGGTTGCGCCGTTCCTCTGATCTCGCACGGGCAAGCACTGGGCACTCTGAGCGTCGTCAGTACACGTGCGGAGGCGTTCAGCGACGACGATGCGAAATTGTTCAGCTGGATCGGCGCGCAGGTCGCGCTCGCCGCTGCGAATTCAATGGCCTATCAGGAAATCTCATCGTTGAAGGACAAGCTGGCAAAGGAAAAGCTGTACTTGGAGGAAGAAATCCAGACGACGTACAACTTCGAGGAAATCGTCGGCGACAGCCGGGCTCTCAAGCTGGTTCTTAAAGAGGTCCAGACAGTGGCTTCAACTGACTCCACGGTCCTGATCCTCGGCGAAACAGGGAGCGGGAAGGAACTCGTTGCGCGGGCGCTCCACAATCGCAGTAATAGGCGGGCGCGAACATTCGTGAAGCTTAATTGCGCCGCGATTCCGACGGGGCTGTTAGAAAGTGAACTCTTCGGCCATGAAAAGGGTGCGTTCACAGGTGCTATTGCGACGAAGATCGGTCGTTTTGAATTAGCTGACGGTGGAACCCTGTTCCTCGACGAGGTGGGAGAAATTCCCCTGGAGCTTCAAGTAAAGCTGCTCCGCGTGCTTCAAGAACAGGAGTTTGAGCGATTGGGAAGCACCAGGACTATACGCGTCAATGTTCGCATACTCGCCGCAACCAATCGCGATCTTGATCAAATGGTGGAGGAGCAGAGGTTTCGCAGCGACCTCTATTACCGGCTCAAGGTCTTTCCAATCACGGTGCCTCCCCTGCGTGAGCGCCCGGAAGATATTCCCTTGCTGGTCCGGCACTTTGCTCAGAAATTTGCCCAACGGATGAAGAAACGCATCGAGACAATCCCGGCAGAGGCCATCAAAGCGCTCCAAGCCTATCACTGGCCTGGTAACGTGCGGGAGCTGGAGAATTTCATCGAGCGAGCGGTGATTCTTACCCAAGGATCGGATCTATTTGTGTCGCTCGCCGAATTAAAGCGGACGCAGGGTCACATCACGAACTCCGGGACTACGACGCTTGAACAAGCCGAACGCGAACATATTCTCAAGGCGCTTCGCGAGTCGGACTGGATCATTGGTGGTCCCGTCGGTGCTGCTGCCAGGCTCGGGATGAAACGCACGACCCTCCAATCCAAGATGCAGAAGCTCAACATTACACGACCACGTTAACCCCGCCGATCATTCGGCATCTGCCGGGATATCGGCAGCTTCTGCTCGTCACAACCATCTCGTTTTTCGTCACTCATTCGGTTCGGTTGAGCGAGATCATCACTGTTTTTCCACGCTCGGGTATTTTTGTGCGACAGACAGTTTCTGTGGAATGATCATTGCCAATCTCAGAAAACAGAGCAAGACAGTCGCAACCTATTGAAGTGAGAGATGGAGTCACAGTATTTGAAAGTCAAACGGTTCCAGCCCGATTGTCAGCTTGAATTAGTACGTCATTGAGGAGAGTACGATGGAACTGAAAATACCGAGTCCAGAACAAGCCTTCTGGGGGTTACGGGCGATGAAAACCGTCGCCCTGGCGGACGGGGAGCTGAGCGCCTCGGAGTTGCATATGATGGAAGCACTCCAGCGGATCTTCGCTACCACCTATTCACCGGAAGAGCTTGCTCCTATTGTGCCGGCGGACCTGGCTCAGGCGTTTCCCGATCCGCAGCTCAGGCGTCAACTGGTGCAGGGGTTGATTGTGATGTCACTCATAGACCGGGATGCCAGTCCGCAAGAGACGGATCTCGTCGAGCAATACGCACAAGCTCTGGAAGTCAGTATTCCCGAGGTGAAGGACCTGCGATATCTTCTCAGGGGAGAGATCCTGAAGCTTCGTCTCGATCTG
>JACQEY010000131.1 GCA_016200355.1 Nitrospirota bacterium
AACGAACAGTTACCATTCAATTACGGCCGCGCCCCAAGTCAGTCCCGCTCCAAAAACGACCAAAAGAATAAGATCGCCCCTTCGAACCCGGCCCGATTGCACGGCTTCATCCAAGGCAATTGGAATCGAAGCTGCTGACGTATTCCCATACCGATCGAGATTCAGCATCATTTTCTCCAACGGAAGCCCGAGACGCGCGGCCACTGCCTTGAGAATACGCACATTCGCTTGGTGCGGCACATAGAGGTCGAGATCCTCAACACGGAGATGATTCGCAGTCAAGGCCTCCCGCGCGATCTCTTCCAAATTTCGAACCGCCACCTTAAAGGTCTCGTTCCCCTTCATCTTGATGTACTGCATCCGTTCCGCCAGAACCTTTTCAGAGGGCGGCAGACGCGATCCTCCCCCTGGCACCGCAATCAAATCGCAGAGGGCGCCATCGGAACGAAGATGCGTAGACAAAATGCCTCGGTCATTCTCACTGGCACTGATCACCGCCGCTCCAGCCCCATCGCCGAACAAAATACAGGTGTTGCGATCGGTCCAGTCGGTAATCGCCGACATCACTTCCGACCCGACAATCAATACATGGCGCATGCCGGTTTTCACATAGGCATCCGCCACCGATAACGCATAAACGAACCCGCAACAGGCAGCCGACACATCACAAGCCGCCGCACGCGTCGCCCCCAGCTGATGTTGAATTAGACAGGCGGTGGCAGGAATCGGATAATCCCCGGTGCAGGTAGCCAGCAGAATCAGATCAAGATCGGCCGCGCTCACCCCCGCAGCCTCCAGGGCCCGTTCTGCCGCCTTCACCGCAAGATCGGAGCAGGCTTCACCGGGACCGGCCACATGCCGTTCGCGGATACCGGTCCGTTCGACAATCCATTCGTCCGAGGTCGCCACCATCCGTTCGAGGTCGGCATTGGTCAGCACCTTGGCCGGCACGTACGATCCAGTCCCTGCAATACGGGTCTTCATGCCGGCGAATCCTCAATGGGCTTGGACTGCGAGACACTTTCTTCAATATCGCGTCGAATCAGTTCATCGACACGACTCTCTGCCAACCCCTTCGCCCGGCGAATGGCATTCTTGATCGCCTTGGCAGACGAACGGCCATGGCAAATCATCGTCACGCCGTTGACACCCAGAAGCGGCGCCCCGCCGAATTCCGCATAATCGATTCGCTTCTTTAAGTTCAGCAGCGGCTTGGCAATGAGCGGGTAGGCCAAACGGCCGAAGAAAGATCCGGAAATTTCCTTCACCAGCAACTTCTTGATCGTATCTGCGACTCCCTCGGAAATCTTCAGCGCGACATTCCCGATGAAGCCATCGCACACCACGACATCGGCGCTCCCGCTATACACATCACGACCCTCGATATTGCCAATGAAGTTGAGCGGACTGGCTTTGAGGAGCTTGAACGCCTCCTTCGTGACCTCATTCCCTTTGCTGTCTTCCTCCCCGATACTCAGCAGCCCGACACGTGGGTTGGGCTTCCCAAAGAGATATTTGCCATACTCATTCCCCATGATGGCGAATTGAGCCAGATGCTGAGCCGTACAGTCCACATTCGCCCCCACATCCAACATGATCGCCGTCCCGGTCAGCGTGGGCAGGCTTGTTGCGATTGCCGGGCGCTCGACACCCTTCGTCAGCCCAAGCAAAAAGAATGACGCCACCATGCTGGCGCCGGTGTTCCCAGGACTGACTACCGCGCTCGCCTCGCCGCTCTTGACTAGTTCAGTGGCAATCCAGATAGAAGAATCCCGCTTCTTCCGGGCAACGGCAGCCGGCGACTCGTGCATCTCGACGACCTGCGAAGCGTGTCGAATCGACAGGCGGGGGTCCGTGCAGCCGAGACGGCGACATTCGGCCGTGAGAGTAGCCTCGTCACCGACCAGCAGCACTTCGACATCACATTCCTGGGCAGCCTGGAGAGCCCCCTCAATGGCTGGGGCCGGTCCATGGTCACCGCCCATGACATCAAGCGCAATCTTCATAGAGGCTGAGTATTCACCGAACGATGACGTGTCACGCGGTCACGAAAGAAGAGCAGCCGTCACCACGCTACATGCGGCAGGATTTTAGAGCAGTGAACTGATCGACGCAACAGGCAACCGAACATCATCCTGTCGTGATCCGTGCAACCACCGAGCCCAACAAGCACAGATCAACGACCCCGTCACGAGCCTGATTAGGACTCTTCGACCTGGATGACCGCCTTGCCCTTATACGTTCCACAATGCAAACAGGTGTAATGCGGCAGCTTGATCTCGTGGCACTGCGGACAGACGGACATGCCTGGCGGGGTGATGCGCAGTTTTTGTGTGCGCCGCTTGTCGCGTCGTGCCCGTGAATGTTTATGTTTCGGATTCGGCATGGCAACTCCTTCTCACTTTCGATCACAGGCGGTCACGCTACGATGCTGGTGATCCGCCGGTCTTGTGTTTCATGCTCTGGACCACCCGAAATGCCGGGATCGGTGGTTCCACGGCACACTGACAGGGTCCCTCATTCAAATTTTTCCCACATTGCGCGCAGAGCCCCAAGCAATCGTCGCTGCAGAGCGGCTGCATTGGCGCGGACAGGATCACATGTTCACGCAACATTGGAGCCAGTTCCAATTGATTTCCTTGATAATGATATTGATCGTCGGGCTCCTCTTCTGGTTCGGCCCCCACGACATCCGCACGCGCCTTTCGATGATCGACTCGCTTCGGATGACGCGGCGCCGACTTGGGCTCCGGGATAAAGGCCGCCCGCACAGAAAAAGCCAGTGGATCTTCATACTCCTTCAAACACCGCACACATTCGCGGATAATCGTGCCTTCCAGCACACCGGTCACGGCGACCAGCCCTTCGATGTTGGTCAGGTCCAGACTCACCGCCAGCGGACCCGGGAGCACAGCATCATCGTCAGTGAGACCGAGTTCTTCAGCCGTGGCCTCGCCGACCAACGAGAGCCCATCGACAGTGATGTCAGCCAGCAGCGGTCTGAGCAATTCCATCGTGGCACCTACCTGCATTCCCATCCCCAACGTGACTGGTTATCGCTCTTCCGCAAAGCTGATGAGTGCGATGTGCCGAGCCCGCTTGACGGCGGCCGTCAATTCACGCTGGTGCCTCATGCAATTGCCGGAAATGCGCCGTGGGACAATTCGACCCCGCTCAGTTAAAAAGTTTCTCAGCAGCCCGACGTCTTTGAAATCGATCGACCCTTTGTCGATACAAAACCTGCAAGGCCGTCTGCGTTGAAAAAACCGTCCGCCACCGCCGCCGTCTCGGTCTCCGCCTTGTTGTTGTTCACGCTCCATAAACCCTCTCCCTCTCTATTTAGACGTGCTCGTCGGGTTCATACCCTGCATCATCGTGCACAGGCGCCTCAGCCCCGCCACCACCACCGCCATCCTGGCGTTTCGGCATGAACGTCACCGTTTGGGCCACCACTTCGTGCTTGCTGCGCTTCTGGCCGTCTTCCGTTTCCCATCGGCGCTGCTGCAACCGCCCATCGACGATGATTCCGTTCCCCTTGCTGAGATACTGCCCGCAATGTTCCGCCTGCTTGCCGAAGACGACGATGTCGACAAAGCAGACCTCTTCTTTCAATTCATCGCCCTGCTTGTACCGCCGGCTGACTGCGAGGCCCAAACTGGCCACCGGCGTTCCATTCGGCGTGTATCGCAGCTCAGGATTCCGCGTGAGGTTCCCGAGGAGAATAACTTTGTTAAACCCGGCCACCGGCAAACTCCTCTGATGACGTCTCGATCGGCCGTGGCGGCACCAGTTCTTTTTTGAGGTGGACGGTCAAAAACTTGATGATCGTATCTTCCAGCCGATACGACCGCTCTAATTCGCCGACCGTGATGTTGGGCGCTCTGAAGTAGAAGTAGACGTACGTCCCCTTCTTCTCCCGCTTCACCTCGTAGGCGAGTTTCTTCTTACCCCAGTTTTCTGATTTGATGAATTTCGCGCCGGTCTTCTCTGCCACCGCCTTCATCTTCTCGATCAAGGCAGTAGTCTCCTGGTCGGAGACAGACGAACGAATAATGAACAGAGACTCGTAGAGCTCCATGCAGCAATCCTCCTGGACAAAGGCCCCCAACAAGGTTGGGAGCGAGGTGTAGGCACGCTGGATTCAGCCAGCGCGAAGGGGCGAAGGTAACACAGGCCTGAAGAAACTGTCAAATGAAAGGGGGATGCCTGCCTTGTGTAGCACGCTAATACAACCGCACTACGTCTCTCGGCTTGAGAAGACAATCAGCGAAGTCCGCCCTGAGCCCAAAACATGCCTCGAAGATAACGACATTACCCCTTCTCTCCCCCACATAATAAATCCAGGCAAGGAAAGAAGCTCGGCAGGCGGCTCAAAAAGGCCATCCAACGAGGCCGCAGTCATTGTTACGGGGGTGGCTGGGATAATCCCAACTGCGCGCGTCCACCGATCACTTTCTGAAGTGAGGGGTGGGCGAGCAAAGGATTGTCCCAGCCATCCCCATCTTTTTTCAACAGCAGATTAGACGTTGAAGCGGAAGTAGACAATATCCGCTTCCTTGATCACGTAGTCTTTGCCTTCGAGCCGAAACAGCCCCTTCTCCTTCACTTTCGCCTCCGACCCGCACGCCAGCAGATCGTCGTAGTGATAGACCTCGGCACGGATGAAGCCACGCTCCATGTCGGAGTGAATCTTGCCCGCCGCTTGCGGCGCCTTCATGTTTTTTGGAATCGGCCAGGCCCGAGATTCGATTTCTCCGGCAGTGAAGAAGGTGACGATGTTCAACAATGTGTAGGCTTCACGGGTCAACCGTACAAGGCCCGATTCCGTGAGCCCCATCTCTTTCAAGAAGTCGATTCGTTCGGACTCAGGCAACGTGGAGAGTTCGGCTTCGAGCTGGCCGCAGATTGTGACGACGCGCGCGCCGCGTTTTTCGGCGAACTCGCGAACCGCCTTCACCATCGCGTCATCGGCGCCGGTCTGCTCCGATACATTGGCCACGAAGAGCACCGGTTTCGCTGCCAGCAACTGACATTCATCGAGCACCACGCGCTCTTCGGGAGTATAGGTCAGGTTGCCCAGCCATTCGCCCTTGTCGAGCAATTCGATCAGCTTGTCGATAAACGCCACCTCAAACGCGGCCTTCTTATCACCTGCACGAACCTTCTTTTCCGTCTTTTGCTTCCGCCGATCGAGCGTGTCGAGGTCAGCCAACAGCAACTCGGTTTCAATGATGCCAATGTCACGAAGAGGGTTCACCGCTCCGCTGACGTGCACGACATCCGTTCCTTGAAAACAGCGGACGACATGGAGCAACGCATCGACTTCTCGGATGTGCCCAAGAAACTGATTGCCGAGGCCTTCGCCCTTGCTCGCCCCTTCGACCAGGCCAGCAATGTCGCGGACTTCCAGCGTGCTATAGGTCGTCTTCTTCGACTTAAAGAGATCGGTGAGGACGCCGAGTCGAGGATCCGGCACCAGGGCGATGCCGGTATTGGGATCGACCGTCGCGAAGGGGTAGTTGGCGGCCAAGGCGCCGCTACCCGTGAGTGCGTTGAAGACGGTAGTCTTCCCCACGTTCGGGAGTCCGATCATGCCGCAACATAAACCCATTGATTACCTCAGTGCTGAGTCCAAAGTGCTAAGAATAGGCTCGGAGGCGCTTCCGTCTCAGCACTCAGCAACTTATTCCTCTTCCGGTGTCTCGCGCTCCCGCACATTAAACTCGTTCATCGCCACTGCTACTCCGCGATGAATCACACATTCCAGCGCATCGACGGCGCGATCAAGACAGGGATTCAATACCTCGATCTCTTCTCGCGTGAACGCCTCCAGCACATAGTCCGCCGAATCCTGACGCGGTGCCGGTCGGCCGATTCCGATCTTGACCCGCACAAACTGGGCCGTCCCGATCGCGTCGATGATCGACTTGATCCCGTTATGCCCCCCATGCCCACCGGCCTGTTTGATCCGGAGTCGCCCCAGATCGAGATCAAGATCGTCATGGACGAGAATCAGGTCGTCGGTGGTCAGCGAAAACTCACGCAGGAGGCCTTTGAGCGGAGGACCGGTGATGTTCATCCAGTCGAGGGTGCCGACAAGTTCGAGGAGTTCCGACCCAAGCCGTCCGGATCCACGATGAGCCATGCCGCGCTTGGCGAGACGGATGGACCACCGAGCCGCGGCCCGCTCGATGACCCACATGCCGACGTTGTGGCGGGTTTGGGCATAGGCAGCGCCAGGATTGCCCAGCCCTACGATGAGGCGCACCGTTACTTCTTCTTTTCGGCTTCTTTCTTTTCAGCTTTTGGCGCGGCAGCGCCTTTCTTGTCGCCACCCTTCGCATCAGGAGCGGCAGCCGCTGCACCGGCTTTCGCCGGCTCACCACCTTCAGCGCCTTCACCTGCCACTTTACCCTTCGCAACCACTTCAGGCTCTTTCGCACCCTCCGGTGCAGCTGCACCGCTTGCAAGGAGCGATTCAAGCTTGGCTTCCGTCATTGGCGCCGCCACACTCACGACCATCTGCTCAGGGTCGTCCAGATAGCGGACCCCTTCGCGCGCGGCCAGGTCTTTCAAATGGAGACCTTGCGCAATCGCGAGCCCCGAGGCATCGACTTCGATAAAGTCCGGCAACGCAGCCGGCAGACACTCAATGTGCAACTCGCGCATATTATGGTGGAGGATGCCGCCTTCTTTAACACCGGCAGGTATCCCGCCGGTCAAATGCAGAGGCACCTTCACGCGGATCGGCTTGTCCATCGAAATTTCAAACAGATCCGCATGCAGTATATGCCCTTCGACAGGATCCACCTGAAAATCGCGCAACAATGCAGTGCGGTTCGGTTTTGACTTCGCACCGGTGAGCGTGAGCGACACGAGCGCAGCTCCTCCCGCTTGTGCCTTCAAAATCTTGACCAAGCTATCTGGTTCAATCGTTAAAAGCAGGCACTCACCCTGCCCATATAAAACACCCGGGACCTTGCCCTCCCGCCGAAGTTGGCGCGCAGCACCCTTTCCCGTTTTCTCTCTTACTGTGACTGCTAGATCGAACTTCATGCTAAGCCTCCGTCCCCTTCTTGCTGGTCGCTAGACGTCTCGGTCTTAAGTTAGGCAAACAATGAACTCACCGATTCATCTTCATGGATTCGCCTGATCGCCTCGCCTAACAGTGGCGCGATCGATAATTGATGTAACTTCGGGCAGATCAGCTCTTTACCCCGTAATGGAATCGAATTGGTCACGATCACTTGCTTCAGACAGGATTGCTGGATCCGGTCCAATGCAGGCCCAGTGAGCACCGCATGGGTACAGGCGGTCCACACCTCCCGAGCCCCGCGATCCATACAGGCCTGCGCCCCCTTCACGATGGTGCCGGCCGTGTCAATCATGTCGTCCAGTAACAGCGCGCTTTTGCCGGCGACGTCGCCGATGATGTTCATGATCTGCGTCTGGTTGGGTCCTTCACGGCGCTTATCGATAATCGCCAAACTTGCTTCCAGCCGCTTCGCAAAGGCGCGAGCCCGCTCGACTCCGCCGGCATCCGGCGAGACGACCACCAGATCGCTTACCTTCTTCTTGGTAATGTAATCCAACAAAACGGGCAGTGCGTAGAGATGGTCTACCGGCAGATTGAAAAACCCCTGGATTTGCCCCGCATGGAGGTCCATCGTCAGCACCCGATCGGTACCGGCAGTGCTGATGAGATCGGCCACGAGTTTCGCTGAGATCGGCACACGTGGCTGATCTTTGCGATCCTGGCGGGCATAGCCAAAATACGGGATGACCGCGGTGATGCGATTGGCGGAGGATCGTTTGAGCGCATCGATAATAATCAACAGCTCCATGAGAGAGTCGTTGACCGGCTGGCAGCTCGACTGCACGACGAATACGTCGCCGCCACGAACGTTTTCCTCGATCTTGACGCGAATCTCACCATCACTGAATGACCCGACCGTCGCCTCGCCGAGCTTGGTCCCCAAGTAGGCACAGATCTCATGGGCCAGGGCCGGATTCGCGTTGCCAGAGAATATCTGTAACTCTCCGCTCATCGATTCCTCAGAGGGTTTCTGGATGCGACTGCGTCACGTCCTGATTTCGTATAGGGTTCGTCTCGACGGCGGGCGTCGGTGGGCGTACTCATAACCCGCCTACCTCTATTCGCTGCGCGCTGTTGAGGAAGCCAACTAAGGGGTCAGACTCTAACGGAATAGACGGGGAGTTGTCAACCAAGCCATGGCCTACCGTAGTCGTTCATACCTCCAGCCAAGTGGGCCTGAACAGGTAGGCGCGACAAAAACATTCATCAAATGCTCACTCACGAACTGGGCCTGGGCCTGGCGTGCGCGCGCCTCTTCTGCGAACACCCCAAACACCGTCGCCCCGCTTCCGGACAGCAGCGCAACCTCGGCCCCGTGAGCCTGCAAGCCTTTTTTAATCTCCCGAAGCTTCCCATGCGCGGCAAAGACCGGTGCTTCGAAATCATTCTCTGCCGCTGCAGCCAATTGGACCCAGCTCACCCGCGATTGCCGGTCAAGTTCTCGCTGAACCAGCGACAGCGGTGTGACAGCAGTCCTGGTCGCAGCCAATTCTTGATAGGCCCATTTGGTATTGACCCCAAACCCCGGGTTGACGAGCACGACCCAGCGCGCCCCTTCAACAACGACCGGCCGAACTGTTTCCCCCCGACCCGCCACAAACGCTGAGGGGGCAAAGAGAAAAAATGGCACATCACTACCCAGCGATTGCCCAACGGCAGCCATCTGCGTTGGAGACCACTCCAGTTGTAACAAACGATTCAACCCTATGATGGTGGCTGCGGCATCGCTGCTCCCACCACCGAGACCGGCTCCCATCGGAATGCGCTTATACAGATCAATGTCGAGCCCGATCGATTGCTGGGCTCGCGCCAATACCTCAGCGGCTGCGCGATAGACAAGGTTGCTTTGGTCTGCCGCCAGCTGCGTTGCATCACATCTCAGCTGAATACCCTGTCGGTCAGTACGCAGCCTAACCTGCACCTCATCTTCGAGAGCAACCGTCTGCATGATCGACCAAAGATTATGGAACCCGTCTTGGCGGCGGTCGAGGATACGCAGAATCAGGTTGATTTTGGCGGGAGCGAAAACGGTGATCTCAGAGGGACTCGGCTGCGGATTAATCACGGCCTCCTTTGATGGCATACTTCTCTAGTCGATAGCGAAAGGATCGCGTGTTGAGCTTGAGAAGCCTGGCAGCCTTTTTCTTCACCCACATGG
>JACQEY010000133.1 GCA_016200355.1 Nitrospirota bacterium
GCTTGCCTGATTGGACGATCTGTCCACAAGCGATCGCAGATTTTCTGTCGCTGCTCTATGTGCCGAGCCCCGAGACGATTGTCGAGGGCGTCTATCAGCTTCGACCGGGGGAGGCCCTTAAGGTTGCGCGAGGACGGTTGGAATTCTGGCGCTATTATCGTCCGGAAGAAGAGGCCCAGTATCAGGGTGAGCCTTCGCAAGGAGACCAACAAACGCGCTTTCTGAACACGCTACGTGATTCCGTGCAGGCGCATCTGGTCAGCGACGTGCCGATCGGTTTGTTTTTGTCCGGTGGGTTAGACTCCGCGTCGATCTTGGCCTGCATGCGCGAGGCGATTCCTGGATCGATTAAAACATTTTCCATCGGCTACGACGCGTCCGAAGACCAATCCTACAATGAGATCGAGGCTGCCCGGTTCCTCGCGACACACTTCGGGACCGACCACACGGAAGCCATGCTGCGCCCCGATGCAGTCTCGCTACTTCCTCGCGTGGTGGCCGGCATGGGTGAACCATTCGCCGACTCCTCGGCTATTCCCACGTATCTGGTGTCCGAAGTGGCCAGACAGTCCGTAACGGTTGCGCTGTCCGGTATTGGCGGCGACGAACTATTCGGCGGCTATCCTCGCTATCTTGGAATGCGCACCGCTGCTCGCTATGCGGCGCTTCCTGTGGCGATGCGCTCATGGATTGCCTCTGGTGCCGCTGCTTGTCTGCCGGACGGTTCAGGAGGTCGCAATGTCCGGGGCCGTATCAAACGATTTTTACTGGATGGCTATCGCCCGTTAGATGAGCAATATCTCCGCTGGACGACATTTCTGCCGGCCGGATGGGACGGGCCGTTATTTGCCGAGGGACTCCGTTCCGCTGTAGTCGATAGCTCGGCGCTTCGCAATGTCCGGACTCTCTTCGGCCAATGGCCTTCACAGGAACCAGCCGATCGCGCAATGGGCGTCGATCTACAGACCTATCTGCCGGACGATCTGTTGCGGATGGGTGATCGGATGAGCATGGTTCATTCACTCGAACTTCGTGTCCCCTTCTGCGACCACCATCTATTAGCCTTCGCCGGATCATTATCGACTGCCACAAGACTCCGAAGGGGACAATTAAAGGGATTCATGAGGTCAGCGCTGCAAGATATCTTACCGAAAAGGGCTACTGCTGCTCCTAAGCGAGGATTCATGCTGCCGCTGGCACGATGGCTGAGAGAGGATTTGCGTGAGATGAGCCGTGATTTGCTCTCTGATGAGGCAATCCGCCGGCGAGGATATGTCAATCCTGCCTATGTGCAGTGGCTACTCGCAGAACATGACAGTGGCCGTCGGAATTTCACGGATCAACTCTATGCGCTCATGGTATTGGAATTGTGGCATCGGCAGGTGACGCAGTCTGTCTCCTGCCCTCCGATCGGGGTAGGCGCGGCATGAACGTTGTCCTGTTGGCAGAAGTCACGATCGAACAGGTCATCGGCGGCGCTGAGCGAGTCCTCCGGCAGCAAGCATTGGGGCTCGCCAAGTTGGGTCATCATGTGCGCGTGATCGCGCGAACTCCCTTCGAGTCTGCAGAGACAAACCTATCGATAAAAAGCGTGACCGAACAGCGGTATGCTGTGACGCGAACCAGTGAGCCTGCATTTGTCTGGTCTTCGGTGCGGAACTCCCTTCGGGCATTTGATCTCACGCAGCAGACCGCTCCTGTCGAGATCGCGATGATTCATCAATCGCTGGCCGGTCTCGGTCCAATCTTGTTCCGCTATGGGCTGGTCAGCCACTGGATCTATGTCTGTCACTCGTTGGCGCATGAGGAGTATCTCACCAGGGCGGAACGTGGGGTGACGGTATTGGAACGGGTCAGGCGGCGGCTGAGCGTGCGCGCCCGGCGTTGGATTGAACGAATGGTGATCCGCCGCTGTCATCATGTGATCGTCTTGAGCGAATTCATGAAGCGGCAAGTCATGGCCTCGCACGGCATTGCGCCGAAGTCCATCACGGTGGTTCCCGGCGCAGCCGATCCAGCCACGTTCTATCCGCCGCACGATCGGAAGGAGATCAGGCGGGAACTCAAATTACCCGAGGGCCGCACGATTTTATTTACGGTTCGCAACCTGGTACCTCGGATGGGGTTGGAACATCTTCTCGATGCCATGGCGATGCTCGGGGAGGAGCATCGGAATCTCCTGCTTCTAATCGGAGGGGAGGGTCAACTGCGCTTGCGCCTGGAGGAACTGATTCGCAGCAAGGGATTACGAGACTCAGTGCAGTTACTCGGATTCGTGCCGGAGGAGCAATTGGCGAAGTACTACCAGGCTTCTGATTTGGTCGTGATGCCGACGCTGCAACTCGAAGGATTCGGTTTGGTGACGGTCGAGGCGATGGCCTGCGGCACACCGGTGATGGGGACGCCGGTCGGCGCGATTCCAGAAGTGTTGAGCACGGTCGATCCCCTGCTTGTCACGGAAGGGACGGACAGACGGTCTCTCGCGAAGACATTACAGTCGCTGCTGAAGCGGTTTCGTGATCGGCCAGGTGAGCGAGAGCGGTTTTCTAAGAAAGGTCTTGAGGTTGTGGAACGGCGCTACAACTGGGGAGCACATACAGCCGATTTGAATCGTCTGTTCGTGAGCCTGTCGAAGGCTGAACAAGCTCCTAGGGCGCGGAAGGTGATCCATGTGATTACTCGACTCGACTATGGCGGGTCGGCGCAGAACACAATGCTGATGGCTCTTGGACATGACCGAGCGTTGTTCGAGCCGCTGGTGGTGGCGGGGCATCCAGGCGGTTGGGATGCGCAAGGCGGCCAGGTAGCGACCGAGGAGAACTGTCGAAGACTCGAGAAGGCCGCAGTTCGTTGGATGTTGCTTCCATCGCTGACGAGAGAGGTCGATCCCATCAAGGATGTGCAGGCCCTGTGGCAATTGATTCGTCTGTTCCGGCAAGAGAGGCCGGTACTGGTCCATACCCATACATCCAAGGCCGGTGTGTTAGGGCGAGTGGCAGCCAGGCTCGCGCGGGTGCCGGTCATTGTCCATACGCCGCACGGCCATGTGTTCTATGGCCATTTCGGTCCATTCCGATCGTGGCTGTTTCTTCAGATCGAACGGGTGCTGAGTGCGCTCACGGATCGAATGATTGCCCTGACGGAAGCGGAACGGCAGGATCACCTTGATCGGAAGGTCGGCACGGCCGACCGGTTCGCTGTGGTACCGAGCGGAATCGATCGGGAACGGTTCGTCCGGGCGAGGGTCCAGGGGAAACAACAGCCGGATTGGTTTGGCTGTCCCCCGGAGGCCCTGGTCGTCGGATCAGTCGGGTGGCTCACCGATATAAAAGGCCATGAATATTTGATTGAGGCCGCCGCGAAGCTGAAACCGGACTTTCCCTCCCTCCATCTCGTGATCATCGGGAGTGGGGATCGGCATGACGCGCTCTTGCGGCAAGCGGAATCGTCCGGTCTCCGCGATGCCGTGCATCTCTTGGGTCACAGGGACGACATCGAGGTCTGTCTCGCCGGGATGGATCTATTCGTCCTGCCTTCGCTTAATGAAGGAATGGGACGTGCGCTGATTGAAGCCATGGCAGCTGGGTTGCCGGTGATTGCCTCTCGCGTCGGCGGTATTCCGGCCGTCATCAATCATGAGCAAACCGGTTTGTTGGTGTCGCCTGGTGATGCCAGTGCGTTGGCTGAGGCGCTGCGTCGGTTCCTTGATCGACCCGAGTGGGCTACGCAGTTAGGAGTGGCAGCGAGCCGCAGCGTGGACAGCCGATATGGGTCGGTCTCAATGGTTCATGCAATCGAATCAATCTTTGCCGAGGCGCTCAGTGTTCATCGGTAAGAGAGACGGACAGAAGCCATGTACGTCTCGACTGATTCTGTCGTTGCTGATTATGGTGTCATGCCTGCCGTGTTTTGCTCCGCGCGCGCAGGCATCGGATGAGCGACAGCAATTGTTGGCCACGGTGCATGTCCATAGTACTGCCAGCACCGGTGAATTGACCGTCGAAGCGCTGGCCGAACGGGCGGAACAACTCGGCCTGGATGCGATGATTCTGACCGACAACTTTTCTCTCCGCTATGAATATGGACTCTGGCCATTGCCTGGTCTTTTGAAACGGCAAATCCGATTTCCATCCGTGCTGGAGTATGGGATCGAACGGTACTTGGACGAAATCGCAGCAGCACAGAGCCGTCACCCGAAGCTGATCATCCTGCCGGGTGTCGAGGTGGCGCCCCATTACTATTGGACCGGTTCGATAGTGGAACGCTCGTTGACAATGCACAATGCTCAACGCAATTTGCTCGTGCTCGGCCTGACCAAGCCGGAGGACTATCGGTCCCTTCCCGCGAGTGGGAACGCAGCCTCCTACACGTTCGATTGGCGAGGGGTGGTGAATGGCGCGCCGATGTTGTTGGTTGTTCCAGCCGTCTGGCTGTGGAGGCCACTCAGGCGTAGTACGGATCGGCGATCCTTACGTCGGACTATTGCTTGTATTCTGATCGCACTTGCGGTGGCGCTGGTGGTCAATGCCTGGCCTCTAAGTCAGCCTGCATTTAGTTCATATGACGATCGGCTGGGGTATCGTCCGTATCAGGCCCTCATCGATGATGTGAGGGCCAAGGGTGGACTTGTCTTTTGGTCGATGCCGGAGGCGCGGGACTTTCATGAACATGCTGCCTGGCCACTGGGAACTGTGACCGTCAAGACGGAACCCCACCCTGAGGCGTTGCTGCAGACGACAGGATATACCGGATTCGGCGGGTTGTATCAGGATGGACGAACCAGCATCAAGCCGGGTGAATTGTGGGATCGGTTGCTGCAATTGTCTACGAGTGAGCAGCGGCAGATCCCAGTCCTCATCGGAGAGGTGGCGTTTCATGGATTGAACGATCCCGGTAAGGATCTGCATCGTCTCGTCACGGCGCTCTGGGTGAAAGAGCGAACCGTTGCCGGTGTGCTGGAGGCGCTTCAATCCGGTCACTCCTATGCGGCGGGAGATGGCGATCATCACGTCCAGCTTCGACTAGATGAGTTTCGAGTGGTATGTCAGGGTGGAACCAAATCGGCGTCGGTCGGTGACAGACTTGATCCGGGTGAGGCGCGCGATCTCATGGTCCGACTATCCGTCACGGCGGCCGACCGCGGGCGCCATCTTGCGAAGGTGCGGGTGATTCGTTCCGGCCAAGTAGTCGCGCAGTCGGCTGGTGAGACGCCGTTCCGCTTCGACTGGGCAGACACAACTGTTCCGACGGACAAGCAGACGACCTATCGAGTAGAGATTACCGGCAGCGGTGAACTCTTGAGTAATCCGATCTTCGTGGGGCCGATTCATGAACTGAAGGCTGAAGGCTGAAGGCGCAGTTATGCGTGTCACGATTCATCAACCGCAGTTTCTGCCATGGCTCGGTTATCTGGACAAGATCGATCAGGCGGATCTGTTCATTGCCTTGGATTCGGTGCAGTTTAAAAAGAATGAGTGGCAGAATCGCAATCGGATCAGAACTGCCGATGGGTGCCAATGGATCACCGTGCCGGTCCTCCATCGTTTTGGCCAACTGGTGAAAGATGTCCGGATCAATCAGGCCGTGACCTGGCGGAGTCAGCACTTGCGCGCGATCGAGATGCATTATGCTCGGGCGCCATTCCGAGACCGCTATCTGCCCGAATTGCGCAACCTCTATGAGGCGCCTTGGGAGGGGTTGCACGACCTGAATATGGCGGTGATTCGCTGGCTGCTCGGGGCCTTCGGTATTACGACGTCCGTTCGTTGCGCCTCGGAGTGGGAGGCGCGCGAAGAGCCCACCGACCGTTTGATCGATCTCTGTCACGCCGTTGGGGCATCGGGATATTTCTCCGGTCCGGGCGGGGAGCAGTACCTGGACACCACACGGTTTGAATCGTCCGGGTTGAGGCTGGAAATTCAACAGTTCCAGCACCCGATGTATCGACAAGTTTATGAACCATTCATGCCGGC
Organism: Nitrospirota bacterium; assembly: GCA_016200355.1. GTDB lineage: Bacteria > Nitrospirota > Nitrospiria > Nitrospirales > Nitrospiraceae > Palsa-1315. Next base: position 5,973 of record JACQEY010000133.1, read on the forward strand.
GATGTCGGCAATTGATTTGTTGTTCTGTTGCGGCCCGGATGCGCTGATGCGATTGCGCGAGGCACGGTCGGGACAGAATGTGGTCACAGCCGCGTAGCAGCAAACGGGGAGGACGAGATGGCGAACGAGCGTAGAGTGCCGATGCGGATCCTGGCAATCGGCGCGCATCCGGACGATATCGAGGCCGGGTGCGGCGGAACGTTGCTCAAGTATGCGCAAAAGGGACATCGCATTTTTTTAATGGTGATGACGGCTGGCGATAAAGGTGGCTCGAGCAGCGTTCGTAAGCGGGAGCAGGAAGAATCGGCGAAACAATTACGGGTCGAAAAGATTTTCTGGGGCGGGTATGAAGACACGGCGGTTCCGATGGGACGCGAATTGATTCAGCAGATTGAAGATGTGGTGAAGGAGGTGCAGCCGCATTTTATTTTCTCGCACTATCACGATGATACCCATCAGGACCATCGGCATCTGGCGATGAGTACGATCACCGCGACCCGCTATACCAAGAATGTGCTGTTCTACGAAGGACCGACAACGCAGAACTTCTCACCGACTGTCTTTGTCGATATTGACCATGTGGTCGAAGAAAAGATCAAATCGATCGAGGCCCACGCTTCGCAGGTGAAGAAGACCAACATCGAAGGTCTCAGTATCGTGGATGTGATTCGGGCCGGGGCGCATTTCCGCGGCATTCAAGGTCGGGTGAAAAACGCAGAAGGCTTTGTCCCGCTGCGATTGTTTATTAATATCGGCGTATGACGACGGTGGCAACAATGATTCCCCACTCACGGCCTGCGATCGAGCAGGAGGACTTGCAAGCGACGGTCGAGGTGCTTCGTTCAGGCCAGATTGCCCAAGGGCCCTGGATTGAGCGATTCGAGCGTGACATGGCAACGTTCTTTGGCTTGCAGGGTGGGGTGGCAGTCAGCTCAGGGACTGCGGCGCTCGAACTGGCGCTGCGGGCGCTGAAGATTAGAGCAGGCGATGAAGTCATTATGCCGAGTTATGTCTGTCCGGCGCCATGGCTTGCAACGCAGAGGGTCGGCGCCCAGGCCCAACTCGTTGACATCGACCTCCAGACCTTCAACATCGATCCGGCTTTGGCTCGTCGCGCCATCACGAAGAGAACGCGTGCGATCATCGTGCCGCACATGTTCGGGTTGCCAGCTGACCTGACGGCATTAGAACAGTTGAACGTCCCGATCATCGAGGATTGCGCGCAGACGCTGGGGGCGATGGAACAGGGTCGGCCTGTCGGCACAGTCGGGCGGCTCACGGTCTGTTCCTTCTACGCCACGAAGCTGTTGTGCGCAGGAGAAGGCGGGATGGTGCTGTCGAACGAGGGGGCGTTACTCGAACGCGTCAAATCACTGCGCGAATATGATGGCGCACCGACATTAGATCCGTCCTCCTTCAATCTCAAGCTGACAGACCTGCAAGCAGCGCTTGGGCTTTCCCAGTTGGGACGGTTCTCGGCCTTTCATGAACGGCGCCGTTTCCTCGCGGCAGCCTACCGCGATGTCCTATCCTCTAAATCAGCCGTCTGTCCAAGCGTGCCTCCAGGCAGGACGCATGGATATTATCGATTTGTGATCAGGGTGCCATTGGTACGGACCGATCCTGAGGGCCTGATGAGTCTGATTAGCCGGTTGGAGCAACAGGGGATTCACTGCCGCAAGCCAGTCTTCCGTCCGCTCCACCGGTATCTGGATCAGTCTGGTTTCCCTAATAGCGACGAAGCGGATCGTACGGCGCTGTCGATTCCACTCTATCCCGATCTCACAGAAGACGAAGTTCAGCAGATTCAGCAATCGCTGGCCGAGGTCCTTTCGTGAAAGCCATTGACGTTGAGGTCTCACCGTTCGCGTTGCGTAGCAGCCGGCGCTGGCTGACACCGGCTGCGCTGGGGGCCCTGCTGGGCGTGGTGGCCTTGGCGGTTCCCACGGTTCGTCAACTCTTCGTGTTCGAAGGTCTTCGGTGGCTCTACATCCTCCTCTTTGCGTTTCTCGGCGCCGGTGCGTTGACACCGCTCATGGCGCATCTCAGTCATCAGTGGGGGCTGGTCGATCAACCATCTGACCGTAAGATCCATGTATACCCAACTCCCAGGCTCGGCGGTGTAGCCGTGTATCTCGGGTTTCTTGGCTCGGTGTTGTTGAACTCGATCTTGCCGGATTGGATGATCGCAACCCTCGTAGCCGGATCGCTGTTGCTGATCGTCGGTCTCATCGATGACGTCTGGGAATTGCCTGCGTCGTCGAAGCTAGCCGCCCAGCTTGTGGCAGCCGGGATTGTCATCGCCACAGGCAAGGTTCTGACCCTGTTTCCGAGCGGTCCAGTCGGCGATGTGGCGAACGTCATGCTGACATTGCTCTGGATCGTCGGGATCACGAACGCCTTCAACTTTTTCGACGGCATGGATGGGTTGGCCGCGACACTGGCGATTCTCATAGCCGGATTCATGGGGGTGGTGGCATTTGAAACAAACCAGCCAGGATTGGGCTGGCTGGCCATCGCTATCATCGGGGCAGGGCTGGGATTTCTTCCCTACAACTTCCGAGGACGGAAGCCAGCCGTGATTTTTCTTGGAGACGGTGGGGCGACCTTCCTGGGATTCACGCTTGCCTGTCTCGCCGTCAAAGGAAATTGGGCGGATCATAGCCCGATCGTCTCATTCAGCAATCCGCTCCTTATCTTCGGCGTGCTCATCTACGACATGATCCACATCACCGTGGAGCGAGTGGCGACAGGGAAAGTCCGCTCCATCAAGGAATGGCTTGACTACGTGGGTAAAGACCATCTCCATCACCGGCTGGAGCGTGCGTTGGGGTCTCGCCAGGCGAGTGTCGCCATGATCTGTCTCATGACGATTTGTCTCGGGCTGGCGGCCTTGGCACTCCGTCATGCCGGAACATCTGAAGCACTGCTGCTCCTCCTCCAAGCCTGCCTGATTGTGGCCATGATTACGATTTTGGAGTGGAGCGGTCGCCAGAAACATTAAGCCACCCCTTGCACTGCACCGCAGTTCCCGCTACAAGATTCCTCCATGGTTCCTACTGTTGAATGGAAAGACGGCGCAGTACGGCTGCTCGACCAGAGCCGGTTGCCTGAGTCCGTCGAGTTTTTGGACTGCCAGGACTATCAGACCGTGGCCGACGCGATTCGCAGTCTCAAGGTCAGGGGAGCCCCGGCAATCGGTGTGACTGCGGCGATGGGGATCGCGCTTGGCGCCCAGACCGTGGCAACATCCGACTACGAGGCCTTCGCTAAATCGGTGCTCATGATCTGTGATCACCTCGCGGCGACCAGGCCGACCGCGGTCAATCTGTTTTGGGCCATCGAACGGATGAAACGCCTGCTTGCCTCATTACGCACGCAGCCTGTTGCGTCCATCAAATCTGCGCTGTTGAAGGAGTCGCAAGTTATTCTCGATGAAGATATCGCGCTCTGTAAGGCGATGGGCCGGCACGGAGCGGAACTCATTGCGAGCGGCCAAACGGTCCTGACCCATTGCAATGCCGGCGCGTTGGCGACAGCCGGCTATGGCACCGCGCTCGGTGTCATTCGCACGGCCTGGGAGCAGGGGAAAAAGATTCAGGTCATCGCAGACGAAACCAGGCCGGTGCTGCAAGGCGCACGGCTTACGGCCTGGGAGTTGATGCAGGACAAGATTCCTGTGACGCTCATTACGGATAATATGGCCGGCGCACTCATGCGGCAGGGGAAAATTCACCTCTGTGTCGTAGGGGCCGATCGGATCGCCGCCAACGGGGACGTGGCGAACAAGATCGGGACCTACTCAGTTGCCGTGCTGGCGAAAGCTCATGGGATTCCCTTCTATGTGGCGGCGCCCTATTCTACAATCGATTTGAAGACCAGAACAGGAGCGGACATTCCCATCGAACAACGAAACCCATTAGAAGTCACGACCATTCACGGCAGCCATCCCGTGGCGCCCAAAGGGGTCGCAGTCTACAATCCCGCCTTCGACGTCACCCCAGCCGAATTCATCACCGGTATCATCACCGAGCGGGGCGTCTTCAAGCCGGCTGAACTCGCCACGCAGTTCCGGTCATAGTGCGTTTCCTGCCCGCCCGCGTAGACTTGTCTCCAGAGTAGTCGGCATTGTCAGGTGAGATCGCATTGATCCATTGCCCAAAGTAGCGATTCTAAAATGCTGAATTTGCACGTAAGTGGTGCGAATTTCCCAACCTAGTGGTACGGTGGATCGCAAGATGCGTGCGTGGGATTCACCGGTCGAATATTCTCCGCAACTTTATGTCTACTCACGTTGCGGCTAGGTGGTGCATGTCCTCTACCCTCATTCCCGGCCTCCCTTCGATCACGACCCTCCAAACCATAGAGAAGAAGGAGGCGATTCGCGAACATTTCAATCGCCTGGCGAGTCAGCGCGCCTACTGGCAACACAAGGCCTCCACGTACTACGAAGACCAGATGCGGTATTTTCAATTTCTAGTCCCCCAAGGTCATCGCGTTCTCGAAGTGGGATCGGGGCTTGGATATTTACTGGCAGCGCTCAAGCCATCGCGAGGAGTCGGAGTCGATCTGAGTGAGGAGATGGTCAGAGAGGCGATTCGGCAGCATCCCTCATTGGAATTTCATGTCGGTGATGCGGAAACATTGGAGCTGCGTGAAATGTTCGACGTCGTTATCCTTGCCGATGTGATCGGACACTTGCTGGATGTCGAGGCCGCGCTCAAACGACTGCATCAGGCCTGCATGCCCGAGACACGGATCATTGTGGCCTATTACAACTATCTCTGGGAGCCTGTTCTCCGGTTGGGGGAGAAGATTGGAATCAAAATGCCCCAGCGGGAGCAGAGCTGGCTGTCATCGGCCGACATTGCCAATCTCCTGCATTTGTCGGACTTTGAAGTGGTGAAGACGGAACGGCGTCTCCTGTTCCCGAAACGCATTCCGTTCTTGTCCGCACTGTTCAATAAATTCTTGGCCCATCTCCCTCTCTTGAACAAGCTCTGTCTCTGCCATTACGTTGTCGCGCGGCCACGTGTGCGCGAAACGGCGAATGTCTTCTCGACCACGATCGTCATTCCGTGTCGGAATGAGAGGGGAAATATCGAAGCCGCCGTGCAGAGGATCCCTCCATTCGGGGGACACCAGGAAATTATTTTCGTGGACGGTCATTCGACCGATGGAACGATCGAAGAAATTGAGCGTGTTATGGAGGCCTATCCCGACAGGGATATCCGATTGCTGGTGCAAGATGGAACAGGGAAAGGCGATGCCGTGCGAAAAGGATTCGCGCTGGCCACCGGAGATATCCTGATGATCTTGGATGCGGATCTGACGATGCCGCCGGAGGACCTCCCTAAGTTTTATGACGCCATTGCGAGTGGCAAAGGTGTGTTCATCAACGGCTGCC
>JACQEY010000134.1 GCA_016200355.1 Nitrospirota bacterium
CGATACCGTCCCTCCGCAACCCAGCTCACCGCAACCGAGGCCGGCCAGTCCATCTCCGGAACGCACAGCCACGCGTTCAGTTGGCACCCCAGAACCCTTCTATACACAGGGAGTAGCGCTGAGGAAGGACGGCCGATTGAGAGAGGCTATCGATATGCTCGAGCTGGCCGGGAAGAGTCCGTCCTATTTGCTGAAAGCCCAGGCGCAGATTGGACTCTGCCACAGGGCTATGGGAGACAATGGGCCCGCAATTCAGGCGTTCCGCGCTGCCTTGACTGATGAGTCGGCATCTCGGACTGAGGTGGTCGATGTCCAGTATTTTCTCGCACGGACCCTCGAATCGGTGGAGCAGATAGAAGAAGCGGCATCCCTGTATCTCCGCATCGCTCAAGTGAATCCGCGTTTTAAAGACGCTGCCTATCGAGCCAAAGAGCTTTCGTCGAGGCGGAAACTTCCAACCAATGGCAAACGGGGGGGGGCGAGCAACCGATCCTGGTTCGGCAGTGCCATCGAGAGTTTCAACCAGCTAATCGGAGGACGCAAGTAGCGGACTTCGGATAGTGTCCTTCCTGCTATATCTCACCTGGCCGGCGCGGTTACGATAGAGACGACTTTCTCTGTGCCATGCCTTTGAAGATCTGCTTGACTCCCGTCAGCGGTTCCCATCCCATGATGGCAAGAGAATCATCAACATAGGCTGGAGAACGCATTCCATTCAACACACAGGTCACCCCCGGGGTGCTCGCTAGCACCCATAAGGCCTTTCGTGACAGCGACTCTCTGCGCCTGGCTTCTGGTAACAGGGGGTCGAGGACTGCTGACACCGAGGCGGTTTTCGCACGACTCCGTTCAGTGGCTTCTCTGCGGAGCCCGCTTAAGAGGGTAAGCAACTGCGGCACATAGCGATCGCGCCAGGCTTCCCACTGCTCGGCAGCCGTTCCGGTCAGGTGCCGTGGCAGCGCCTGCATCACTTGATTCACATGCGGTGCGATCATTTGATGCTCGATCTGCTCCCAATGTTCCAGGCCTTGTATCTGTGGCCTGACTCGCGGCAACTCCACGGCCCAGGTGAAAAAGTCTGCCGGGGCCATCCCTTGACCGCTATGCTGAAGGGCCGGAGCGATGGCCTTGCGATACTCTTCTTCAAGCGCCGCGACTATATGGCACTGTCGATCGAAGTCCACTGGATCGCCTTCGATTGGAAAGTCCGCCAATCGAACCACGCCGCTTTTTTTCGTCGGCATGGCATTGAGCGGACGATTGACAAGTACGGCGATTCCTTCACGTTGAGCCATTTCCAGCACCGTCTCCTGCTGACCCGCCCCGGTATTGGGCGTCACGAGCGCGCCTGCTTCGTAGAGATTCATGGGGCACTGCAGCACAGCGAAGTGGTGATGCTCCGTGGCTTGTGACGTAGCGGCAGCAATGGCAGCATCGCATATCCGAGAGAGTGATGTTGTCTCAGCATTCGATGGGTCTGTCGTGACCGTATTCGACGATACGCCATAGTAGCGAATCCGTCCCGCAGCCACTTGCAACTCAAAAAACGTAAAGGCCTGTTCAATTCTGCGATAAAAAACATCTCGCGTCGCGGCGAGATTTCCCCCTGCGTGATGCGCGGATTCGGACAGAAAATATTCCGGATTGTGCAGCAAACAGACATCGAGTGTAGCCAACCCAAGCCGATCCAGGGACATTGTGAGTTGATCGGCCAGATACTCCGGGTGGATACAATGCCAAATGCCCTCGCCATATTTGACCATGTCGGGATAGGGGTGCCCAGCTTGCTCCCGCGCCTCCGCCTGTTTCAAGTTCTCCCCTTGCACATAGCCGATCTTCGAAACGACGATCATCTCTTCACGAGTCAATTCACCGCTCTTGATCGACTCGCGTATGACGGAGCCGACCAATCGCTCACTGTCGCCATCCATGTAATTAGTTGAGGTGTCGATTAGGTTCACGCCTTCTCGCAGAGCCTTCTTGAGCGACTCTCGATGTTCCGGCTCCCTCGTGTCGACCCGATAGGTGCCGAACCCCAGTCGGGACGTTGTCAATCCCGTGGTGTCGAACCGGCCATACCCATGTTCCATATGTCCGTCATGGCGTGACTGACTCATGATACGCGCAACGTATCTGGCCGTTCCTTCGGGACTAGCCGACCCAGGGAGCGTCGTTCCCTGCAAGAGTGTTTGTTGGGTCGTCTGATCCATTCGCCGTGACGCCGATAACAGTGCCTCGGTGACTTCCCGTGGATCGGTGATGGGGCGCTGACAGGAAAAATTCCGGCAGATATAGAGTGCCGCCTTTTCCCCCACCAATCCCTTGCCGAGCAACAAGGGGTGACTGGACGGCATATCAGTTCCATTGCTGGAGGCTATTATGCGGTGCGGTAAGAACACTTCTCTCACAGCAAGCTGCAGTGCTTCTAGCCCGGGATCGTTGGGCGCTCCGATAAAAGCCAATTCAATCGGCCCTTCTGCCAGTAAATCTACCGCTGCAAGACTTTTGGCAAAGGCTCTCGGATACCGGACTATCTGACGGCCATAGGCGCGAATCCCGCCGATCGCCGCCTCGCGTAGGTCTTGGCGATCATAATGGAAGGAGAGTCTGGCTAGAACTGAGACCGCTACGGCGTTTCCACTGGGTGTTGCACCATCCGCCCCTTCACGCGCTCGGATAATTAATGTTTCATGTGCCGTCGCGGTCGTATAGAAGCCCCCCTCATCCTTGTCCTGGAACGAATCCACCATCCGCTCTCCTAATTGAAGCGCGGTTGTGAGATATCGTTCCTGTCCGCAGGCTTCATAGAGGTCGATCAATCCTTCTGCCAGATAGGCGTAATCCTCCAATACCCCGTCAAGATGGGCTCGGCCCTGCCGCGAGGTACGGAGCAACGTCTCATCGACAGTTCGATGCACCAGTAAGAGGAAGTCTGCGGCCTTCATGGCCCCATCGATGTAGCGGCTGACTCCTAAGACACGGCCTGCCTCGGCCATGGCCGAAATCATCATGCCGTTCCATGCCGTGATGATTTTGTCGTCGAGTCCTGGCGGAATTCGATCTTGACGGGCGCGATAGAGGCGAGGACGCACACGAGAGATCGTTTCGTATAGTTCATCGAGGGTGAGGTTCAATTCCTTAACCACGGCCTCGATGGGACGCAGTCGATTGGGGATACTCCGATGCTCCCAATTTCCTGGGTCGGTAATATCGTAGCAGGCACAGAACCGGCGGGTATCTTCGGCATTCTGCAGCACCGCCTGAACTTCCGCCGGCGTCCAAACGAAAAACTTTCCTTCGACCCCTTCCGAGTCCGCATCCGTGGCGGAATAAAATCCTCCGGCTGGATCGGTCATCTCCCGGAGAACATAGTCGATTACTTCCGTTGTGACTTGGCGATAGGAGGTCTGCTTGGTCACCTGATAGGCTTCCAGGTAGGTTCGGGCCAAGAGGGCATTGTCGTAGAGCATCTTCTCAAAATGGGGAACCAGCCAGCGCTCGTCTGTGGAGTACCGCGCAAACCCGCCACCGATATGATCATAGATCCCCCCGGCCGCCATGGCATCGAGTGTACGGGTGACCATCTGCAAGATTCGGCTTTCTCCTGTGCGACGGTAACAACGGAGGAGCAACGAGAGCCCTGCGGAGGGGGGGAATTTCGGCGCACTGCCGAATCCACCGTGGCGTTCATCGAAATTCTCACGGAACTGGATCACGGCTTCATCAAGCACGGAGGCGCTGACTGAAAAGGGGGACACTGCCTTAAGTTCGTTCTTCAACCGTTCAGTCAATTGACGCGCTTGACTCGTGAGACCGGCGGCATCCTGTTCCCACGCATCTGCGATTTTCTTGAGCAGGCTGGGGAACCCGGGACGGCCCCATCGATCATCAGGAGGGAAATACGTGCCGGCAAAGAACGGCTCCTGGTCCGGTGTCAGGAAAACCGTCATTGGCCATCCACCCTGGCCATGATTGAGGGTGACCGTGGCCTGCATATAGATCTCGTCAAGATCAGGGCGCTCTTCCCGATCGACTTTGATACAGATAAAATGCCGGTTCATGAGGGATGCAATGGCCTCGTTCTCGAACGACTCTCGCTCCATCACATGACACCAGTGACAGGCCGAGTAACCGATCGAGAGCAGGATGGGGCGATTCTGTGCTTTTGCCGCTTGCAAGGCTTCCGGTCCCCAGGGGTACCAGTCAACCGGGTTCGAGGCATGTTGAAGGAGATAGGGACTGGTTTCGTGGATGAGGCGATTAGATCTTGCCGCGTCTGGTGGTGTATGCATGGTTCACGGTAGCATCGAGGCAGAAGAGGGGTCAATGAGCGAATAAGGAGAGAGGCCTGCGATTGTGAAATCACAGGCCTCTCTAGAATCGTTTAAGTGCGGTTTGTCCGATCGGGCAAACGATTTCAGTCAGGCTTACTTGCCCTTTTCGTCCTTCTTCTCCGTCTTCTCGTCACCGGCGAAGGAAGGTGCGCTGAACGTCACTGCCACAGCCATGGTAATGAATGCCATCAACATGCTCTTCATAATATGTCACCCCCGTTAACTGTGAGTATTAGGTTGGTGTTTTTCCATTCGAGCAGTGCAAACGGACAGTACGCTAGTCAAAATAGTATCCTACTGTCAACCCTTCCTTTTTTTCCTCTCCTGCCTAAAATGGAATCGTATTACACAATCAACTCTATTCCCTGACCTGCTCTGTGGTAGTCTTTAATAAAATAATGGAGCAGCCATGACCGAGATTGGCCCTTATTCCAACTACCGCCTGACTGTTCGACTCCAACTTGCCAATACACCTGGCATGTTCGCAAAAGTGGCAGCCGTCCTGGCCGAGGAAGGCGCCAACTTGGGCGCGGTGGATGTCGTCTCTGCAACGGCCGACTGTATGGTGCCGGACGTGACCTTCGACGTCCAAAGTGAAGCGCATGGAGAGAGGGTGCTCGCTCGGATTGGAGCGCTTCAGGACGTAAAAGTGCTTTCGGCCTCCGACAGGATTTTCCTTCTGCATCTTGGGGGAAAGATTGGCGTCCAATCCAAGTTTTCTATTACTACAAGGAACTTGCTGTCGATGGTCTATACGCCGGGAGTCGGCCGGGTTTCGCAAGCAATCGCAAAGGACAAGACCAAAGCCTATGCCTTTACCGGTAAGGGCAACACGGTCGCCGTGGTCACAGACGGTTCTGCAGTGTTGGGCCTCGGTAATCTTGGTCCGCAGGCTGCGTTACCCGTGATGGAAGGCAAAGCCATGTTGTTCAAAGAATTTGCGGGAATCGATGCATGGCCAATCTGCCTCAATACACAAGATCCTGACGAAATTGTTCGCACGGTTCAGGCCATTGCTCCGGGATTCGGCGCGATCAATTTAGAAGACATCAGTTCGCCGCGCTGTTTCGAAATCGAACGCCGTTTAAAAGCCGCCCTTGATATTCCGGTCATGCATGACGATCAGCATGGCACGGCCGTGGTCATTCTCGCCGCTTTGACCAATGCGCTCACTGTCACCGGGAAACGGATGGAGGATATCCGTGTGGTCGTCAATGGTCTCGGCGCAGCTGGAACCGCCTGCTGCAGGATACTGCTCGCTGCCGGCCTCTCTCACCTGATCGGATGCGAACCGCACGGTATCGTCTTACGAGGAGATGGGCAGCAGCTGCGGGCCTGCCGAACGGATCTCACCTCCTGCATGACCCCAGACCGTCCACAAGGGACACTCCAAGATGCGCTTAAGGGGGCTGATGTCTTCATCGGACTATCCGTCGGCAATATCCTCACGGCGGAAGATCTGGATCTGATGGCGGCTGATCGCATCGTTTTTGCCATGGCCAATCCCGACCCTGAAGTCCCTCGTGAATTAGCCGCCTCCCACTGCCGGATTTTTGCGACCGGACGTTCAGATTATCCGAATCAGATCAACAACGCGCTCGCCTTTCCCGGCATCTTTCGAGGCGCGCTGGATGTGCAGGCGCGAGACATCAACGAAGCCATGAAGTTGGCTGCGGCCAAGGCTCTGGCGGAAACCATTCCCCCTGCGACTCTCAGCGAGGACTACATTATCCCGAGCGTGTTCGACAAGGAAGTCGTCCCTCGTGTGGCAAAGGCCGTAGCGGCAGCCGCACGTGAAACAGGCGTGGCCCGACGCCGCACCAAGCTCAGTGACGATTTCGCGTCACGCTGACCATTCCTCCACAGTGATTTAGCGATTTTCGATCCCCTTCTGGCCTGCGCCCGTGCTGTGCTACAATGCGCGTCCTGGGAGAGAGCCTGGCGCACATGCCGTTTTCACAAAGCAAATTCATCAAGTTTCAGAACGGGATGAGACGGCGCATCGACTCCTTGCGTCCGAAAGCCGAAGAGAGTCTGGATCTCGCCGTCGATACGATGATGCAGGAGCGAGTCGACAGCTTCTTTCGCGTTGAACAGGGGTTGGAGGAAGTCCTCAAGTCGCTGGTCCAAATTGAAGAGGAGATAGCGGAGATCCGTGATCTCTCCGGCGCAATGCGTTTGGAATCCCGTCTTGAGTTTGTCGAAGACCGATGGGACGATTTCGACAGTGAGATTCGAGAGCGCCCCCGGCGCCGGCGCAAGAAAATCAGCCTCGCCGATATGTTGAAAGCCGCCGGTGGGGGAGGCGGCGATCTGTCGCAAGGATCGAGCGGCATCAACAATGCGATGGATGCATATGCCGCAATGGGCGTGGAATTCGGCAGTTCGCTTGCCGATGTCACAGCCTCGTTTCGTCACAAGGCTAAGCAACTCCATCCCGATTCGAATAACGGCGACCGCAGTGCCGAACCGGAATTGCGCCGCATGTTGGAGGCCTATCAGTTTCTGAAGGAGTACTTGAGCCTCAGCAATGTTGAGCCTCCGCGATCATCAGACGCCACCTACCGTCCAACAGAATGAGATACAGATGACGCCGAATCCACCTTTGCCGTATGTGACGGACCAGTCTGCGCTTGAATCCCTCTGTCACACGTTGCGGCAGAGTTCGCGACTGGCGCTGGATACAGAATTCGTCGGGGAAGACACCTTTATTCCACGACTCGAACTGATCCAAGTTGCCACCGCCACCACCGCTGCCGTCATCGACTTTCCTGCCGTGCAGGCCGGCGGATCGCTCGATGTCTTCTGGGAACTCATCTGTGATGCCAAGATTGAGAAAATCGTCCACGCCGGGCGGCAAGACCTCGATCTGTTTGCCATACATGCAGGACAAATCCCGAAACCGTTTTTCGATACCCAGATCGCCGCCGCCATGGTCGGGTATGGCGCCCAAGTTGCTTACGCGAACCTGGTCCAGCGACTCCACGGCACAAAGCTGGCGAAAGCCCATACCTTTACCAACTGGAGTGCGCGGCCTCTTTCGGATGACCAGATCGCGTACGCCTTGGAAGATGTCGAATTTCTCCTGTCGATCCATACCCATTTACAGGATCGCCTAAGAACACTCGGTCGTTCGGAGTGGGTCAGTGAGGAATTCGCACGACTTGAAGCGGCGGTGGGAGAAAAAAGTCGAGAGCCACAGGAACGCTACCAACGAATTCGGGGATGGGACACACTCAAGCCCAAAGGGGCTGCGGTGCTTCGTGAATTGGCTGCCTGGCGGGAAGCGGAAGCTCGCCGCCGGAATGTGCCGCGCGGACGCGTTATGCGAGACGAGGTGCTTCTTCAACTCGCGCGCCATCCACCCAAATCGATCAATGATCTCCGTGGTCTCCGTGGTGTTCATTCCTCCGAGATCGATCGACAGGGAGGACAACTACTTTCTATCATCGCCTCGGCACTGGCGCTTCCATCATCGGCATGGCCGGAAGTCCCCTCCGAACGGAAACCGGACCCTGAGTCGACCGGCATTGTCGAACTCCTGCAAGCTGTGCTGAAGGCCTGTGCCGCAGAGGAGGGGATTGCCCCCACCATGCTCGCCACCAGTGCAGATCTACAAGCACTGGTGGAAGCGAAGCAGAATCGGAGAGCCCTCAATGTGCCCATCCTTCATGGCTGGCGGCGACAATTGGCTGGTGAACTGATCTTACAAGTATTAGATGGAGCGATCACCATCGGCGTAGACCGAACTTCCGGTGCGCTCCGGATGACATCGGGACGTCCCTCGAATGTTTCAACTTAATCTCCTCTCTCATTCTCCGTGTCGATAGAAACGTCATCCAACTGTTCAAAAACGGACCTGACGCAGTCCTTGTCCTCGTGACCCCCTAACAGGGGAGCCGTCGGACGCCTGATTTTCACGGAAAAACTGTGAGTTAAGAAGAAGGGCGGCGTATTCGTTACCTATAGCCTCTTTCCTATGCTGGTATGGATCTGGCTCCATGCTAGACCATTCTATATAGGCACGGTCTATTATGATGAGTCTGTACTGGAAATATTTTCTTTCTGTTTTTTCCCCTGGAGGGCTGATTTTTCTCATTGCGATTGGATTCCTCCGCCCCTTGGGGTATCCAATGTGGCTGCAACAGCCGATTGCCGCCTTACCGTATATCGTCCTCGCGTTTGGGCTCATCTTTGGCTGGTACTTTTCCAGCAGTCGCATGATTCTCTCCCTGTTCGTGCTGGCGCTTGCCGATCGAGCCCTAGTCTTACTTCCAGCCAGCGGAGGGGATCAGGAGACCATACGCCATACAATTGTCGCCATCACCGCCTTTCTCGTCCCTCTCAACCTCTTGGCATTTTCCATCCTCAAAGAAGATTCCCTTTCAACGTTCCGCGTTGTGACGCGCGTGGTGCTTGTGTTGGTCCAACCCTTTCTGGTGCTCTGGCTCTGCCTTCCGGACCAGCAAGTCCTGGCTTCCTCGTTCACCCAGGAGTACATACCCTCGCGGTACATGGATTGGACGCCGGTCCCACAGCCGGCGCTGGTGGCATTTGCGATAGCAGGGCTGCTGCACGTCATACGATTTGCTCTGCATCGTAACCCACTGGAGGGAGGGGCAATATGGGCTCTGTGTGCCATTTTCGTGGCCTATCATACGAGTCGCTACGGCTGGCAACCGACAAATTTTTTTATGGCCGCAGGACTGATTCTCTTCGTCACATTGCTCCAATCTTTTTATCGGCAGACCTACCGCGACGAACTCACTGGTATTCCGGGCCGGCTGGCCTATGATGAAGCGATAGGGCAACTCGGGAAACGATTCTCTATTGCAATCATCGGCATCGATCAACTGACTCAGTACGCCAATACTCACGGGAAATCTGTCAGTGAGCAGATTCTGAAACTGGCCGCACCAAAAATTCAGGCCGCATGTTCGGACGGACAGATTTTTCGTACAACCGGAGAAGAGTTCACCGTGCTGTTTCCTGGAAAATCAGTCACAGACACCATAGGTACGCTGGACACCGTCCGGAAATCGGTCGAAGCCATCAGTCTGTTCTTCCGAGGACGAGATCGTGTATGGGAACAGCGAGGGGCCAAGAAAGCCGGATCACGCGACCGAGCACTCCCGATCACCCTGAGTATCGGCGTGGCGGAAAAACTGAACGACAGCGCGACGCTGACTTTGGTGATCAAGTCGGCCTATCGCGGCCTCTATGAAGCCAAGGGAATAGGAGGGAACGTCGTAAAGCGCGGGCTGGAGACGGTTGTCACTGCACGACGGTCTCAATCCGGATCTGGACGAATTGTCGCGAGTGGAGAGTATGAAACCTAGCTGCTAGAGAAGTTCCTTCACAGACTCCGCTGGTCTAGCCAAGATCGCCTTCTCACCCTTTTCGACAATCGGACGTTGAATGAGGTCTGGATGGGCCACGAGCACATCGAGCCATTCATCATCTGAAAGATTCTTTTTCGCTAAACCAAGCGCTTTGTAGATGTCCTCTTTGGTTCTCAGAATATCCTTCGGTGAGAGACCCGCCTTCCTCAGAAGGTTTTTGAGTTGAGCCTTCGTGAAGGGCGTTTCATAGTAGTTGATGGCAGTGAAAGGCTTGCCGCTCTCTTGTAGAAACTGCACTGCCTGACGGCATGTGCTACAGGTCGGTTTCTGGTAAATCGTCACCTCAGCCAAATTCTCCGACGGCGGCGCAATCGGGTATGACCCGTTCGAATTGCTCTTACCCACCGATATTGATGACAAGGGAACCGCCTATTTCGAAATTCGTCCCTGTCGGCAGTGCGAGCAACTCTTCCCCTTGACTGCAGAAGAGTGTGAGGCAGCAGAAGAGCCCAGCTCTTGTCCGGAATGCCGCAGTTCTGATGGAGGTTGAGGTCGAGGCTCAGGCTGAGGTCTAGACACAGATCAGAACCTTCCTCGCTTTCAGCTCACCTAAACCTTAGCCTGGACCTCAACCTTTCCCGTTAATCCACCAGTGGCGCGATCTCGACAGCTTTCCTAATCAAGCAATCACCCGCAAAAGACTGTAAGGACATCGGTAGCATGCCGGCGTCGATCACATGCACCGTGACCACCTGAAAGCCGTCAACGACTTTGTATCCTTCTATCCTCATCGCATGACAGATTTCGAGTTTTTTCCAAATGAGATTATTCAGAATCGTCTCCGACGCGAGCAGCTTCATATCCGACACTGCATCATTCACTGAGACTTTTGCCGACACCCGTGCCTTATCCTTTGGCGCTTCGCTGACAACGGCAAAACCGAGGATCTCGCTGTCGGCCTGGACCAGGGAGGCTGTCCCTATCGCGGTGAGACCGAATAGCGACAGCAGGAGGGCCAGATGCAACGTCATCCCGTACCTCCTTTGTGCATCCAATTCCTCGCCTGAACAGCCGGAAAATCAAGTATGCCAACCGATAAGCGCCATTTCAAGATCCTGCTCTCCGAACATGATAGACTGTCTTGACTTTAGCAGGCTGCGAAAAATGTTTCGCGCCTTTTTCGCGCTTCACGCGCTAGAGGCTAAGGAGCACGATCATGCCACATGATTTTATGCCGGGGCTCGCCGGAGTCCCTGCAGCGAAATCCTCGATTAGTGATGTAGATGGGCAACGCGGTGTGCTGGAATATCGCGGCATCCGCGTCGAAGAACTCTGCCTGCAGTCGTCCTATCTAGAAACCGCCTATCTGTTGCTATTCGGACATCTTCCCACTCAACCGCAGCTCGTGCGATGGAACGAGGACATCATCCATCACCGCCGAATCAAGTTCAGAATTGTCGATCTATTGAAATGCCTTCCGGAGCAGGGGCATCCCATGGACGCCTTGCAGGCTGCGGTCGCCGCGTTGGGCATGTTTTATCCCGGCAGGAATGTGAAGGACGTCGAAAATAACTACTGGTCTGCTGTCCGTCTTGTCGCCAAACTACCTACGATCGTTGCAGCCTGGGCACGTCTGCGCCATGGAAATGAGTACATCCCACCGCGAGACGATTTGGGGTTTTCCGAAAACTTTCTCTACATGTTGACTGAAACGGAGCCGCTTCCCCTGTGGAGCAACATTTTCGACGACTGCCTGATCCTCCACGCCGAGCACACGATGAATGCCTCAACCTTTACCGGCATGGTCACCGCATCGACGCTGGCCGATCCCTATACAGTCGTCGCATCCTCAATCGGGGCTCTGAAGGGCCCGCTGCATGGAGGAGCCAATGAAGAGGTTGTGCAGATGCTGAAAGAAATTGGTGAGCCAGGGAAGGCCCGTTCCTACCTTGAAGAACAGGTCAGCGCGAAACAGAAGCTGATGGGCTTCGGTCACCGGGTGTACAAGGTCAAAGATCCTCGTGCGACAATCCTACAAGGTCTGTGTGCGCGACTCTTTAAGGAAAGTGGCAGTTCACCGTTGTACGAGGTTGCTCTTGAGATCGAGCGGATCGCAGGTGAGTTGCTGAAAGGGAAGGGGATTTATCCCAACGTCGACTTCTACTCCGGAATCGTCTACGACAAGATGGGCATCGAGACAGATCTGTTCACGCCGTTATTCGCAATGGCTCGGGTGTCGGGGTGGCTGGCCCATTGGCTTGAGCAGCTTCGCGAAAACAAACTGTTCCGTCCTGACCAGATTTATTCCGGTGAACATGGCCGGTCGTATGTGCCCATAGAACAACGCTAACTACCAGGATGCTGAAAAAGCCCGCCAGCGGCGTTCTCACATCGTTCAGATCCTCAACGTACCCCTGAGGGTACGTCTCCGGTCTTCACTCGCTGCGGCCTTGCTGGACAGCCTTTTTGAGCATCCTGGTAAATCCTCTCTTGCACGGCATTCCCACAAATGCCCCTTGACTCCTCGCCAACCCGAATTATCTTTTGTTTTAGACGTGCAACTGGGCGCGCGCCGCAACCAGACATTCTAGGACAGTGAATACAAGCAAGAAGGAGGTCTATCATGACACTCGTACGCTGGGATCCGTTTCGTGAACTCGAAGACATGTCGGATCGATTGAATCGGATGTTTAACCGCCCGGCTTTGCCGAGGACAAACAGCAAGGAAACAATGATCGTTGCCGACTGGGTACCGTCCGTAGATGTTAGCGAAACGGACGGGGAGTACCAGATCAAGGCGGAGATCCCTGACGTGAAGAAAGAAGATGTAAAGGTCACGTTAGAAGACGGAGTTCTCACGATTCAAGGCGAGCGGAAGCATGAAAAGGAAGAGAAGAGCAAGAAGTACCATCGGGTAGAACGCTCCTATGGCAGCTTCGTCCGGAGCTTCACATTGCCCGATCTGGTTGACGAGGAGAAGGTAAAGGCGGAGTTCAAGGATGGTGTCTTGAATCTCCAGTTGCCTAAGTCAGAGAAGGCAAAGCCGAAAGCGATCGAAGTCAAGGTTGGCTGATCAATAAGTCTCTCATCCGGTCTGGACAGAGGCCCGCTCCGGCGGGCCTCTTCTTTTTGGTTCCAATGTCGTATCGTCAGATATGTCTGGTGTCATAGGTCTCCAGATCACCAATACCCTTGTACAAGCAGGCGGCCAACGTTTATTATGGCGCCCGCAACAGATGGACCTCTTACACCGGAGTAGTAGCCATGAAGAAGACCATAACTCAGCCATCATCTGCGACCAGAGTAGAGCGAGATACGATGGGCGAGCTGGCCGTACCAGCCACGGCTTACTACGGTGTGCAAACCGCCCGCGCTATTGAGAATTTTCCGATCAGTTCATTGCGATTTCCTCGCGCCATGATTCGGGCGATGGGCCTGATCAAACGCGCTGCTGCAACGGTCAATCAGTCGCTGGGCCTTCTTGACAAGCAACCGGCAGATGCGATCAGGCAGGCAGCGACCGAGGTGGTCGAGGGAGCGCTCGATGCCGAATTTCCCGTGGACATTTTTCAAACCGGCTCAGGCACCTCGACGAACATGAACGCCAATGAGGTGATCTCCAATCGTGCCACCGAACTGTTAGGCGGAGCGCGCGGCAGTAAGCTGGTGCATCCAAACGATCACGTCAATCTGGGCCAATCCAGCAACGACGTGATTCCCACGGCAATTCACATCGCCGCCGGGGAGATGATGCAACAACAGCTCATTCCCGCACTCACTGGCTTGCAGAAAGCGCTCGCTCGCAAAGCCAAAGAGTTCGACAAGATCGTCAAGATCGGTCGCACCCATTTGCAGGATGCGACGCCTGTTCGACTGGGGCAGGAGTTCGGCGGGTATGCGAGGCAGATTGAACTCGGCATTCAACGGGTCAAGCGGGCACAAGAGGCTCTCAGCGAAGTGGCGCTCGGCGGCACAGCAGTCGGGACAGGGCTTAATTGTCACCCAAAGTTCTCTGCCAAGGTGATGGCTATCGTGTCGAAAGAGACCGGCTGCACATTTACAGAAGCGAAGAACCACTTTGAAGCGCAGTCCACACAAGATTCGTTGGTTGAAGCGAGCGGAGAACTGAAGACCATCGCTGTCAGTCTCATGAAGATTGCCAACGATGTTCGCTGGCTCGGCTCCGGCCCGCGCTGCGGGCTTGGGGAAATCAATCTGCCCGAGACACAGCCGGGCTCATCCATCATGCCGGGCAAAGTCAACCCGGTCATCGCTGAATCAGTGGTGATGGTCTGCGCCCAAGTGATCGGCAACGATGTGACGGTCACAGTGGGAGGGCAGGCCGCCAACTTCGAACTCATCGTCATGATGCCGGTCATGGCCTATAACCTTTTACAATCCATTGAACTCCTCTCGACAGTCTCATCGAACTTTGCAGTCAAATGTATCGACGGCATCAAAGCCAACGAGGAACGTTGCAAGAGCTTGATCGAGGAAAGTCTAGCTATGTGCACGGCCCTGGCTCCGGAGATTGGCTACGAGGCTGCCGCGAAGCTCGCCAAGGACGCCTACAAGTCAGGCAAGACTGTGCGCCAGATGGCCAAAGAACAAAAAGTCCTCTCAGAAAAACGACTCACCGAACTGCTCGATCCCTGGCGCATGACCGAACCAGGAGGGCCTGTGGGGAGTGCTGGGGGATAGAGGGCAGGGGGCCTGGCAATCCTCCTTGCTCGCGGAACGCGCACGAAAAAACTGTGCTCGTTCGACGCGCGCAGTGTGAGGATCAACCAGGCCCCCTGCCTAAGTGAGAGTACGAAGGGGTTGGGGGTCTTTTCAGAGCCAAATTTGTTCTCACAGAAAAATATTCTCGCTCCGAGAATCAAATTAGATTCAGATGGAATCATTTTAGATTCAGACGAAATGATTCAGTTGCGTTGCCACTGTCCGTAAGCGCTGTGACGTGCATCTGCTAAACACTGCCCCAATCCCATCGGTTTGAACTTTCGGCAATCCCTCATCATCACGACAACACTTTGGCGTAGGGATTGCTAAGATGCAGGGTTGAACTACGCTTCACAGTCGACAACCTTTAGTCGCAGGCTGTTTCCAGCGAGCCACCGTTTTGTTCCGGCATAACGTTTGCCTTTGTGTAATTCATGATTTCCCGTAGGAATTGTCTTGACCCACAGACTGTTCGAAGGCTATAAATCGGTCCTCACAGCCATTTTTAGCTGACCAGGCTCACTATTCAGCAAGAAGTTTTCCGTGCCGTAGAGGGGATTGGCTAACAGCTCTATCGCGGCGTACGGCAGAAGGTGACACCTTCGACTCGATGTCCAGAAAGAATATGCCCAGGAGTACGATGCAGTTTAGACCAAGTCGGCGAATCGCCTCCGTATGCACGGCCTTCTCATTGTACTCACGCACAACTCCACACCTCACTGCGCATCCATTACGATCCTGTCTGGCAATGCTCCTAAGCCTGCTGTTCCTCACGGGACTGGTCGGCTGCGGACCGGCTTCGTCCGACAACGCATCGAACCTTGGGCGGAGTGCGAGCATGGACGAGTCGTCCCTGCCCAAGCGGAATCCGTCACCACGTAGCGACGCATTCACCCCGGTGGCGAACCCCTTGCCATTGGTGAGTGGGACAGGCTCCCCGTCAGGAGCAGGGACAGTCCCAGGAGGGGATAGTCCCCACGCAGTGCCTGGTCTATCTTCTGAGCCAGGGCACCCAATTGAGGGCCTAGTCGTGCCCGAGTGGATGGCCCAAGGACTCAACTCGCCGAAGGTGCGCGTCCGGCTCAAGGCCCTCGAAGCCTGGGCGCAATCAGCGCCACCGGGAGCGGTCGATCCGTTGATTCTCGCCTTCGAAGATCCGGACCCACGAGTCCGGGCGCGGGCGCAACAATTGCTCGAGCAAGACTGGGCGAGGAAGGCTGAGGCAGAGAAGTAAAATGGGGAAGTGGGGAACGAGGCGAGGGATAACGGGGTAAGCGTGGAACGATTCAGGGCCTCACGAGAGACGCATTATGAGCAACAAACGACGACAGTGGGCCAAGTAGCAGTCAGTCGGTGCCATATCAACACAACCAACAAAGGAGGGAGCATTGGTTCTGATCGTGCGTGTTTGCCGGTGACATTTTCAACACTGCGGCCACGTGAGGTGGCCCATCGAGAAGGAAATCTTTCATGAAAATGAAGCGACGGATCTTGTTGGCGTTACTGAGTCTATTCGTGGGTTGGAGTGGAACGAGCATGGCTCATGACACTACTGGAGTGACATTTCAAGTCACAGACAATCCCGGAGGCTGGTTCGAATGTACTGCCAGCACTTCGACAAGTTTTGGGTGCGTGCATCAAGCGCTAGGCAGCGATAGTACAACAGGCCGATCCCTCGCCATTATTCGAAAGGGAGAAAGCATTACGTTTCAGTCGCATGCCTCCCACCATGGCTCGACGGCCAACACGATCCATACGGTGGTGAGCTTGATCTATCCCACCCCCGCGAGCGCCCCCCCCGCAGGATTTACTGCAATGCCTTTCGACACGGACCTCAATGTGGGAGCACGGTCCGCCCCCATCATTCCGAATGAACTTGGACTGCATGTCTTCTTCTGCGATATCCATCCCTACATGTTCGCGGCCGTCATCGTGGTCGATCCTGCCATTCCGACAGGGACGCTGTCGCCCGTAGGTTCAGTCCCACTGGAGCTTGGGACCACGGTGGATCTCCACAAGATCGTGCTAGAGACGCTTCCTGGACTCCCAACTGCGTCGGACTTGGCCCTCCGACTCGTGCACACCTTCTTCATCATTACCAATCCCGCGAACTGGCAACAGTACTCGACAGTGGATACACTGTGGAAGCCCGCGTATCCAGGAGTTCAAGTAACAGCCCACGTCAAAGGCGGGGGTGCGGCTACGCTCAATCTCGACGAACTCCTGCGTGGATACTTTGGGGAAGGTGGTCCGACAGGGGCAAATCCGAGCGCACCCTATCTCAAAACGCTATCGCACCCCGTAGCACCGGCGGCACCAGGCGTGGGACAGGTTTGGGTAGACACTCAGTTCGAAATGATGGCTCAAAAGACCAAGCCCGGCACCGTGACCGCCGTAGACGCGTCGACGTTCAAAGTTGTCAGAAAAGTCGGGTTACCGGGCCACGGCACGAACTCGGGCGACGGCATGAACAATCCGCACAATATGTGGACCGATCGCGACCAGAACGTGATCTATCAGACCGAATGGTTCGATCATTACCTGTCGGTGTTTGATAGAAAGACCGGCGCATTTGTGAGGCGAATTGAGACGGGTCTTGCTCCCGCCCACGTCATGACGAGAACCAACAACGACCAAGTGCATGTGTCGCAGAACGGTGACAATAACGTCCGGGAGTTTGACTCTCTGAAGAACGGCAATGGCTTTCTTCGGGACATTCCGATGCAACTGGACCCGCTTGAAAGCGCCCATCCTCACGCACATTGGATGAGCGCGGATGGAAGCATGATGGTGGCACCCAACCCAGATACAGAAAATACCACCGTGTATAACTTCACGAGCAACACCGGCAACACGACGCCCGTAGGGCATTTCCCCATTGCCACGGGCATGATGCCCGATTCCAGCAAGTACTATGTCGCCAACTTTCTGGACAGCAGCATCAGCGTCGTGACCATTTCCGGTGGAGTGCCGACAGTTACAAACACAATCAATCTGCTCGCAGGTTATGCAGTTCCCGGTCAATATGACAGTTTATCTTTAGATGTACTTGGTCTTGGCACTTACCATGTAACGCCTCCAATAGGTGCATTGCCCATTCAAATCCCCGTGAGTCCTGACGGCAAATACGCGATCGTGGCCAACACCATGGCCGCAAAGATCTTGGTCATCAGAACGAGCGACGACACGGTGGTAGCGAGCTTGCCATGTGATGCTGGATGCCATGGGGTCCAATTTGGCGCCAAGAAAGGCAGCGGACACTACGCCTATGTCTCCAGCAAATTCTCGAACAGACTGATCGTCGTTGACCCTAAGAATGGGAGCGATGCGGCCATCGTGGGAAGCGTGCTCTTGACAGCAACGAGTACCACTGCGATCGACGGAACAATTTCCAAGTATGCGGGGATGGGCGGACAGGGCGTGTTGCCCATTCCGGTGGTCTACAACGGTTGGGTTCAGAATCTGCCTGAGGAGTGGGCGGAGAAATTGACCCCCCAGCAGAGACATCCCATCGGAGTGGATCCTCACTAGTCCGGTCTTTCCGACTCCATACTGAGTCAGAGCCCGGCGAGATGGTGCAATGCCATCTCGCCGGGCTCCCTCGGTTTCGCGATCATTCAGTTCCAGCCAACGCAAGAAAACAGCGGGACCCAAATCCAGAGATTGAAATTTCACGCAGCACTCTTAATCCCGAGCGGTCACAATTATTGCGCGAGTTCTCGATGTGAGCCGCCCTTTCAGCTTTGACACCACAAAACTCCCTATGTTAAAGTCCGCGGAACTGTTGATGTTCTAGGCATTTTTCATTCACATCTCACGGAAACATCGTATGAGTGCACAGGGCAAGCATGTCATCATTGTGGCCGGTGCCGGGCCAGCGGGAATGGCTGTAGCTGCTTCACTTGCGAAGGCAGGTCATGAAATCATCATCCTGAATCGTGACATCAAATTCGGCGGGTTGGCTGAATACGGCATCTTCCCCGCAAAACTCAAGCTGCGTGGTGGTCTGAAGAAGCAGTATTGGGAGTTGCTTGAGCGACCGAATGTCCATTATTT
>JACQEY010000137.1 GCA_016200355.1 Nitrospirota bacterium
CGGGCGCATCGGTGTCTGGCTCGATACGCCGTTGCTCGATGTCGAACATGGCGATGGTACATTGGAGAAGCATTTCCCTGCGATGATGCTGCAGTTTGAACGGTTCGGTATCGATATCAGCAAGGACCCCGTATTGATCTATCCGACGTTGCACTATCAGAACGGCGGCGTGAAGATCGATACTAACTCAGAAACCAACGTACCCAATCTCTTTGTCGCGGGCGAGGCGTCCGGCGGATTGCATGGGCGGAACCGATTGATGGGTAACTCGCTTCTCGACCTGATGGTATTTGGAAAGCGATCGGGGCTGACAGCTGCGGCACGTGCCGCAGCCATGCCACAAGGGAAGTTGACAGTAGGGCATCTCAAGGGATTTCGCGCCGAGGCCAAGAAACACGGCAGTTCGAACGGGATCGTGTCACCCATGATCCTGCCGGCGTACACAAGGAAAGAATAATGAAGTAGCGAGTGCTGAGTGCTGAGAAAAGAACAGAGATTCTTCGTTTGCTGACTCAGCACTCACGTCTCAGCACTCAGCACTAGACCGATAATCAGCACTGAAGCGACAGAAGGAGCGACATGAACGTTCATGAGTTTCAGGCGAAGCAGATGTTCGGGCAATTCGGAGTTCCGGTTCCGCGCGGGAGAGAGATCACCTCGCCCGAGGCGGGCGCGGCATGGGCCGCAGAACTCAATACCCCGGTATTCGTCGTCAAGGCACAGATCCACGCAGGCGGCCGAGGCAAGGCTGGCGGGGTCAAGATTACGAAGGACAAGGCGGCCGTTCCCGGTCTGGTCAAGGAACTGATCGGCAAAACCCTCGTCACTCATCAAACCGGTCCAAAGGGGCGGGAAGTGCGGCGGTTGCTGATCGAAGAGGGGGCCGCGATTGCCAAGGAATTGTATGTGAGCCTCCTCGTGGATCGGGATAGCGGCTGGCCTGTGTTTATCGCGAGCACCGAAGGCGGGATGGAGATCGAAGAAGTCGCTGCCCACAGGCCGGAGAAGATCATCCGGGAAGCGATCGATCCGGCTGTCGGGTTTCAATCGTACAACGGGCGAAACGTCGCCTTCGCGCTCGGGCTTCCTGCCATGGAGCCGGCCGTCGTGAATCCCTTCATTCAGATGCTCGGGAACCTCTATCGCCTATTTATGGAGAAGAATGCGGCGATGGTGGAGATCAATCCATTGGTCATCACCAGCGACAAGAAACTGATCGCGCTGGACGGCAAGGTGTCGTTCGACGATAACGCGCTGTTCCGGCATACAGACGTGCAGCAGATGCGTGATCTCCACGAAGAAGACCCGCTCGAGATCGAAGCGGGAGAAAATAATCTCAACTACATCAAGCTCGACGGCAACATCGGCTGCATGGTGAACGGCGCGGGCCTCGCCATGGCGACGATGGACGTCATCAAGCTGGCGGGCAGCGAGCCTGCGAACTTCCTGGATGTGGGTGGCGGCGCGACGAAAGAAACGGTGGCGGCCGGCTTCCGGATTCTGCTGAAAGATCCGAACGTGAAGGGCATCTTTATCAACATCTTCGGCGGGATTGTTCGTTGTGATCGGATTGCCCATGGTGTCATCGAAGCGGCCAAAGAAGTGAAGATCAATGTGCCGTTGGTTGTCCGGCTGCAGGGGACGAATGCAGACGAAGGCCGCAAGCTCTTGTCGGAGTCAGGCTTGAAGTTGGAAGTGGCGAACGATTTGTGGGAAGCGGCGCAAAAAATTGTGAAGCTGACTGGAAAAGCGGCGTGAAGAGAGGGGAGTGACAGGGTTAAGCCCCTTTTGCTCCAGGAGCGCGCACGGTGAAGCAGTGCTCGCTCGACGGCCGCAGTCAGGGCCTCAACCCTGTCGTTCCCCTGGGGAAGCTTTCCAGCCATGAGGGAGCGAGTGGAAGAAAGAAGAGGAAAAAGTGAGCATTCTTGTTAATCAGAATACGCGGGTGGTGGTGCAGGGGATTATGGGGAAGGCGGCGTAAAACGATATGCGTTTAGCAATTCTCGCTCTAGTTTTCTTGCTGGTCGGTTCTCCCGGATGCATGATGGTCCGGGATGGGAACGTAAAGCCGCCTGCTCAATGGCCGCCACACTCGAACCAACAAGTCAAGAAGTCCATCGCGCTTCACATAATTGAGGTCGAGCCGCAAGGAGTCTCCAGTCAGGAAGTACATCCGGATATTGCGGGAGATTTTCGCGCGCAAGCCGTCAAAGCGTATTCTGAGTCAGGGCTCTTTTCCTCGGTTGTCACCTCGGGTGTACCGGCGGATCTTCAAGCTGACATAACCGTCAGCGGGAAGGGGGGTGATGGGCTGTCATGGTCTGGGGCCATTTCTGCCCTCACGCTTACCATGATTCCCGGCGTCGTGTCGCAAGATGTGATCACGAGTACGACGTATAGAGATCGTCAACAGAAAGTCATTGGCACCATTGGAAAGAATGAGAGGCTCGGATTCTGGATTCAATTCTTCCTCCTCTTTGCTATGCCATTTGTGGATGGCCCCAATACGATTTTGGACGAAACGCAATACGACATGAATCGCGTCACCATCGAAGAAGCTCGCAGTAAGGGCTTCTTTTAGCTAGATGTTGAAAACGTTCCGCCAGCATAAGAAGACCGTTGTTTAGTTTGTCTGGTTTTTGGGTTGAGCAAAACTAACCAGATGAACCAGACAGACCACACACGAAGTGGACGGCCTTTTCAACATCCTGCGCGCTGTTCTCGTGCCGTCGTTGCGCTTGAGATTACAGCGGTTTGTTGAGCGAAAACAGAGCTTTTCGGAACCTGTTAGAAACATGAGTCGGTAAAGAGGCTACTCTATGTCAATTCTGGTGAATAAGAATACGCGAGTGGTGGTGCAGGGGATTACGGGCAAGGAAGGCTCGTTCCATGCCACGCAGTGTAAGGCCTATGGAACGCAGGTTGTGGCTGGTGTGACGCCGGGCAAGGCGGGGCAAGAGGTCGAGGGTATTCCGGTTTTCAATACGGTGCGCGATGCGGTCAAAAAGACCGAGTGCGACACATCGCTGATCTTTGTGCCTCCGCCGTTTTGCGCCGATGCGATTCTGGAAGCTGCCGATGCCGGCATCAAGCTTGTGATCTGCATTACCGAAGGCATTCCGGTGAACGACATGGTCAAGGTCAAGCGCGCGCTTCGTGGGAAGGATGTCCGATTGATCGGCCCCAACTGTCCCGGAGTGATCACCGTCGATGAAGCGAAGATCGGCATAATGCCTGGCTTCATCCATAAGAAGGGGGTTGTAGGAGTCGTGTCGCGCAGTGGAACCCTCACCTACGAAGCGGTACATCAGCTCTCCACAATGGGATTGGGTGAAACGACTTGTGTCGGGATCGGCGGAGATCCGGTCAATGGGACAGGCTTCGTTGATGTACTGGCGCTGTTTGAGAAAGATCCCGAAACTCAGGCAATCGTGATGATCGGCGAGATCGGTGGTGATGCTGAGGAAAAAGCCGCTGAGTTCATCAAGAAGAATGTGAAGAAGCCGGTTGTCAGTTTCATCGCCGGGATCACTGCCCCGCCAGGGCGCCGCATGGGCCATGCTGGCGCCATTATTTCCGGTGGGAAGGGCACGGCAGCTGAGAAGATGAAGAGTTTGGAGGCAGCGGGTGTCCGCGTGGTGAAGAACCCGGCTGAGATCGGCAATGCGGTGAAGGTTGCGCTCGGGCGGTAAGGACCTCACTTCCTGGTTTTGCTCATTTGGCTGAACCAGACTAACTGGATAAACCAGATGAACTAGCTAAGTCAGGCTTGTCTCAGACAGTCGGACCACGAACCCTCGCGTTTCCCCCGTCCCGCCAGTCCCGCGTGTCTCGTTTAGCTTCAGCCTGTTTCTCATTCTCTCCTTGCAGCCAAGTAATTTCTCTTCTTCTGCCATGGCATTCGTGTTAGGGTAATCTCAATGCGGGTATTTCTCATCCACGTTCGCGACCCCCAGTTCTACGCCCTCCCGGCGAAAACCCGCGCTAAAAACGGTCGTATCCGGGTCATGGGCTTCCCGCCCATCGGCATCATGTCCCTCTCGTCGGTACTGAAACAGGCCGGCCACGAGTGCGTAATGTTCGATCAGGCGAATCCCGATACGCCGAACGAAGTAATCCTCAAGGAAATCAATCGGCAACAACCGGCCCTGATCGGCCTCAGTTTCCTCAGTACCACCAGCTACCCCTACGCGAAGATCCTGGCCCGTCAGATTCGCGCCGCGAACTCTAAGGTCAAACTGGCTTTCGGGGGCGTCTTTGCAAGTTTGAATGCCGCATTGGTCAAACTGCAGTGTCCTGAAGTGGATTTCATCTGCAAGGGAGACGGTGAACAGTTGCTCCTCGACCTGCTCGAACGGTTCGACGATCCGTCCAGTGTGGCCGGGCTGACTTGGGCCAAGGACGGTCAGGTCATACAGAACTCCGGTCGGCCGATGGAGCGCCATCTCGATCAGTGGCCTTTCCCAGATCGCGAAGGCCTCCCGCTCGACTTTATAGAATCCATGCCGCTTGATGTGCCGGCTGTGCTCTCGATGGAGCGGTTCACGACGATGCAGACCTCACGCGGCTGTCCCTGGCCCTGCGTGTTCTGCGACATTCCGATCTTCAACGAAGGCAAGTGGCGCGCGCGGAGCGCTCAACACGTGGTCAGCGAACTCAAGCATCTCGAAGAGTGCGGCTACGGGTCCGTCTATTTTGTCGACGACCATTTCCTGCTCCAACCCAAGCGGATAGAGGCGATTTGCCAAGGAGTGATGGATGCGAAGCTCTCGATCCAATGGGGCATCGAAGGGCGTGTGGACTCGGTGGCCCAGCACCTGTTTCCTGCCATGGCCAAGGCCCATTGCCGGACGGTCATGTTCGGGATTGAAAGCGGGAGCCAGAAGATTCTCGATCGTCTTAAAAAAGAACAGACGTTGGAGGAAGTGGCCACCGCCGTTACGAATGCCAAGAAGGCCGGTATCGAGATCGTGCATGGCTTCTTCACCGTGGGCAACCCAGATGAAACGGTCGAAGATATGAATGCGACGTTCGACCTGGCCTCCAAACTGCCGCTCGACACATTCGGCTTCAATCGACTCTGTGTGTATCGAGGGACTCCGCTCTGGCAAGAATATGTGAAGCGCGGACTGGTCAGCGAAACCACCGATTGGTACAAGTACTTCAAATGTTCCACGATCGACCCGACCTGCTTGCCCGGGGAAGTGATCAACGAGGTTCGCCGTCAAGGGCTCAAGCGCCTGTTCGTGTACAAGCTTCTGCACTATCCTATCCAGACGTTCCGGCTGCTACGGCGGTTTCTCCGCTTCATGCCTGCGCGGGATGTGGCCTACATTATCATCAAGCCGTTTCTGGGCCAGAAGAAAGGCGCCACAAAGGCTGAAGTGCTGTCCCGCGCCGTCGAGCATGGCGAGATGAAAGACGCGGCTGCGCAGCTGACCCAGATGACAGACGAGATGCTCCACAGCGTGATGGAGGAGTCTCGGCTGGAACGGTTACGCATTCAACAGGAAGCAGAAAGTTCGCGCGAGTTGCCGATGGTTCACAGCCGCTAACGCAGGTTCTTGGCAGGCTGCTCAAAAAGGCCGTCCAGCAAGGCCGCAGGCGGAGCAAGAACCGGAGGCGTACCCTCAGGGGTACGTTGAGGGTTCTTGTGAGCTGAGAACGCCGCTGGCGGACTTTTTCAGCAGCCTGCTCAGCTGATCAGAAAGTAGGCGCCAAGGCCGATAATAGCCGCGAGCAGTGCCACGCTCAGCATTGCCTTCTCATGTCCGCACATCCCCGCCTGTGCTTTGCAGACCGCCAGGGAGCACATGATCGCCATTGTGGCCTCCTTTGGTACAGATTATGACGCGTCGTTGGTGAAACGAATTTTGGTAATCATGGCGCAAGATACGAACCGCGATTCACGAATGACGGCGTTTTCTGCCATACCGCAGAAAAAACGATACGCCGCTTACCGAGCTTAGTCAACGATGATCTTGTCAGCCACAATCCAGTAGCCATTTAGCCGGCTGAGGAATAACTCAGTGTGTGGTTCGACAAGCTCACCACGAACGGGGAAATTTCTTGATTGCCAGCATTACCCCCGTTCGCCCTGAGCTTGTCGAAGGGTGAACAAGGAGTTCTTCCGTAGCCGCTTATGGGGTGAGTCGTTGAAGAGGAGCCTACTGAACGAGCGCCTGCTTGGTTTCATCCAGGTGTTTTTGAAGGTACTGCATGAAGGGTGTGCCGCCTGTTCCCACGGCCGTGGGGTTGCTTGCGTGGGCTTGATGCTGGCGGTGAATGTAGCTGTCGGCGTAGCCGATGTGGATCTCGCGAAACTGTGAGAGGAGATTGACGCAGGCCTCATAGGCCGCCCAGAGATCGGGGTTGCGGAGTTTCCGATCGCGAACATAGCCGGCGAGCAATGGGCGGTCGAGATCATCGGTGGTCTTTTCCAGGACCTCTATGAACGACCGGTGGCGCGGGGGCATGTAGTCGCGCATCTCTTGTAAATACAGGGTCAAGGGGTCAGGGGCATGGGCGATCCCGAGTCCGGCGTCGAGACAGGGCACAATCGAGCTTTGCGCGCCGGTTTCGCCTCGGAATTGTTGCGGCTGCCCGGCATAGGACTCCACGCCCTCGTAGGCGAGCCCGTTCGGTAAGGAAGGGCTGTTCTTCCAGCCGTGGATGTAGGGCCGCACTCGGTTGTAGTACACATAGGGATCGCAACGCTCCTTCATCCTGAGCAACGTGTCGCGCATAGCCGTTTGGGCCAAGGCCAAGGATTTGAGCCCAAGCAAGACCGCGCCTTCATTATCCTCGGCCGCGCCTCTCATTGCGCGCAGGAGTCCTGCCAGCCCTCGTCCCGCTTCCCTCTCGATCTGGATGTGGACCACGACAAACCATTCTTCATCCAAACCACCGAGAAAGTTTTGGAGCAACACAATGTTGTCGAGCTGAATCGGCTTCGTCTTGTCGAGTCGCCGCCAGTTATCGAGCGCATAGGACGCGTAGGAGAGAACGGGAGGTCGGCCAAGTCGCTGGGCCACCTCGTGCCAGGGTTTTGCCAATTGTGGTGGCAGTGTCGCAACTGGCTGGTCCGGCACCTCCCACACGTAGGCATGCCCGCAGAACGAAAGGATGCGCATGGCAGCTCGGTATTCCTCCATGTGCCATGTTGAAGGGATTGACGGGAGCAGGTGACGTTGCTTGTCGATGAATCGCCGGACCGTTCGAGCACTCAGTAATTTCGGCAATTCATGCCCAAGATCGTTGAGTGTGGGGGAATCGGGTAGATCACCGAGGGGGTCTTGTGGGAGAAAGCCCTGTTCAGGGGAGATCTCGTAATCTGAGATATTAAGAGCAGCAAAGTTCGTCGAGCCCATAGCAGTCCCCAGTATTCACAACCTCAGCATCGGTCCCACTTTACCACACCTCGAATCACTCACAATCGAGTCGTGACTGAAAAATCAAAATATCCCCATTTGCTTTCTTGCCTGGCGGACTGACAATATTTGCCGGAGGTTTTCGGGACGAAGGAGCATGCCATGCTGAAGGAGCCAACGATTTGCTCATGGGTCAGTGGTGGTTATCAGGTAGCCGGCTGGCTTGTTGTGCTATGCCTGCTGGCTGGTGCGGGATGCGCTGCCGGTCATTCTCGACTTGATCGTCTTGCCTGGGAGCAGTCACGGCTCATCGATCTTACTCATGCCTTTGGGGCGGACACGATTGTCTGGCCAACTGAACAGAATTTTCAGCTCGTCGTTCAGCAGGCAGGGGAGACGCCTGGCGGGTACTACTACGCCTCGAATCGCCTGGAGATGGCTGAACATGGCGGTACCCACATCGATGCGCCCATTCACTTTGCCAAGGGTGGGCTGACGCTGGATCAGGTCCCGATCGAACGCTTGGTTGGAACCGGCGTCCGAATTGACGTCACAGCCCAATGCGCCCGTGATCGGGATTACCGCGTCTCCATCCAAGATTTCGAGCGATGGGAATCAGCGCACGGAAGAATCCAGACTCGCACGATCGTGTTGCTCGACACGGGCTTTGCCCAATATTGGCCGTCTAGACAACAGTATCTGGGTACAGAGCTGAGGGGGCCTGAGGGTATACAAGCGCTCCATTTCCCGGGTTTGCATCCCGATGCGGCGGCCTGGCTCGTGCACGAACGGCAGGTCAAGGCCGTGGGCATCGACACCGCCTCGATTGATCATGGGCAATCCAGCAAATTTGAGACGCATGTCGCGCTTCTTTCCCAGAATGTGCCGGTGTTCGAGAATCTGAGCGATCTACGCGATCTTCCACATCGGGGATTCGACGTGATCGCTCTGCCGATGAAAATTGCCGGTGGGACTGGCGGCCCGCTGCGCGTGATTGCGGTGCTGCCTCCATCGCACTAGCAGGATGCTGAAAATGACCCCCAGCCTGTCTTGTTCATTTGGTTTATCTAGTTTATTTGGTTCGTTTGGTTCGAAGAACGAAAGAAACCAGACGAACTAAACAAACCAGAGAAACCAGACAGACCGGGTGTGCCTCAGACATGCCGGCCATCGAAGCTCTCGCGCGCGGAAATGGCTTTCCGCGACCTGATAGTTTGCCGGTGAGTAAGTCCGTTGGGTGAGTGGGCAAATCACCGACGGCCCGTGCAGTGTCCCGCACTTCCGATCAAGTCGGCCGAACAGGTCCCACTGCCATTCAAGAGTAACGATTAAAATTCTTTGGATAGGTCAGAATTCTCCCGTTTCTGTTCCGTTGGCGTGACTTTAGATTTAGCCGATGCTACGATCCACCCCGTGTTTTCGTATGGCAACCATTCGGAGCCGATGCGTATGAGCGTGGGAACAAGAATTGTTAAGGATATAGTGGACACGCATGGAGATTTGATAAGAGTCGAGAGCGAGGAGGGCAAGGGACCAACGTGTGTATTCAGCCTGCAGTTTGAACCAACACGGTAGGATGCAAGAAACGTCTGAAGAGAATGGAAGAAAGGAGGGAGCGATGTCGTTAGGGAGAATTTTGGTGGTGGACGATGAAGAGGACGTCAGGAGATCAGTTCGTCTGGTCTTAACGAAGGCCGGCTATGATGTGCGTGAAGCCGAGGACGGAGAGAAGGCAATCGCGCAAATTAGATCCAATGATAATCCGTTTAAGGTGAGTCTCATTATTTGCGATATCCATATGCCAAAAGTAAACGGAATGGAAGCCATTGCCTATTTCCGTCAAGAGTTCCCTTCCGTGCCCGTTATTGTGTTAACTGGGGAACCGGAGATAACGGGAGCAACGCATCTCTTCAAACTGGGCATTGTCGACTACTTGGAAAAACCGATTTCGCCGGAAAAACTGACTCAGGCCGTGCACAAGTCCGTCAGAGATCACGTGTTCAGAGGTCCATTTTAGTGGTGTTCAGTTGAGACAGAAATGGTTGTGTATGCAGACGCACATCCCTTTCTTTCCACCAAGGATTTAGAGGGGGTTTGTTGATCGTTCGACCAGATGACGTTGTTCGGCAGAGCGAAGGCGAATCTTGAAGATCACCCGGCGGCTTTTTTCGCGGTTCACCAGGGCAATTGAGTCATAGATCAAGTCTTGTCTGCCACGCCCGACCGCTGAGGTGATTTCCTGAAAGCACTGGTACGACGTCGGTTCTGTGGCTTGAATGACCTCCAGTCCCTTCACCATCACCGCCAGCGACCGTTCCTGGCTCAATTTCAAATTAAACGCATCGCTGCCGTGATCATCGGTGTGTCCTTCGATCGCGAGGGAGTCGATCTTGTCGCGCAAGGGGCCGCACAATGCCCTCACATAGAAGGGCAAGGCTTCCGCGAGAAACTGCTCTGCAGTGGGTGACAGTGTACTTTTCCCAAACTCGAATGTAAGGAGGTTTTCCGGGACCACGATCAAGAGCGCGAGGGGGTCGCGGGGGTCTGCATCGAGGGAGAGGCCTAATCGTTGAATGTGGCCGCGTAGAGCCGTCTGCACGCCCTCTTTGTTTTCTTGCAGTTCAGACTGTGCCGCGGAGGAGGTTTTGGTGACCTGCGCCGCGAAGAGCAAGATGAATACGATTGCGAGCGAGATCATGAGATCGGTGATGCCGATTGTCGTGAGCGAGGCGCCGGAGTTCTGCGGTGTTGTACGCCTCATGCGGGGGGCCGCTCTGTGGACACCATCGATCGTTTTGGCCAGAAGCGGCTCTCCTCAGAGCGGGCGACGCCGGACGATGTTCGCTGCGCAGCGAGCGTGTCCGTCAGGCGACTCATGAGGTCATCGAGGGTTGTTGTCGCCTGAGTCCGATGCAGGGGCATATCTTTTAGCAACGTGGTGAGCTCATGAATCGAGTCATTCAGCGTTTTCATCGGCACCGCGAATTCTTCACGGAGGGCTCGTGGCAGTTCGGTCGTCATACGGCGACCCGCTTCCTGCTCGTCCTGCTTCCATTTCGTCAAGGATCGAACAGCTGCTGTCAACTCGGCAATAGGCACTGCCAGGCCATCTGTGCCCATTCCTCCGACCCGTTCTCTGAGTTCTCCGCCGGAAGCCTGTCGGCCTCCCCCGCGCTCGCTGTGCATCGGCGTGAGTTGTTCTAACATCTGCTCCATGGTCTTTCGGGGAAAGAGCTTGTCGATGAGACCGAGGAACGCGTGGTGCGCGTTCATGAGTCGAAACACCATCGGCTTTTCGATGAGTGTGAACAGATTGGCGGCAATAAGTCCGACGATAGAGGTCAGAAATTTTCCTGCCAGCCCGTTGATGAGCCCCTGAATCCCGACAATCTCATGCCCGTCGGCATGGAGTTTACTGAGGCCGATGAACAAGGCTAGAAACGTCAGCAGTAACCCGATGCCGGTCACCAGGGAAGGGAGTTGGCTGTAGAAGGCCAGGTTGACTCGATGGCTCAGTAGTGCGTCTTGGGTAAAGATATCTTCCGCGCGGCGCGTGCTGAAAATGCGCGGTTCCACGAACCACGGAACATGTTGCAGGATCAGGGTTTTGCGGAATTGTGCCCAGGGCTGTCGAAATAGGGGTTCTTCCTGCATGGCTGCTTCGACGGTGTTCAGGTCGTCACAGTCAATACGGGTGGGGGAGGATGCGGTCTGATCAGCCGGAGGCGCGAATCCTACCAATGCACGACTCGTGAATCGCTCACGGTCGATGTCGCCGCGATCGTGAGAGAGGGTGATCAGCATCGAGCATACTCGATCGAAGGGCCGTTGAGCGCGAGACACGGCCACGGCCAACCGTATGACGTGCCAGAGAAAGAAAAGCACGATTCCGAAAGACCCGATCCAGCTCAGCATCGGGCTTTGGGGCCCTCCGAAGAAGGCCGCATCACGACTCAAGAATTCCCACAGACTGGACATGCCGGTCATCGCATCCTCAGTTCATGCACGACGGACACCTTTGCGCTCCAACGCCAGGGAAGGCCTCCTCAACTTCCGTGCCGTACACAGCAGAAGCGGAAGCGCTCAAAAAGCCCATGATCTGCAAGTTCCTTGGCACCTGAGCACCGGTTACCCGGCAAAGAATGCCGGCCTCGTCGGCACATTCGGCCTTTCTGAGTACTGAGAGTCCTGCGGGGGAGCGTATAGTCTATAGCTTGGAGCAAAGGGGAAAGTTGGAAGCAAGAGGTGGGTCGTCAGGATTCAGCCCAAACGCAGTGTCTGACGCCGGTTGCCCCTCGGGCTTGGACAGGCGGAACGCCATCGGAAATTCCCTCGCAGACTCGGTCAGTTTCCATTTTCTGTTTCGGCAGATCCCCGCGCCTCCGGTGTCGATCCTGCCAGCCCGCACCACCTGCGACATCGGGAAATTCAGAATGTCCCTGTTTTCTTGCCTGAGTGATATTGAGAGGAGTCCCGTGCTTTCCCGTCGTCGTCTTCGATGTGTTTGAACACAATGAAACCTACGGGGATTATTCCAGTTGCTGCACCGAGCAAAGCGAGCCAGATACCCCAAGGCTTGTTGGGAACGACCTCTTCCGCGAGAAAGTAGGTGGTGACGAGAGACGCGCAGATGAACAAAAACCTTGCGAACCACAGTGGAGCTCGAATCAGATCACATAACTTGCGCGCGCCGAAGACGATTCCGATTGCCAGCGCCAGCGCGAGAAAGCCGCCCATGAAGAGCCTCGATTCCTATTTAGATCTGCAACTCGGGGATAGCAGTAACAAACAGATCAAAAAGATACCCATCTCCCATAGGACGCTCCTCGCATTTCGAGACAAACTCGACGGGGATTTCGAACAGGGACGACGCTCCTTTCCTTGGGTGAGGGGACGTGAGGATATGAAAGTTTTTCTGACGAGTCAGATATTGGTCTATTTCCTCGTCAGAGGCATACCCAACATAGAAGATAATCCCATCATGCTTCTGAATCTCTAACGAGAATGTGTTGCCACGCGTCGCGCGTAAGGCGACGACGCTGCACATTGAGAAACCGTATACCCCATCCGGCAATTCTTCTATTTTTGTTCCCTCTTCCCGTTCAGTCAGCGGTCTCAGTTGATGCTTGTGCCGTAGCCTCAGTACCTCTTTGGGGACTGCGTTCCCCTCCGGGATCTTCCCGACATCGTGTTGCGTGTTCTTTGCTTGATGGTCCCTACTCCACATGTCGGCGAAATTAACTGAAAAATTCAATCCGACGAGGTACACCAATCCCCCCAACCCAAGGGGCACAGCGATCAGATACAGATACCACCGTTTCATGACTGGCAGAATACGCCCAAAGCCTCCCTGAAGTAAAAAGTAACCTGCACGTGAGGGGTAGAGGGAAGGTGGTAGACACCATCTATTTGAGCGAGGCGCATACGGAAGCAAACAAGTAGGCTGCAAAAGCTGGGGGTAGAAGATTGCGAGCCGTGACATCCCTGAGCTGATCAAAACGCTGGAGCCACTTACCCCGCTTGATTCCGCACCGTAGCGCCATACGGCTTTTCTTCATTTTTTGGTCTGATTGAGCCTCGTCTGGTTCCCACGCCTTCGGTGGCCTTCGCTTCCGACAGCCCGCTGAGATATCAGGAAAATCAGAATGTCCTTATTTGCTTCCACGGCGATATTTTCTGGAAAATAATGATTGTTTGATGGAGGATGCGTAGTGGCGTAAACCCGGTGAGCCTTCGCTGTCTGTCGGGTGAAGCCTTGCGTTATTATTGGTGCCGAATCGATCGGGATGTTCTTGCCGTTCTTGAACGAGACTATTAAGGGAGATACCCATGAAACTTCGTGCTGTCTTCGTATTCAGTGCGACCGTCCTTGCCGTTGGCCCGATACTTCCTGCATGGGCTGAACCGTCATCGGTTCCTGCACAGCCTGCACTAGACCAGGCCATTGAGCAGTATATTCGGTCGCATCCCGAGGTCATTGTGCAATCCTTGCAGTCATATGAGGTCAAGCGCCAAGAGGATGAAGTAGTACGGGTCAGGCAGGCGATTGCGACACACCAAGAGGAGTTGCTCCGAGATCCGGCTTCTCCCGTCAGCGGCAATCTGAATGGAGATGTGACCGTGATCGAGTTTTTTGACTATCGCTGTGGCTACTGCAAGCGGGTCGCGAGTGCCGTGACGCAATTGCAAAAGGACGAGCCAGGCGTGCGGGTGGTGTACAAAGATTTTCCCATTTTGGGGGAAGCCTCGGTCTTTGGGGCTCGCGCTGCGTTAGCCGCTCGGGAACAAGGTAAACACCAAGCATTCCACGAGGCGATGCTGGCATCGGAAAATGAGCTGACCACGGAAGAAGTCTTCGCAATCGCCCTGCGGGTCGGATTGGACGTCAAGAAGCTCGAGGCGGATCTGCGTGCGCCGGAATGGCAAGCTGCGATCGATCGTAATCATGCGGTAGCCAAGCTTCTTGGTATTTCCGGAACACCGGGGTTTGTCGTAGGCGGCGAAGTGTATTCAGGCGCACTTGAACTGGCGAGCCTCAAGGCCCTTGTGGCCAAGGCGCGAACGAAACGGTAATGCACCCAGCAATGCTGAACCTGTACGGCCTCTCCATCTTTCCATGCATCCGCCTGCCTGGCTTTTATATCTCCCGGTGCGACCCCGCAGGATCGGAGAGGCAGAACACCTTCTGAAATTCCTTCACAGACTCAGTCAGTTTCCGCTTACCTCCAGGTCGAGCCTCGGCGGAGCCCCGCGCCTCCGGTGACCTCCGTTGTTGCCGGCTCCCTGCGATATCATGGAGTCAGGAATATCCCTTTTCCCCCAGATTTCCAAAGCACGGCTTGCCGAAGGGGACACAATTCTGTACACTCTTAACAGACAAGGAGCACGCCATGACTAAGACACTTTCGCTGAAAGAAGCGC
This sequence comes from Nitrospirota bacterium, assembly GCA_016200355.1. Classification (GTDB taxonomy): domain Bacteria; phylum Nitrospirota; class Nitrospiria; order Nitrospirales; family Nitrospiraceae; genus Palsa-1315. Next base: position 14,292 of record JACQEY010000137.1, read on the forward strand.
GAAGCCAATTTTCCGATATCGTTGACCGAGCGGGACGACTCTCGGAACGAGTTGTCGTCACGAAGAATGGACGGCCTGAGGCAGTGGTAATGGGGGCCGCTGAATTTGAAAGCTGGGTGGAGACATTGGAGCTGTTGTCCAACCCGAAGGCGGTCAAATCCCTCAAGCAGGGATTGAAAGAAGCCAAAGCCGGGAAATTCCACTCCTTCAAAAATTCCTTCGGTGAGGAGCAGTGAGGCAAGTCCGTCTCACACCGCAAGCGCTCAAAGACCTCAAGGATTGTGATGACCCTACACGAGAACGGGTCAAAGAAGCCCTCCGTCACCTCGCCGAGCACCCCCTCGACGGCAAACCACTGAAAGGTCACTTCCAAAAAGACAAGGTCTGGTCCTACCGGGTCTGGCCCTATCGCATTCTTTACCGCCGAGCCGGCTCTGAATGGCTGGACGTGCTCTCCATCGAACATCGCAAAGACGTCTATCGGTAGGTAGGACAGTCGCTCCCGCACATCCGAGCGTAGCCCTCATGGACTGAGCCGAGCCTCGGCGGGTTCCCGCGCTTCCGGTGACCTCCGCTCCCGCCAGCTCCCCTGAGATATCAGGAAATTCAGAATGACCCCGTTTTCTTGTCAATGGATTGCTGAGATTGCCTTGCGATGTTGCAGGCCGCTCTGGTAGACCTACCGGGTTAGGTTGAACATCTTCTCGCTAGCAAGAGATCTATGGCCGAGTCTTCGTCTACATCAGCCCGAAAGACTGTCCTCATTATCGGCGCAGGCGCAAGCAAAGAAGCAGGCCTGCCCATCGGCTCCGAATTAAAGAAATTGATAGCTACGGCTCTGGACGTTAAGGTCACACGCGGCTACTCCCAGCTGATTAGTGGCGACCATGACATTTATGAAGCGCTTCGCCGGACGGCTGACCACAACCCAACACAAAGGGATTTGCTACGTTCCCTTCAAAGCGCGTGTTGGAAGATACGTGACGCAATGCCCCAGGCCAGCTCCATTGACAGTTTTATGGATGTGCATAGCTACGACAAACACATAGAGCTATGTGGGAAGCTTGCAATTGTTCGAACGGTCCTTGAAGCAGAGGCGAAGAGCATTCTGTTTGTTGATCCATTGCAGGCCAAGCAGCGGATCAACTTTGAGAGTATTGAAAGTACGTGGTTCAACAGTTTCTTTCAGCGACTTATCGAGAGCTGTAAACCATCCGATCTTGCAGAACGGTTAAGTTCGGTTGTTCTCATCATCTTCAACTATGATCGCTGCATCGAGCATTTCCTCTATCACGCACTCCAGAACTTCTACCCCTCTCTGAACGCCGAGGCGGTAGCTTTGCTACTTCGTAATATTGAGATCTATCATCCCTACGGCACCGTCGGCTCACTTCCTTGGCTTAGGCAGAACGGCACCATTGAGTATGGGGCCACCCCAAATACGGAGCAACTCCTAAAGCTAATCAGTCAAATTAAGACCTTTACAGAAGGCACTGACGAATCGTCGAGTGCCGTGACCGCCATACGCTCGAACATGAAAACATCTCACAGACTTGTATTCCTTGGCTTCGCATTCCACCTCTTGAATTTAGATCTCTTGCGACCCAGAGGTGCAGAGCACATGAGTCCCCCTACGGGACGATGTGTCTTTGCAACGGCGCATGGCATCTCGGATAGTGATACCAAGGCTATCTCTGATGAGTTGGCAACCAGGAGCGTGCTCTCTGCGAGGGATATTAAGATCCGCAATGATCTTACGTGTAGTCAGCTATTTCAAGAGTACTCGCGTAGCATGTCTTTCACTTGAGAGGGGAGTGTATGCGAGGGGAAGGCTGATACCGCTCTGTTGGCAACAGCACTAAACAAAAAGGCCACCGTTTCCGGTGGCCTTTTCTTTACTCCTCTTCCAGCCTCTGGCTGGATTGGTGTGGGGTGTGGTCCCTATGCGAAAATAATAAAGTCCTTTCCCAGGTGGGCCTGAGGCTCTCTGACGCGACCTTGGCGGAGGAATGGGGACCCACCGAGCCTCGGGCGATGTGAAAGCTGGAACTGACTGAAGGCCTGCGGTCGCCGAAGCGACCGTAGCTGAAGGAACTCCAGAAGGTTCGCGTCGCTTGAGGCCGGAAGGGTCATTCCGGGAGCCTGGGAGCGACAGCGAGCCTCAGGCCCGCCGCTATGTCCCCATCTCCCAACTTGCCAGATATTTCACCTGCTCCTTCGTCAGCGTATCGATCTTCATCCCCATGCCGGCGAGTTTGAGACGGGCGATTTCTTTGTCGATCACCGGCGGGACCGGATAGACCTTCTTCTCCAGCTTCTTGTAGTTCTTCACCAGGTATTCTGCGCCGAGTGCCTGATTCGCAAAGCTCATGTCCATGACGCTGGAAGGATGGCCCTCGGCCGTCGCCAGGTTCACGAGCCGTCCTTCGCCGAGCAGACTGACCCGATGGCCGGTCTTCAGCGTGAATTGCTCGACACCCGGTCTGATGAGGCGCTTCTTGCGGCTCAATTTTTCCAAGGCGGGGATATCTAGCTCGACGTTGAAGTGGCCTGAGTTGCAGACGATGGCCCCTTCTTTCATCTCGGCGAAGTGCTCACCGCGGATGACTTTGAGGTTGCCGGTGACCGTGACGAAGAAATCTCCCACGAGCGCGGCCTGTTCCATCGGCATGACGCGGAACCCGTCCATGACCGCTTCAATCGCCTTGACCGGATCGATCTCGGTGACGACGACGTCGGCGCCCATGCCCTTGGCGCGCATCGCGATGCCGCGTCCGCACCAGCCATAGCCCGCGACCACGAAGGTGGTGCCGCAGATCAGCCGGTTGGTTGCGCGGATGATGCCGTCGATCGTGCTCTGGCCAGTCCCGTAGCGGTTGTCGAACAGGTGCTTGGTGTCGGCGTCGTTGACGGAGATCACCGGGAACTTCAGCACTTTCTTCTCGGCCATGCTGCGGAGCCGGATGACGCCGGTGGTGGTTTCTTCCGTGCCGCCGATTACGTTCTTGAGCAAGTCTTTGCGCTTGGAATGGATCAGCGAGACGACATCGGCTCCGTCGTCCATCGTGATTTGAGGCTTGTGGGCGATCGCCGATTGGATGTGTTTATAGTAGGTCTTGCTGTCTTCGCCTTTAATGGCAAAGGTCGGAATGCCGTCATGTTTGACGAGCGCCGCCGCGACCTCATCCTGCGTGCTGAGCGGATTGGAGGCGCAGAGCCGGACGTCGGCTCCACCGGCCTGTAGCGTCTTCATCAAATTCGCGGTTTCAGTCGTTACGTGAAGGCAGGCTGTGACGCGGAGTCCTGCGAACGGCTTTTCCCGCTGAAACCGTTTCTTGATCAGGCGCAGCACCGGCATGGTCGCTTCGGCCCATTCGATCTTGAGTTTGCCCTGGTCTGCGAGCTTCATATCTTTCACATCGTATTCCACAAATGCCTCCTGCGTGATGAGTGATGCGTGATTGGTGATGGGTTGTTAGGAAAAAGGGGGGTGGGTTCTGCAACCCGTCCCCCCTTTCGCGTATTGGTCGGCTAGTCCAACTACAGGCCTGCGTCTTTGCGCAGGATTTTGGCCTTGTCGGTCTTTTCCCAGGTGAACTCCGGTTCGTTCCGGCCGAAGTGCCCGTAGGATGCGGTCTTTCTGAAGATCGGCCGACGGAGCTTGAGATGGTCGATGATGCCGCGCGGGGTCAGGGGGAAGTGTTTCCTCACGAGCTTATCCAGATTCTCGACCGCCACCTTTTCTGTGCCCTTCGTGTCGACTAGAACCGAGACGGGATCGGCCACCCCGATCGCATAGGCGAGCTGTACTTCGCACTTTTGCGCCAACCCGGAGGCGACGATGTTCTTCGCAATGTAGCGGGCCATGTATGAGGCCGACCGATCCACCTTCGTGGGGTCCTTGCCTGAAAAGGCTCCGCCTCCATGGCTGCCGTGGCCGCCATAGGTGTCGACGATGATTTTGCGGCCCGTGAGTCCGGTGTCGCCCATCGGACCGCCGACCACGAAGCGGCCGGTAGGATTGATGTGGTGTTTCACGCTCGTTGGGTCATAGAGCCCTTTCGGCATCATGGGCTTGATGACCTTCTCCAAGATGTCGCGCTCGATCCGCTTGTTCGTCACGTCGGGGCTGTGCTGCGTCGAAACGACGATGGTGTCGATCCGCACCGGCTTGCCGTTCAGGTACTCCACGGTCACTTGGGATTTTCCATCGGGACGGACCCAAGGGAGGATATTCTTTTTCCGGACTTCCGCCAGCCGCTTGGTAAGGCGATGGGCGAGGACGATCGGCATCGGCATGAGTTCGGTCGTCTCGTTGGTGGCATAGCCGAACATCAGTCCCTGGTCGCCTGCGCCGCCGGAATCTACGCCCATGGAGATGTCACCCGACTGCTGGTGAATGGCGGTGAGCACGGAACAGGTGTGGTAGTCGAATCCCCAGGCAGCGTCGCAGTAGCCGACATCCTTAATGACGTCGCGAATGATATCTGGAATCTCGACGTAGGCCTTGGTGGAAATTTCACCGGCCACGAAGGCAATTCCGGTCGTCAGAATCGTCTCGCAGGCTACCCGGGAAAACTTATCCTGGGCAATGAGTGCGTCAAGGATTCCATCGGAGATCTGGTCGGCGATCTTGTCCGGATGTCCTTCCGTCACGGATTCTGATGTGAACAGGTAGTTGTGTCTCATTAGCCCCTCTGGGTTCAGGTGATCGGTAATTGGACAAAAAGCTGAAACCGCGCGATAGTATCTGAATGAGCCCTCTGTTGTCCATTCCTCCGAAGGTAGAGGACAGTCCGGGATGCTGACACTCCGGCTTGCTTGACACTCATTTTCCGGCACTTGTAAAATAATTGGATTCTGCGGATCTCGCCTCTATTGACGAGTTAAGCTACAACGCGATCATGGTCGGGTTCTTCTTACTGGCCTTCAGTATCATTCTCGGGGCGGTGGGGGCCAAGTATGCCTTGAGTCGCACCGGAGTTGGGGGCTAAGGGAAGCCTGGTTGTCGATAGTGTGGTTATGAAAAAGACGGCGCAGGATGCTCAAAATGACATTCCAGCAAGACCGCAGGGAGCTTGGCGACTGAGAACGACGCTCGATGAAAAGCGTGTCCCTGGGCAAAGGGACTGTCTTGGCAGACTCAGGGCGGGCGGGTGAAATAGCCGCCGGGGTTGGGCGGGTGAGAAGGGTGTCATTTTCAGCTCCTTGTCAAGAATCAGATTGCGGAGCGAGAAAGAGATGATGAGGCTCGGGATTATTGGGATGGCGCTCTGTCTTATGACCGCCATGGTTGGAATAGGCGGTGCGGCGTCAACGGATATTTTTCCGGTCGCTGGGCGTTCCGGCGTCAAGCTGGGTGAGCCGGCGCCGAACTTCCAGCTCCGAGATATGGAGGGCCATCTCGTGGCGCTTTCGGACTTGCGCGGCAAAGTGGTGATGGTGAATTTTTGGGCTACCTGGTGCGGTCCCTGCCGGGTAGAGATGCCGGCGATGGAAGTGCTCTACCAGGCGTTTTCGCGGAAGGACTTTGAAATTCTCGCAGTGTCTACCGATGCGGAAGGTGTGTCGGTCACCAGGCCGTTTCAACAAAAGAACCGCTTGACGTTTCCCATCCTCCACGATCCCGACTATCTCGTGGGATTGACCTATGGTGCTCGGAGCCTCCCGATGACCTTCATGGTGGATCGGCAAGGGGTTGTCCGCCACCAGATCTTTGGCGCGCGCGATTGGGGAGCGGCTGAAGCGCATCAGCTTGTGCAGATGTTGATGAAGTCTTAGCAGGATGCTGAAAAAGTCCGCCAGCATCGTTCTCGCATCGCTCAGAGGCTCAACGTGTAGAGGCGAGCCTCTCGGATATCGGATTCTCTGGAGGGGATTCTCCGTTCGCCAAGATCCATTCAACGGGCGAACGGCCCACACGAAGTGTGGTATGTACCTCCTCGCCTCTTCGCTCGCTGCGGCCTTGCTGGACGACCTTTTTGAGCATCCTGCGTGGTGTTCGCCTGTTGTCACAGACATGCGGATCAGTGAAGTTCCAACGTGCCTACAGAGTTTTTCCGAAGCCTGCTAGGAGCCTGTCCGACATTGTCGCAATCGATCACGAACATCTCTCTCGTGGCGGCCTTTTCAGCCGGGTTGCTGTCGTTCGTCTCGCCCTGCGTGCTCCCGCTGGTTCCCTCCTACATTTCATACATCACAGGGCTGTCCATCGAACAACTCACTGACTCGACGGTGCGATCGAAGTTTAAGAAAACCATTATCGTGAACGCCCTGCTGTTTATCGGTGGATTTTCAGCAGTATTTATCTCATTTGGCGCATCGGCCAGCTTCATCGGCCAGGCGCTGGTGACCTATCAAGATTACGTTCGACGAATCGGCGGGGTCGTGATCGTCATCTTCGGCCTCTATTTATTGGGGATCTTGAATATCAGTTTTCTGAAAATGGAGCATCGTTTCCAATTCAGAAATCGACCGGTCGGGTATGTGGGATCGTTCTTGATCGGCGTGGCATTTGCCGCTGGGTGGACACCGTGCGTTGGACCGGTGCTCGGGACCATCTTGTTGTATGCCAGCACCACCGAGTCGATGCTGAACGGGGTGCTGTTGCTGACGAGCTATTCGTTGGGACTGGGGGTGCCGTTGTTTCTCACGGCCCTGGGGGTCGATCGGTTCCTCGCCTATTTCAAACAGGCGCGTGTATATTTGTGGGGCGTCTCCACGGTGAGCGGAGTGATGCTCATCGTTGTGGGCGTCATGATATATGCCAATAGTCTCACGATGATTACCGGCTTTCTGGAACGGTATGGGATCGGCTGGTATCTTGGGCAGTAACCAGAAGGTCAGACTGCCAAAGTAAGAAGTGCTGAGTTCTGAGTCGAAAAAACTTCCTTCTCAGGGCCCGTGCACCAGCGATCGTAAGCAAAGTCTCAGCACTCAGCACTAAGACTCCTTTTCCCCGATGCCCATTCTGCCCGACGTCAAAGCTTACGATGCCCTTGTTGTCGGCATGGGGCCGGCTGGCGCCACTACTGCCAGCCAATTAAGTCGAGCCGGCCTGTCTGTACTCGGGCTCGACAAGGCTATTCATCCACGGTACAAAGTCTGCGGCGGCGGGTTGTCTGCCCGCATCGACCGTATTTTGGAAGACGATTACAAGTCGGTTGTGGAGCATATAATCTACGGCATACAGTTTTCCTACCGCGGTGCGGACCCCTTCTTTCTTGATTCTTCCAGCCCGATCGCCTACATGGTCATGCGCGACCGGTTCGACCATTTCCTTGTGGAGAAAGCAAGGCGAGTGGGCACCGAGGTGCACGAAGACGAGCCGATGACGTCCTGTCGGCAGCTTCCCGACGGCATTGAAGTGACGACGGATCGGGGCAGGTATCTGGCCAAGGTTCTGATCGGGGCGGATGGGGCGAACAGCCTGGTGGCGCAGCAGTTGTTCCCGGGGCGCCGGAGCCGTCGGATGGCGACCCTGGAGAGTGAAATCCCGATCGGGCCTGCCCCCCATTATCCCGGCACCGGCCGTGCGCTCATCGATATCGGCGCGACGCCCGCAGGCTACGCCTGGATTTTCCCAAAGCAGGAACGGCTCTCGATCGGCGTGGGGGATCTTCGCGGAGGTCTCGCGAGCCCGAAGAAGATTTTCGATCAGTTCGTGCGGGATGAGAAAGGATTGGCTCCATGGAAGATCCCGCCGCCGGTCGGCCATCCACTTCCGCTCTTTAGTGAGCACAGCGTGGCCAAGGACAATCGTGAGTCAATCGAATTGGTGAGTGGCCGCGCCTTGCTGGTGGGAGACGCAGCGCACCTTGTCGATCCTCTATTCGGCGAAGGCATCTATTACGCGGTGAGGTCCGGACAGTTAGCTGCAGAATCGATTCTGAACCAGCTCAATGATCAGCAACGGTCGCTGGTCGATTACGAAGGGGCCGTCCGGCGGGAGATCTACGAGGAGTTTCGGGTGGCGGCCCGGATGGCAAGTCTCGTCTATTCGTATCCGTATCTCTGCTACCGCCTTCTGCCCCGCTATCAACATATCGTCATGCTCTACTACGATGTACTCCGTGGGCGTGAGACCTACCAAACGTTCTATGTCCGCGCAAAGAGTGTGGTCAAATCATCCTTCAAGGACCTGCTCCTCGAAGCCGTTTCTCTCCGATGAACTCAGAATAGCCTTTAGGCAGCAGATCTAACAGGATGCTCAAAAAGGCCGTCCAGCAAGGCCGCAGGCGAGTCGAAACCG
>JACQEY010000138.1 GCA_016200355.1 Nitrospirota bacterium
AGTCGAACCGCTTCGATCTTAAATTCTTTCGTGAACCGTTGCCGTTTCGCCATCAGACACCTCCACGGGTTATTGTCCCCTTTTGAAAGTGTCCACGCAAACAGGGCTAGCTCATTCTGACCCTTTGTTTTCTCTGCATTGGGGAGACACCTTCAGAACACGCTAAAAGGGGAAGTGAAAATCCATGGGAGGCTTTTCTAGTCTCTTCGAATCAAGGAAGATTCCCCGCACATTCCTTTCTTGCGACGGATGCCGCCTCCACCAGTTTGTGATATTCCCCGTCTGTCAGGTCTGGAAGAACCTTTGCATTAGTTGCTGTCAGAACAGCAATGTATTGGAGGAAACTCAAACCGATCGGACTTTTTTGCCTGACACACGAACAAAAGGCCCGATTACCAATGGCCTTAAAGCAATCAGATTCTTTCTTTATCGAAAGTTCTCCAGCCTGTAGTTCTAAGGCCTTGAGTTGATCGAGCAAGTCGTCCCCCGCAACCAGATTGCTCGGAATTATCAGCTGAGTGGCAAACAATAAGAGGTAAAAGGTTATCATCATTTTTTTACTTCCTTGACTCGGAGGCAAAAAGCGGTCTAGGGGGTCCGACTCCTTTGTTTCGCCCTGAAGCGTAGCGGCTGCAAGCACGGGTTAGGCTGCAGTCTTGAGTTCATAACCCGACCCTTCCAGCCTTCTGCCGAATGGCCGGATGATGCAAAACATAAATGAGCGCCAAGTCGATCTCTTTCGTATGCTCTGAGGCCTTCTGCACCTTATCTCGAAGCGTAGCGCCGCTCGCGGTATCGGCGAGATCGCCATATATGAGAAAGACCCCACGATAATATTTCGCGTGGCGGCAGAACCAAGTGAGCTTCTCCAGATCAGAGGTGAATTCAGCAACGGGCCGGCCAAATGGCTTAACCTCTATACATGCTAGATTGCGAGTCATGTCTCTGGGCACGTGTACTAGAAGATCTGGCTTCGCTTGCGCATAGGGACCGTCTTTAAAATGTGGGTGTCCGGCCTTGTCGATTTCTCCACCTAGGCTGAAAGGAAAGCTTTTCCAAAGGCAACGGAGTTGATGATAAAGCTCATAGCAATACACCCGCTCCCGGTACACGGTGTCGGCATCGGCTACGGGCAATTGAAAGTACTCGGCCTCGATCTGCGAGGAGGCAGCCGCAATCATGTCCTCTAACTTATTCAATTCTTGATTCATGTCATGCATTGGAGTCCGCCATTACTAATGGGTATACGACCGGCGTAGTACACCAAGACAAACTGCAATTTGGTGTAGAAGGAATCTCCGCGCGCCGAGTGTATGCTCTTGCCACAATCGGGTCAATTCATACCTACGCTCACTTGCTGTCTTAATAGCTTGAAATGAAGTGGTTGCATTTCCCTGCCTGTGTGAACATTGAGGTCTTTGAATTTGGAGCGGGGGGAGTCTCACGACACCCCCCCCGAAGAACGCCCGCGTTGACGCCGGCGCTTAGCGATTAACTAACCCAGTTATAGAGCACTGCGGACTGGTAATGGGACAGGGGAAATTTCAGGTGATCATTGACAAGAGTAAAAATGAAAAACGCCGATCCACGGATGGACCGGCGCTATTGAGCGAAACTTTGCGAATGATCTTATGCGGCGACATAACGCTTGATGCTGAGTTTCTTGGCATGGCTGCGGGTCTGTGCCACATCGTACGCAAGCTGCATCCGAAGAAGGTGGTCCATGTCAGGGCCGAACGCTTTCTCAATGCGGAGGGCCATTTCAGGGGACAGAGACGCCTTGCCGGCGAGAAGATCGGACAGGGTCGCGCGGCGAACTTTGAGAATGTCTGCTGCTTTGGATACGCTCAAGCCCAGAGCGTCGATGATCTCGGTTCTGATCAGGTCGCCCGGATGGGGCGGGTTCTTCATGGCCATTGTACAGTCTCCTTTTAGTGGTAGTCGATTAAATCAATGTCGCTGGCGGTGTTTGTTGGTTCGTGATAGCGGAACACAATACGCCAGTTTCCAGTCACGGTTAAACTCCAATAGCCCTTCATGTCACCTTTCAGCGGGTGAAGCTTCCAGCCAGGAAAGCGTCCCACCTGTTCAAGGGTGAGGGCAGTTTCAAGGGCTAACAGAAGCTTTCCCACCTTATCCAGATGGGAAGCTGAGACGCCTTTCGGGTTGTCCTCTGTGTAGAGCTGCAGGAGCCCTTTATGGCGAAATTTGATAAGGCGCATAGAATTCCCTTCATCATTCCAGTATGTACGGTATAGCCGTACACGTCAAGAGATTGTTTGTACAGTAGGGAACGGTTGGCACCCACTTCCTTCACATCGACGAATTTAACTCCTGCCCCGGAGCTTGCTGAGGGCGTGATGTGTTCCTGCTCCAGTGACACATCGGGTCTTCGAAACCTGAGATCCATCCGAACGACCCTGCCCCACCGATCCAGTGCCTGACCGTGCAGTAGTCTCCAGCCCGACGTAACGTGTCGTTGAACATGAGGAAGAAGAGTTTCGATTCGGCTTCTCTCGCGTTGCGGGTCAGGACAATCTGAAAGCGCTCTGTTGGCACGGCGATCCCTAGCGAACAGAAGTACCGATGCTCCTCAGACTCCCGTGGCTGATTCTCGATGTTTTTGCTGATGTATTTGGAGAGATACCGGGCTAGTTTGACCGGAGAGGTTCCAGGCCGTGGCCCCTTCACGTTCACTTGGCCCTGTGCTTTGCCGACGATCTTGTACCAACAGCGGCGTAGGAGACGAATGTCCTGGAATCCACGGACAGCTAGATGTGGATGGATCGCCCCGCGCTTCTGGCATTCCAACACCGCCACGTAAGGCATCGAGTAGCCACCGCGCGAAAGCATGCGCCGTAAGCGTTCCAGGTCAGTCAGCACTCTCTCTCGGTCTTCGACATTGTCGCGATAGGTCAGCGTGACCAGATGGTCTGCTCCGATGGAAAGGCATTTCCTTCTGATCTCGCCGGTCGCCCGCGCTCGTGCGCGCTTTTCGTTCTGTTCTTTGTTCAGTGACTTGCCCTTGAAGCCTCGCTTGCCCGGGTGCGGATCAACCTTTCCCCACGAGCTCTCAATCCACTGCTTCCCAAAGTCGTGAATCTTGACTGACCACGTCGACCCGCCTACTGACTGTGTGTCTGAGTGGGATTCCGTGTGATCGACGAGAAATGTCTTTCTGACAAGTTTAGGGGCTGCCGGGGGACCGGCAGCCGCGTGCCGGTGGCGTTCGCCATCCGGCGCATCGTCTGCTGTTCCTTGACCGTCGCTCCGTTGTTCTCTAGAACCTCGTTCCTCGTTCGTTTCCATGTTCACCTGACCTCGCAAACTGTAACCAAAAATGTAACCATATTCGTGCTATCTGCCCTCTCCGCACGCACTCGCGCGCAACTCGGCTGAGTTGCTTAACCTGGCCATTCCATTGGTGATTCTGTTGGTTCTGGTGAGGGTGAAGGAGGAGAAGAAAGTGGGTCTGTAGCTATTTGTAAACCGCAGGTTGGAGGTTCAATTCCTCTCGCCAGCTCCACTTTTAAGGATCTAACATTATTCTAGGCAACAACCTAGGCAACAGATTGGGAAGCTGGCCACCATTGTAGAAAAGAGGTCGTCTTATGGCGGAGGAGTTTGACGACTTTAGTGCTCTCTGTACCTCTATTGGCTTCGTCGTGGTCAATTGGGCCCTCGCCGAACAATCTCTCGATTTCACGGTTGAGACGATCTATAGCAAGTGTGCGGGGAACACCATCGAAAAACAGCTTCCCCGTTCCTTCCAGCGCAAGGTCAAGTTTCTGAGGAAGGCGTTTAGTACAAGCGTGGCACTGCAAGTCTACGCGGAAGACGGATACAAACTCCTCGATCGTATGGAGCCGCTGGCACAACAACGACACGATTGGGTGCATGGAGTCGTCGTGAGCATCGAGAGCGTCAATGGAAGGTTCCCGATAGACAAGCTGGACTATAAGGCACAAGAACATATTATTCGGCGGATCGAATTTGACCCAATTGTTTACGACATCTTTGTTCAAGAACTATTGAGTCTGGGAAAGGATCTCACTCTCTTTGGAAACACTCTAGTCCAGCGGTTTCAGTAGTCCCTATCAACACCTTTGAGTCTTGCGCCCCTCCGCCCCCTGTGTTAGACACTTCCCATCCACCGCAGGGAATGCCGTGAACGCGGCCGGCCAGCAAAGCGATTATATCGACATCATCATAGCGGACACTTTTCATATACCCCCGCTTTGTTCTGAACCAAATTACAAGGTGTTCGCTGCTGAGTCGGTCTGTGCGGTCATGGAGGTCACGACGTCGCCGAAAAGCAACGTAAACGGGATCCCGAAGCTGGAAAGTGACGTGGACAAGCTTGCTCGCGTTCGCCAGCTCGCTCGTGAGCGAGACTACATGGATATTCAGCGGGTTCAGACCAATGGGAAACTGGAGTTCTTGCTGGTCAATTTCCGGCTCACTGGGAGCCCACGATCTTTTCTGATTACCTCCGGCGATGAATGGCGCCGGAAGGCAACATATGAAAACAATCTAATTTCGGCGATTGAGCGGTCGTGGGAAAAGGGGAACTCCACCAGTTGGGTCAACGCCGCCTTAAGCATGACACACGGACTCCTGCGGTTCACTCCGTTCAAGGTAAAGGAAACGGAGTGGATCCACTTAGATCCTCTGCTGACATTTCTTCTTCTAGTCAATGACTCCATCGCCAGCTTTCCAACCTTTAAAATTCCGATCCGCCGCTATGCGAAGAAACTTCCAAAAGTATGAGGGGGCTAACTCGCCGTCCTCAACGCTCCTTTCGCCTCGACACACAAAAAGATTAAAGGACTTTCGCTATGGGTTATAACGACTGGATTTGGAAATCTGTTTGTCCAAACTGTGGGGAAACTTGGACCTGGTCGAAAAAGTCGCCTCCCGTAGACGGTTCCGGGACTTGGACTTGTTCGACCTGCAAACAAAAAAATCGTCGAAGCGGATTACCCAAATGGCCCGATGTGCCCAAGATGCTTTACTTGGGACATGATAAGCGAAGCCTGCTTCAGGTCTGGTCAGCTCCACCTGACCGTTCAACGCACGACTGGGCGTTACCATATTCCACGAGGTCTTTCGTCTTCCAAGCCTCTCGTAACCAGGGTGGGTGTCTGTATGAGCCGGAGCGACGAGGTAAAGTAATGGACGACACTGTTTTTTCAGACTACTGTCTTGAACCAGATGTCCTGTATTACTCAGACACGCCAAGACCTCGTTGCCATATGTTCGCCGGCTGGTCGATGGGCGAAGAATCCTGTCCACTCTGGGAGAAGCTTTCCAATCTTTGCCAAACGGACGCTGAGAAAAAGTTTCTTCACTGGTACTTCGGGTTCGCACGAGACCGGACGTTTCCGGCTCTCTTACCACAGGCACGCATCGGAATTGCTGAACGCCGCAGGCCAGACTTCGCACTATTCGTGCCACTTAGTTATTGGAAGTATAAATGGTACGCAATCCAATTGGACGGTGCTCACCGAGGTCTGCAAGAGCAGGATGCCTTGAGGGATACCGAGATTAGCATTCACGGCTATGAAGTGGTCAGTCTTAGACCTGAATCCAAAGGATACTATGATGAAGTGAAGAAGTTAGTTGAAAGGATTGAGTTCGATATGGAGCAGGCCAATTCAGATCGCTGGCAGGTAGCAATTGAAGTGGAGAGCGAAAAGCGCTGGCCATCAAATGATAGCGATCAGACGTAACGCCTAACATCCTACGCAACGGCTGTCGCATATGTGTCCCCCCTCAACTCTTCCGCCCTTGTTTGACCGGATCAACTCATGCTATCTCCCTCTCGCCGATCGCGTCCTCATCCTCTTCACTGGAGGCTTGTAAACCGCAGGTTGGAGGTTCAATTCCTCTCGCCAGCTCCAACTTTCTAGACTTGCAGGTTCTTCTGGGCAACAGATCAGGCCACAATCGCTGGGGGAGTGTGAGGCATGGCCGGGATCGATCTTGCAACCGTACAACAATAAGGCGGATAGTCCGACCTGTCACTCGTACAGCAGTATAGCCACTTGAGCGCCAGCCATAAGGTGACGGCCCTTGTAACGATTGCCGAAAGATTTCACAACGAGATTCACAACACGTTTCCGCAACGTGATCCGCTAACTACTATCGATTCAGCCACTCCCACGGTGTGTTGACGTTCGGTCCATCGAGCAGAAGCACATCGGCAAGGGTGCGTTTGTACTTGTCGGGGCCGTGCGTCTGAAACGTGACATTTTGCGTGTGGCTCCACCGGCACACCTCCTGTGTGCATACCCCCAGCCGGTCTATTCCTTTCGATCCGGTCAATCACATTTGATTCAGCACCGAATCGTTTTCGATTCACGTGAAGCGCCTTCCGTCCTGCTGTCGCAACTTCCGCACAGGCACAACCCTAGGAAAAACCACAGTCTGCGACCCAGAACCAGTGTCTTGTAGATTAGGCATGTGGCTTGCTCAATGATTGGTTAGTTCGCATCTCGGTTTCTGCAATTCCGTAGAAAGCCCTTCAGAATGAACATCGTTGTCACCACCATGTTTTTGCTACCGCTGGTGCTCGTGTCCCTTTACCTCTATGTGTCCGGCGTGTTCACCAATCGGAGAGCGTTCCAGGTCACCTTTTATTTCCTGTTGGTCTTCTTTGCGCTGACCATCGGAATCGGCATTCAACTGTCCTACCACGACTACGACTTCCCGACAGCAACCTCAGTGTCGCTGAATGCGGTTCTGCCAGAACCTTAGGCCGCTCTACAACAACCCCGCTGAACTCCGCCATAGGGCTGCAATACTTTCCTTTTTCCATCGCCCTGAGAGCCGCGCGTTCAAGGCGGTCGGCGTCCTTGATCTATTGCAACACATGATGGACCTCCTTTGTGTTTACCCACCAAGCACCGCTGCCCGCTCGCCTCTGATTTCTTCGATAACGACTTTCGGCAATGTCCGTCTAAGACGCAGCAACTCTGCATTCATGACTTCCACCGTCATTTGTTCGCAGATCATCTCCTGTGTCCTCTGAGGAGAAAAATGCACCGGGAGTCTTTTGCAGACTCACAAGACCAGCTCTCGATTGAGCATGCGTCAATCAGAAAACGCCAAATCTCCCAGTAGCCGATGGTACTTGTTCAATGCTAGTATCCACCCATTACCCGAGGGGTTGAACCGACGTAAGAGACCAGGTAACAAGCAAGTTTTGGTTGGCCGGCGATTATTTTAACGGCGTGGAGATATGTCGGATCGGCCTCAAAAGGTGGCTAGATGAAAACGTTTCAGGTGCGACAAAGCATTCATTATGATCTGATCCTAGCCGCAGGCACGGAACAGGAAGCGGTTCTGAAGGCCGGGGGTATCCCATTGACTCAGTGGGATACCGAGAGTACCGAGATCACCGCTGAGTTGATCGATGAAACAGAAGAATTGGACGAATACTGACGCTCAGAATACGGGAAGAAAGGAAATGTGCCGAGAGTCTTTTGCAGCCTCTCCAGAAATTCCTTCAGGTGCGATGAGTCAATCATCTAGTTTCAGTCAGTTTCAGCTCTCCTTCTTGGCTCCGCCTCGGTAGATCCCCGCGCCTTCGGCATGGCTGCCGATAGCTGGCGGGGAGGTACAGGCCAATAAACAACCCCCCGCGTTGTCCCCTAATGCAATTCGTCCACCGTTCCGACTTGCAGCCAGGAGCCCTCCCGTATAGCTGTCTCCTTGACGGGAAAGCTTACGGAAGGACGAGGACGATGCTGGGCTTGGCAGCGCGTGGATAGTTCGATTCTGCTGAGTTGGTAGGCGAATGAAAAGATTATCCTATCCTGTCGCTCGTGTTCGCCGCAGTAGAACGGTCAATGCCGAACGGGCTCCTTATGTTCGGCTTCCGTGAGATCACCTTCATCTTCCAGCTCTTCAAGATCCGCGTCCGCTTTGGCCTTCACGGTTGATGGGTGCAGACCATATTTTTTGAGCATTTTATAGAAGTCTGCCCGATAGCGTCCGGCAAATTGGGCAGCGCGTGAGATATTACCGCCAGTGAGTTGCAGTACGTTCTTGAGGTAGGTTTTCTCAAACTCTTCCTTCGCTTCGGTCAACGGCTTGAGCGACGCGTCCGGTGATGTGCCCATAGAGGGCAAGAGGTCCGGCGTAATCATGTCTTGGCGCGTCATGACGGCGGCCTTTTCAACGACATTCTCCAATTCGCGGACATTTCCAGGCCAAGGATGCGTAACCAGCCGATTGAGGGCCGCCGGTGTAAAGCCACGCAACGCTTTATTCGCTCGTTTCGCACTCGCAGTCAGAAAGTGTTGGGCCAGCAAGGGAATATCATCTCGGCGATCGCGAAGCGGTGGGATAAACAGCGGGACGACGGAGATGCGGTAGTACAGATCGTTCCGGAATGACCCATTCTTGACCGCTTCACCGAGGTCTTTATTGGTCGCGGCGATAATCCGCACATCGATCTTCGTTGAAAGTTCAGAGCCCACTTCGCGGACTTCTCGTTCCTGCACGGCACGCAACAGCTTGACCTGCATCGAGAGGGGCATTTCACCGATCTCGTCGAGAAAAAGCGTGCCGCCGTTGGCGCTTTGAAACAGGCCTCGCTTGGCGCCATGGGCACTGGTAAACGCGCCACGCACATGCCCAAAGAGTTCTGACTCGAAGAGCATCTCTGGAATGGCCGCGCAATTGAGGGCGACAAACGGCCCTTTACTCCGTCGGCTGTTCGAATGGATGACGCGTGCAAACACTTCTTTACCGGTTCCGGTTTCTCCAAAGAGGAGAATGGTCGCGTCGGAGTCTGCCACCTGTACGACCTGCTGGAGTAAGCGCTGCATCGCGGGACTTCGCGCAACGATGTTTTCCATGCCGTACAATTCGTTGACGAGAGACTTGAGCCGCTGGATTTCTCCTCTCATCCGCTGCGGAGAGAGCCCTTCTTCGATCTTGGCCTTGAGCTCCTTGTCATCGAATGGCTTGGTGAGATATCCGAAGGCCCCCCGCTGCATGGCTTCCACGGCATTGGGGATGCTGCCGTGCGCCGTCAGAATGATGACCGGAAGACCTGGATGAATCCGTAGCAGTTCCTCTGTGACATCTAATCCATCTTCGCTACCCAGCCGAAGGTCGGTAATGGCAAGGTCGAACCGGTCTTTCTTAGCTGCGGCAAGGGCTTCACGCCCGGTGGTACAGCCTGTGACGGCAAAACCCATAGCGGTCAACCGCATCTTCACAAGATGTAACAGTCCCTCTTCATCGTCGACTACCAAAATATGTTCTTTTTCCATGAAACTCCTTCTACAGTGTCATCTATTCCGGCGCAGTCGGAGGCGGTGCACCCGTCGATGGGGGACGAATAGGACGAATCTTATCCCGCATTTCCTGGTCGATGCGTTTCAATGCTTCCAATTGGCTCGTCAATTCCTCTATTTTCCTATCGCGATCCATCAATTGCTTTTGCAGGGATATCACACTGCCCGTATCGCTGGAACTTCTTGCGGTGTCTTTCTTGCTACTGCCCCCCCCATCTATCTTCCGGTCATGCTCAGCTAACTCCCGCTGGAGATTGTCCAGGGCCTGGGAATCTGCCTCTTTCATAGCCCGCAATTGCTGGACGGTTACCTCTCTATCAAGCAAGTCTCGCACCAGCGAATTTGAAGCCTGAGCCAGGATGGCCTGGCTTTCCGAAATGGCCGGGGCTGCCATGACCGATTGGAACCAGGGTTGCTCAACAGGAGCGGCATGACGCTCGAGCAGCTCTATCCAGAGCTTGCTGGAGGAGGCCAGTTGACTCTTAGGCGCGACAGCGATCACCTTCTCGAAGTACTTCGAGGCGCTATCGCGACTTTCGTAGAGTCCCAGCAAGGCACGTATAAAGTAGACCTGATCGCAGGAATTACGCTCGGCACACTTCTGGGCAAGCGCCTCCTGTTTCTTTGCCAACGCATGGAGGGATTTTACCTCTCCCTGATCTACCGTGAAGTAGGGCTGTGAAAATTGAGGGGCTGGCGACCATGCCGCGCACCCCTCGAGGAGGAGTAGACAGAGCAAGACTCCAGGGATAAGGCCTTTGCGAACAGCTGTCATGCCGTTGTTCCTGGTTTCGTGAGGCGTAGAATAAACCGTACAGTCGTTCCCTTCTTGGCTTCGCTTTCGATCCAAATCCGCCCTCCGTGTGCTTCGACCACTTTTTTTGCCAGCGCCAGCCCGAGGCCGCTCCCCGGTGTCGCATATTTAGCCTTTATGTTTCCTTGATAGAAACGCTCAAAAATATAGGGCAAATCCTCAGCCTGAATACCGGGTCCCCCATCGGTCACGCTCACCTCAAGGACTCCCGCATTCTGGTCCGGCTTCATGAGTACCTTTACAATGCCCCCTTCCGAGCTGAATTTCAAGGCGTTTGAAAGTAAATTGTCGAGTACTTGTTCAATTCGAAGCGCATCCGCCTTGACCCACACACGTTGGGCAGGCGCTTCCAATAACAGCTGCACATGCTTGGCATCGGCGAGAAGCTGGACTTTGTTAATCGACATATCTGTAATGCGTTTGAGGTCCGTCGGAACGATTCGATACTCCATCATCCCCGCGTCCATTTTGGAGAGATCCAGAATGGTGGAGATGAGAGTGATCAGTCGGCGGCTGCTATCTGCCATGATACGCAAGGTCGTGCGTTGTTCTTGCGACAAGGGGCCGGGAATTTCATCCAACAGCAGATGGGTACCCTCTTGGATCGAAGCCATGGGCGTGCGCAATTCATGGGAGACATGGGCAAGGAATTCCCCCCTCATATCGTCCAGTTCTTGGAGCTTGGCGCCCATCCAATTGACCGCGTCGACGAGGTCTCGCAACTCACTGGGAGCCCGAATATTCAGCGACGTACGGAAATTACCCTGGCCGATCTGTTTGATATGGGTCTGCAATTGGCGAAGCGGGCGCAGGACCGTGTAGCTGGCAAAACCGGCAAGCGCGATGCCGAATACGAGCGCAAGTAAAACCAGTTGTTCCGTCACCGCTTCAGCTTGCGCCGAGCTTTCCCGTGACCGGCTGACGCCGACGCTGATGCCCGTCTCGTGAAGATCGATAAACTGTTGGAGCGTGACGCTTATGCGGTCCATCAAGGCGTCTCGGCGACCTTCATAGCCCGCAGATAGGGACGCTGGAGACAACCGGCCTTTCTCCAATTCTGTGTGGAGAATCATGAGACGTTCTTGCTGCAAGCGCTTGATATCTTCGAGTAGTTGCATGCCCTGGGGGGTGAGTTCCTGTGTTTCGAGGGTCTGTAGCCCACGATGGAACTCGTCAACCTCTTCATCGAAATGCTGCAAGAACGTCGCATCGCGGACAGCCAGATACTTCTTTTCGCTATTGAGTTGGGCATACAGTATCGTGTGCAGATGTTTAGCCGATTCGATCGCCGGATAATGGCGAGTGGCCATATTGGCACTTAACGCAGTCAACTGGCGCAGTTGAAACAACGCGTACAAATTCACCCCTGCCATCACCACGATAATGATGAGGGAGGTCAGGACGATCCGCCAAAAGATAGATAAACGCACGGGCGAAGATCTTTCTACCCCTTTGGTTGAAATTCTATTATTTGTAGCGGCTGTAGGCAATTCCATACATTACTTTTACTTGTCACTCAAGGGATCTGGCAAACAAATTCTCTCGTGCTTCATCCACCCCGGTGGAGCACCCCATGGCGCTGAGAAGGTTTACGCGGCACCCAAAAGGGAAAGGCGAAACGTTTTTGTTCCACCACAGTACTCGCCCCTACTTGAATGGCGAGACAAATCGGCGTTGACGTCGTGACACTCCGTGTAAGGATGCAAAGAGATGGCCACGAAATAACAACATGGCAACGGCAAGCGGTGGTGTCAACAGCAGCCCCAAGTACCAGCTGATTGAGGACGGGATCCCCGCATAGTCCAGCCAACCTCCAAGGATCGTGAATGGCAGCACGAGGACCTGGGAAAAATCCAATCCTGCCCCCCTCCCCACTCGGCTAGAGAGAGAAAAAAACGATTGCAGTCCCGCGGGCGAGAGAACAGTGGGGATCAGGATCAACGCAAACGGAAGAAACCATTCAATCCAATTCTCAAGAACGAACTCGTATGAGGCCTTCAGGACCTCGAGCGGAGAATCATGCCGAACTTGATAGATAATTTCCGGTGCCGGGTTCAGCAAGAGAAAGAGGAGTAAGAGAACTGCGTACGATAGGAGCTGCCCATACGGGTTCGCCTGCATACTGAGGTCGAGAGCCATGAGCGGCAGCCATAGGATGAACCCAATACCGATGACATCCCAAAAGTAGTGCCCGACGCTGCCAAGAATATCGTGAAACGTGACAGCCCTTGTATGGCTAATCGATTGCTCGATGAGGCTCAGGGTTGCGCCAACCAGAAGCGCATTCACCGCACCGAGCAGAAGGCCGCCGACCATGCCGAGCGGCGAGGCAATCTGGGTGGCGAACAACAACAGGAACCCAAACCCCACCAAGGCTACGATCGTCACCCAGCCGCGGGCGAGGGATTCTCCTGTTTTACGGAAGGCATTTCGATACAGTGTGAGTGTTTCGGCAAGAATGCGTGCCATACGAGACAATAGTCTGCGGGAACTTCTCGGGTCAAGACACCAGCTTCTCTTCCTTGGAGGTTGACTTCTCATATCCTATGCTTATGTGAGTGGCAACAGCATACGGATAAGCGAAGAGGAGAACTTCAATGGACATGAACCGAATGACAATCAAGCTACAAGAAGCGCTCCAGACCGCGTCGTCCCATGCTGCAAGGCGAAGTCATCAAGGGATCGACGTGGAGCACCTTCTGCTTGCGTTCGTGGAGCAGGATGGAGGTCTCGCCTCCTCTCTCCTTGAACAGGCAGGGTTGTCGGTCCCTTCCGTTCGCCAGACAGTGGAGCAGGCACTCGCGAAGCTGCCTCAAGTCCAAGGCGCCGGGGCAAGCCCGGGGCAACTGCACGTCGCCTCGCGGCTCAGCCAGGTCTTAACCAAAGCCGAGGACGAACAACGAGCGTTGAAAGACGACTATCTCAGTGTCGAACATGTCGTCCTCGCCATGGTTCAAGAAGGAGGCGTCTTCAAAAAACTTGGCCTGACGAAGGAACGGCTCTTGGGTGCGCTGCAACAAATACGAGGGTCTCAACGTGTCACGAGCCAGGACCCGGAAGGCACGTACCAGTCGTTGGAAAAGTATGGTCGCGACCTTACCCGGTTGGCCGGGCAAGGGAAATTGGATCCCGTTATCGGACGTGACGAGGAAATTCGTCGCGTCATACAAATTCTCTCACGACGGACGAAGAATAACCCCGTGCTCATCGGCGAGCCAGGCGTCGGGAAAACTGCCATTGTCGAAGGATTGGCCATCCGCATTATCAAGGGTGACGTACCCGAAGGACTAAAGAAGAAGCGCGTCATCACGCTCGACATGGGATCGTTGGTGGCAGGTGCAAAGTTTCGCGGTGAGTTCGAAGAACGATTAAAGGCGGTCCTCAAAGAGGTGCAGGCATCCGAGGGACAAGTGTTGCTCTTTATCGATGAGCTGCATACAGTCGTGGGAGCCGGTGCGGCGGAAGGGGCGATGGACGCTGCCAATCTGCTCAAGCCCATGCTGGCCCGCGGAGAATTACACTTAATCGGCGCGACTACGCTCGATGAGTATCGAAAACATATTGAAAAGGATGCCGCATTGGAACGGCGGTTTCAAACGGTGCTGGTCGATCAGCCGACGGTAGAGGATACCGTCTCGATTCTCCGCGGACTCAAGGAGCGCTACGAAGTGCATCATGGTGTACGCATTAAAGACGCCGCGCTGGTCGCCGCCGCAAAACTTTCGAACCGCTATATCGCCGACCGCTTTCTCCCGGACAAGGCTATCGATCTGGTCGATGAATCTGCGGCGCGGCTGCGCACCGAGATCGATAGTTTGCCGGCGGAACTCGACGAAGTCTCCCGCAAGGTGATGCAACTGGAGATCGAGCGGGAAGCCTTGCGGAAAGAACAGGATCAGGCCAGCCAGGCACGGCTGGCGACCCTTGAGCTGGAGTTAGGCGAGAAGCAACGAGACCTACAAGCGCTCAAAACGCGCTGGGATTCTGAAAAAGCCTCTGTGGCACGGCTGCGCAAGACTCGCGAAGCGATGGATGAGGTGAAACAGGCGATGGAGCGCGCGGAACGGGCCTACGATCTGAATCGGGTGGCGGAGCTCCGATACGGAGAATTACCTCGCCTTGAGCGGGAACTGGCTCTGGAGCAGGAGCAACTTGGCAAGAAACAGGGCGAAAGCCGGTTGCTCAAAGAAGAAGTCGATGAAGAGGACATCGCGGCTATCGTGAGCCGCTGGACCGGCATTCCCGTTTCTAGACTGGTCGAAGGTGAAACGGAAAAGTTACTGAAACTGGATGAACTACTCCATCAACGCGTGGTCGGCCAGAATGAGGCTGTGCAGGCCGTCGCCGATGCGGTCCTCCGTGCGCGTTCCGGCATTAAAGACCCGAACCGACCTATCGGTTCGTTTCTCTTTCTCGGTCCGACCGGTGTGGGAAAGACTGAGCTGGCCAGGGCGCTTGCTGCGACGCTCTTCGATGACGAGGCCAATCTGATTCGAATCGATATGTCCGAGTACATGGAAAAACATACGGTCGCCCGTCTCATCGGAGCCCCTCCGGGCTATATCGGGTACGAAGAAGGCGGACAATTGACCGAAGCCGTCCGCCGGCGTCCCTTCTCCGTGATCTTGTTCGACGAGATCGAAAAGGCCCATCACGACGTCTTCAATATCTTCCTCCAAGTGTTGGACGACGGACGATTGACGGATTCTCAGGGCCGGACCGTCGATTTCAAGAACACGGTGTTGATCATGACGTCGAACATCGGCAGCCCGCAGATTCTTGAGGCGCAACAACGGCGCGCCTCCTATGACGAGGTCCGTTCCCTCGTGATGGCGGAACTGCGTGAGCACTTCCGTCCGGAATTCTTGAATCGCGTCGACGAAACCGTGGTATTCCATGCTCTGGAGACAGAGCAGCTCACGAAGATCGTAGATATTCAGCTCGATCGACTACGGACTCGTTTGACAGAGCGGCGAATCTCACTATCCGTGACGCCGGCGGCTCTGCGGCATCTAGGTGAGCGGGGGTACGATCCAGTTTATGGGGCGAGGCCCTTGAAGCGATTGATCCAACAGGAAATTGAAACGCCGATGGCGCGTCAGTTGGTCAAGGGTGAATTGCGCGATGGAGATACGGCAACCGTGGACCTGAAAGGACAGCAAATCGTCATCGTACCGACGGTCGCAGGATAGCAGATAGCGATAGGCTGAGGTCGAGATTCAGCGAAGACCCGACTTTCTTCATCTCAGCCGAGGACGACAGACCCTCCTTTCACATCTTGAGTCGTGCCGCTGGCACGCAGCTTGTCGATATTCCATTCCGTGGGAGTAATCCGGATCATATGGCCTTTGATCGTATGGAATTCCCCTTTCGTGAAGGCCACGACAGCTGGCGCCTTCACCTCCATCTGTAAGATGACCGTTCCCGATGCCGGATGTGTGAGCAGCAGACTCTTCGGAGTCTTCGTCATCTCGTAGGCGCGCTTCTCGTTGATCATCAGGGTGCTGTCATTGAGCTTCGCCGTTACCTTCCCCTCCGCATTGAACAGCGCAAAGTTCACGAGTAGCGCGCCAGTGGTCGGTTTCAGTGCGACCTGAATCTGCGGGACCCCCTCGATTTCAATCATGCCGTCGGTATTGCGGTACAGATTCGAACCCACTTCCACATCCATCTATGACCTCATTTCCCTACGATGTAAGACACGCCATTATGATTTCTTGATACGATCGAGAATCAATGCAATACAACCGCCAAGCAGCCCCCCTCCCATGATGGTCGTAAACAGTTCAACCGATTTGAGCCCCCACACGGACCCCTGCGTTTGCATGGCTTCCCGAAGGCCGCCCTGCAGCATGATCACGGCCAGCGCCATGGTGGCGCCGACAATGAACCACCAGAGAAAGACTTTTACAGTCGACCACACAGGGAATCCTCAAAACTCCCTTCGACGATCGAGACTACGGTATTGAATCGCTTCCGCCACATGCAGCGGCTCAATCTTATCAGAGCCCGCAAGATCGGCAATAGTTCTCGCTACACGCACAATGCGCCCATGAGCCCGAGCAGACAATCCGAGTTTGGTCAGCGCTTGTTCTAAGAGCTCCTGTGCCAGCGTCTCCAGGCCACAATACAGCTTCAGGAGCCGCGGCTTCAACTGAGCATTCGAGTGAATCCCGTCTTGACGATACCGGTGGCGCTGGCGATCCCGTGCTGCCAGGACGCGTGATCGAATCGTGGCGGAACTTTCCGGCATAGAACCATGATCGTGCAAGTCTCGCACAGAGACCGGCGGGACCTCGATGTGCATATCGATTCGGTCTTGGAGCGGTCCCGATAATTTGGCTCGATAACGGCGAATTTGCTGGGGAGTGCAGACACATTCGCGCGTACGATCTCCATAATATCCGCATGGGCAGGGATTCATTGCGGCAATCAGCATAAATCGCGCAGGGTAGCGGAGCGAGCCGCTGGCCCTGGTCAAGGTCACATGCCCATCTTCCAGCGGTTGCCGAAATCCATCCAGAACAGGACGGCGAAACTCCGGGGATTCATCCAGGAACAACACGCCATTGTGCGCCAAAGATACTTCTCCTGGCCGAGGAACGCTTCCTCCTCCGATGAGTCCGGCATCGGAAATACTGTGATGTGGCGCACGAAATGGCCGAACTGTCAGTAGCGGATGATTGGCCGATAATTGTCCAGATACGCTGTGGACGCGAGTCGTTTCGATCGCTTCTTCCGGTTCCATGAGGGGCAAAATCGTCGGGAGTCGCTTCGCCAGCATGGTCTTACCCGATCCAGGCGGTCCCACCATCAAGAGATTGTGGCCTCCAGCTGCAGCGATCTCCAGCGCGCGCTTCGCATGTTCTTGTCCCTTCACATCGCCATAGTCATCATCCTCCAGCGGGCGAGTGGCAAAGAATCGGTCCCGGTCTGGGTGAGCTGGGCCCAGCGAAACTGTGCCATTGAGAAATCCCACGGCTTCTGGAAGCGTGTGGAGCGGATAGACCGTCACACCCTGTACCACAGCCGCTTCTTGGCTATTCTCGGCCGGCAAGAGCAGACTATGGTCTGGCCGGCAGGCAATTCCAATAGATAACGCACCGGTAATCGACTTGATATGTCCATCCAGTGAGAGTTCACCGACACAGACGCGGCCTTGTACATTCTGAGGCGGAATGACTTCTTCCGCGACGAGAATCCCAATGGCAATAGCCAGGTCGAGCCCGGACCCTTCCTTCTTGATTCCCGCAGGAGCGAGATTCACCGTGATTTTCTTTGCCGGAAAATGAAAGCCCGTATTCTTGAGCGCGGAGCGAACCCGATCACGGCTTTCCCGTACCGTGGCATCGGGGAGACCGACCACTGAGAATTGTGGAAGCCCTCCGGCAATATCGACTTCCACATCGATCAAATGCGCATCGATACCGACGAGTGCCGCACTCAAAACTTTTGCAAGCATAGGTGACTCCGATGCAAGACTCGAGGCTCCCGGATTATAGGAAGGGTGGCGAATTGTTTCAATCGAAACAGTTCGTGTCGGCAAGAATTGGTTCCATTTCCTCTGTTGCCATCACACCAGTCTGAACGCTAGCACCCTCTTCCACCCTTCTGTATAATCCCTCCCTATGCTTGTCCCGTCCCACTGCCTGCGATCGAGCCTGCGAGAACCTGCACTGTACATCAGGTTGTCAGGCCATATGCCAGTGTGTTTACTCCTCAGTGGACTGCTCATGGGGGTGAGCAATCCCGTCTTAGCCCAAGTGCCTGGACGTGCAACCACCCCATCTGGACCAGTTGGGGCATCGATGGCCGTCCTGGCAACACTGCAAGATGCCGATGTGCTTCCACCAGAAGGCACTCCCGATGCCAATCGCGTCATCAAAGCCGTCATCCAATTTCAATCAGTATTTCTGAAGAGCGGGGATCCGGCCGTGCAGCTATTTCTGACTCAAGCACTGACTACTCAGGGAGAGCGCAGCGCGGACAAGACCCTGTCTCGATTTCGTTCGGCAGGCTGGACGTCAGAGATGCTTGAGGCACTCAGTGAACAGTGGGTCATCACGGCGATCGATCAGCGAGAGCATTTGGCGCCAGGCTTTCGCCAATTCAACGTCAGCCTGAAAGATTTTGATTCGTTGATGGAACTCATTGCGAAGGCACAGACGGCCTTCATACAACGAGGACAAAACATCCACCAGGTGTTTGAGCAACGCCGGCGAGAGATGCCGGGGGGACACAATAATTAATTGAATAGGGAGGGCCCAATGGCAACGAAAGCTTATATCCTCATCAAAGTCAAAGCCGGGCGGACAAAAGATGTGCTACAGGTACTCAAGCGCCTTACCGGTGTCGAGCAAGCCCACTCCTGTTTCGGGCGGCCGGATATTATTCTGTTCATCAGTGTCGCGGACGAACGAGCCCTCTCGGATGTGGTGATCACAAAGATTCACCAAGTCGAAGGGGTGGAGGAAACAGATACACATATCGTCGCCGATACCTAGGGCTCACAGTCTGACAGCCTACAGACTGTGAGGCGTGACGCGCGAGACTGGCGAGAAAGGCGCGACGTGAGCAGAGTGGCTCTGACTTCTTCTTGCTCGTCTCGCAAGCTCTAGCGGAGAGACGAGACGCTGACAGAAGCTCCGCCAAGTTCTGCCGAACGGTAGCAGGCGTCGGCCACCTCGACGGCGCGACATCCATCACGCCCGGTAATAGGCGGTGGGCTGTTCGTTTCAATGGCATGGACGAAGGCGCGGAGTGTAGCGAGAATCGTCTGCTGCGGCTGGACGGCCCATTCGAACGGAGCCGTACCACCCGTGACGCCGCTCACCCGCTGGTGAAACCAATCAGCGGTGATCTGACCCTGTGTTCCCACCCACTCCGTTCTCGCAACCCTCCCCGCTGCAACGCGTGCAATGTCCATGACGCATTGCATGCCGCTCACAGTTTGGGCCTGCACAATCGCCATCGTGTCCGGTGCCACGGTCGGAAGCTGGTCCAACTCGCAGCGGACGGCAACCACCGCTTCGCCGGTGAGAAAGGGCACCACATCCAAGAGATGAACTCCAAACTCCAAGAGCGCCCCACGCTGGCCGGGCATCGGTGCCAGAACCTGGGCACTGGCCTTCATCTCAATCCGGCTGGTAAAGGTGGCATACCGGAACCGGCCAATCTCCGCCAAGTGATCTTTCAAAGTAAGAATCGACGAATCGAAACGCAGAGTCTGCGCGGTCATCAGGAACAGCCCTGCCTCTTCTGCTGCCGCCACCATCATTCGTGCGTCACGGCCTGTCGGCGCTAACGGCTTTTCAATGAGGATCGGCTTCCTCGCCCTCACTGCTTCCAAGCAGATCTCAGGACAGAGAGACGGAGGGGTTACCACAACGACGGCCTCTACCGTTGGATCCGCGATCAAGGCACGATAGTCTCCATAGACAGGAATGTCTGTCATCGAGGACGAAGGCAGTCCCTCCCCTATTCGTTTCCGGCAGAGAGCAGCAAGGCTCACTCCTGGCAGATCATGGAGGAGATGGCGGATATACCGGCTACCATGCCGGCCTGCACCGATGAGACCAATTCTAAGCGGCATAGTTGCCACATCCATCGTGAGGGAGAGAAACTGTAGCTGCCGTCGAATACTGGGTCAACTAAAACTCGACTTAAACTGTATGTCTAGGGCAAGAGGGGCAGACTCCCACAGGATGCTCAAACAGCCCAGACTTCTCACTCTCCCAACCCTGGCGCGCCGAAACGCGCCCTGTCCCAGGCAAGGCCACAGCGAGTGAAACCGTAGGCGTACCCCTTGGGTACGTTGAGGGTCTGAACGATGTGAGAACGCCGCTGGCGGGTTGTTTCAGCATCCTGCTGGCAGCCGGATTGACAGCCTTGCAGCCTGGTCCCTATAGTACGTGTGCGTGGTATCCGCCCTAACTAAATAGGGCCTATCCCGTAAAACCTTGATGGAAAAGAGATTGCCGCATGATATCGACCATCGCTCCATTTTCGTTAGATCAAATCGGTACAGGCACAGCACGCTTTCCTAGCGGCGTCGCCATACCCACGATAACGGATGCCGCCGCCGACCCCTATATCCAGACACGTGTATCGAAACATGTGCAGGTGGACTGCATTCAGTTTTGGCCTCAGGAAAAAGGTCTCTACCCCGGACTCGTCCTCTTGCACGAAGCCTGGGGACTGACCGCGCAAATCAAGGATCTCGGAGCCAGGCTGGCGTGCGAAGGCTACGGCGTCATCATTCCGAACTTGTACGCTCGACTGGGTGGCATGGTGACGGCCAACGCAGAGGTTGCAGATGCGCTTATGGGCAAGCTCAACGAATCGCTCGTCTTGCAAGACATCAATTCCTGCTGTGAATTCCTGAATACGCGCGACCACATTAAACGAAATATCCACGGCGTGGTCGGTTACGGCATGGGTGGATCGTTTGCGCTTCGGTTCGCCTGTCAACGGAAACGGCTACGAGCCGCGGTCGTCTATTATGGCCGAGTGATGCAACCTGAAACCACGATCAAAGATCTGTTCTCTCCGGTGCTCTATCACCAAGCCGGTCAGGACCAGTGGGTGCCCGGTCAGGATGTGGACCAGTTGCGTGCTGCAGCGACCGAATACAAGAAGCGTGTCGAGATCAGAAACTACCCTGGTGCCCCCCATGCATTTTGCAATGAGCAACGCGTGGAGACCTATCGTGCCGACGCAACGGCAGAGGCCTGGGAATCAACTGCTGCGTTTCTGAAGACCTGCTTCCAAGGCACTTAGCAGGGTGCTGAAAAAGTCCGCCAGCGGCAGAAGACCGTTATTTGGTTTGTCTCGTTTGTTTGGTTGAATAACACCAACCAGATGAACTAAACAAACCAGATGAACCAGATCAACCTTCACCTGTCTCACGTACCAGCAGAGTTTTTCCACCGCCTGTTAGGAGTCCACGCTTGAGGGTGTAGGCGGAAGCAGGGTACAGTAGCGCGATGCGCCATCACGCCCTCTTGATTCGATCAGTCCAATCACGCATAGGTCTCGCCCTTGCGATGGTGGTCGTATCTGTATTCGTGGCCTGGCTCAATGCTAAGGCAGACGAATCCCTTCCAAGTTCTACGCCAGATTTCTCATCAGTCATTCGTGCCCATTCTGATCAACTGGCCAAGATAGACTCCGATAAGGGAGCCATTAACCTATTTGTGTCGGCAATCGGGCCCGCGCTTCAATTGAGCGATGTGGCTCGGACATTGGGGGCCAACCCTTTACCGGCCAAGCTCGCAAATGAACTCCTGGTGCCGGACCTGACGGCGGCGGTTCATCGGTTCATGAGCAGTTTGGCCGTCTGGCACCTAGCTTCCAGCGTCAGGCAGGCTGTGAAAGACCAGCAACTCCAGGCGGTAACCGAACGACTTGTCGGATCTCCACACAAGGCATGGCTCGATCAACAGGGGAAAGCGCCCTGGCATGACTCACTGAATCAACTCTCTGACGTAGTTGCTTCCCCAGAACTGGGCAAAGGGATTCAAGGAGAGTTTTCTGCATCGACCCTATTGGTAACAGTCCTTGAGCGAACTGTTCAGTTAGAAGTGGATGCCCTGCAGACCAGCTACCAGGAGTGGGACCGGATACGGAATTGGAAGGATCGCGTGCGTGGGCTTCGCGGACAGGCCAGGCTGTGCGGGACCTGGCAGTGGATCATTCATAACCATCAGCACAACCATCGAGAGCAGAAGCTATCGTTATTTTTTCCACCAGCGGGGAATATCCGGGCCACTCTGCCGGGACTCATGGAGACGATCGTGCTGGGCGAGAACGTTTATTTACGCTGGGAAATCAATGGCCTGGTTCAGGAAGATAGTTTGCAATTTAATAAAGAAGGACAACGCCTCGAAGGAACTTTCGTGAATTCCCAAGGAGGGTGGGGATCGATCAGCGGAAAGAGAACGGCCGACTGCATGCCTTAACTCCGTGCGACTGGCGAGAAAAGCGGGACGAGTGAGACGAGGTGATATTCAGTCTCCCCACGTCGTGCCCTTCTCGCCCCTCTCGCGCTTTATGCGTCGCCGCGTGTACGGCCCGGGGCGCGAGGAAGCGCATTCCGCCAGACTCCCCACCCCAATAGTAGCCAGCCTATCATGAAGGCCAGCCCGCCCACCGGAGTCACTGCCCCCATCCACCGAATGCCTGCAAGGGACACCACGTACAGACTGCCTGAAAAGAGAAGAATCCCGGCGATAAAGAACCATCCAGATTTTTCAAGTCCTTGCTCGGGATAACGATCGATAGCCCAAGACACGATACACAGCCCAAAGGCATGATACATCACATACCTTGTTGCGGTCTCGAACACTTGGAGCATAGGCGTATCCAGAATTTCCTTGAGCGCATGAGCGCCAAAAGCGCCGGCGGCAACGCCAAGTCCGGCCATGATACTTCCAAGCATCAGGAATCGCTGAGAAGGTGACCGACCTATCATCGTAGTATCCTCCTAGTCCTCTGTACTCGTGACGGTTCGCCACCCCCACCCTTCCCTCCCCACAGCATGGGGGAAGGTGAGGGAGGGGGCGCGTAACTGGCTGGAAGCTTCATCTTCGCGAGTCGCGCCTGCCACACACGTCTTGCCTGTCGCGCCCGTGCTTCATCAACGACGCTTTACGCGCAAGTGCGGTGAATTGGCGATTGTAGCAGAAATGCTCATGAATAATAGGGTCTACGGGTGACCAGAAGAAACGTCTATCCTCTCGCCTCGTGCCACTCGCCCCTCTTCGGGGTATTCCCCCCCCACCTCTTGAGGAATAGCCACGCACCCCTTTCCAGACTATCCTGCGCATAACATGATGGATCAGGGGACACAACAGACCAAGTGGGATAGCCCGAAGTTTATGATTGACTGCGTATTAGCGAACGGAAGCACGCAGCTTGAAGCAGATGGGTGCGTGCTCGAATGTGAAGAGGATGGGCATAAACTCACCACCCCCGATCATTTGAGGGTAGGGGATACGGTAAACGTCCAATTATGGTTGGAAGGCGAGGAGGCCTTTATCGACATACGGCTGGCGGTAGTCACAAGAGTTCACAATCACTGGATCACAGTGGAAGTAATCCGGGTGAGTCCAAATGATCGGATAAGGCTGAAACAATTTATCCATACTCCCACGGCCATGCACATTGAAGAACCTGCCCTCATCGACCATCTTCTCATTCGGGCCTAGCCGCAATATTCATGAAGCTTCTGTTGTAAGAGCGGATACGGGGCTGTGACGGATTGATCTGTCAGATCTCTAGCCCACAGGTGTGGTTGAACGGGGTCAGTAGGAAGAACTTTTGCGCCGTCCCCGGCAGCTTCATGAGTGCGGAGACGCCGCGCGATTCATAACAGCCGGAACCTGCAGTGGCATATGGCCAAGCCCTACCGCAAAGAAGCCTATCGAAAGCTCACTACCGCGCCGAAGCAGACGCGCTGCGCCGAGGCCAAGCACATGCTGCTGGAGCTGGAGGCGAGGCTGCGAACCGCAAACGAGTCGACGGCGGATTCGCACCTGGAAGCCTTATAGGAATTGTTGACGCTGCATCGATTGAAGGTTCCGGCGCTGCTGCGCAAGACACTGCTGTCGACCAACCCAATCGAGAGCATGTTCTCCTTGGTGCGACACAGTGAGCAGAATATCAAACGCATACGAGGAAGCAGGATGCTCCAGCATTGACTGGGGACGGTGTTGCTCTACTGCAAGCAGCAGTTCAAGCGCGTGAACGGCTGTACAGAGATAGCCAGGTCATCGCGACCATCGAAGCCGAGCAAGCGGAGCAGCAACCGGTTCAGACGAAGAAGGCAGCGTGAGAAAACCATGGGAGTTGTTCAGAATATTTTAACAGACTTATTTGAAACTTCTGATTCACAACAATGCTTTGTTGGATCGGCAATTGGTGCCGGAGGCCGGGATTGAACCGGCATGGGCCTGTTAAGCCCGAGGGATTTTAAGTCCCTTGCGTCTGCCAATTTCGCCACTCCGGCAGCGGAAACCGCAGTGGCGGGACTCTAGCATCGGGGTCTAGGTCGGTCAAGGTCGCTGCAGTTCGTGTGTCGTGCGAGACAGGAAGTGCTGAGTCCTGAGTGCTGAGTTTCGAAAACCTCGAACTTCGGATTTCGAACTCTCCCCGTCTCGGCTTTCTTATCCGCCTCTTCCTCAGCACTCAGCACTTCCTCAGGACTCAGCACTTCTTCGCCAGGCTACCCTGCTACGCCGCTTCGATCCTCGGTATCTGATCGTCCTTGCGGACGAGAGACTTACTGCGATCCATGACTTCTTTCACGCCGGATTGGACTGTTCGACTCAATCGAGTCGCTTGTAATTGGGCCTTTTTCGCATAGCGACCGACATAACGACGGGTTTCAGCACCCGTTTGCGGCGCGAAGAGTAATCCAATCCCCGCTCCAATCACCGCCCCACCCGCCACCAATGCTGCGACCTTCGCTGCCTGGCGTCCTTGGTCCGACATGGTGAACCTCCTTAAAAACAGTTATGTGAAGAATGTGATTGCCTACACCCTGCATACTCACCATTTCTCTTCAGCAGTAAGTGTGCCAGAAAAGAAACCACGAAAATCTCCCATGATTCATCGCTATCCTGCTCACATGATTAAACCTGACCAATTTTTCGTTGTGTTTTCCTTACAGTTCACAACACAGACGTGACAGAAAACCAACAGACGAAAGTGGTATACCTCTCAAACTGGCTCTGCGCAACGGTTAGAATAGATCTTCCGTGGGCCATTCGCGTGCTTGCAATGGTTGAGACCCTCACCTATTATCAGCCAATACGCCACATGAGGCATTCATGACTTGGTTGCACGCGATCCCCTTCCCCAACATCAGCCCAGTCTTCCTTGAGCTTGGGCCCCTGCAGTTTCGTTGGTATGGTCTGATGTATCTGATCGGGCTGGCTTGCGCCTATTTCCTGATCAAGCGTCGAGTGGAGTCGAGAGGCCTCTCCATGACCAAGGACCAGGTGTACAACATGGTGGTGTGGGCCGCATTCGGGTTGTTTATCGGAGGACGACTCGGCTATACGCTTTTCTATAATTTCTCTTACTATATCCAGCATCCAGCCAGTATCGTGGCAGTCTGGGAA
The DNA here is from genome assembly GCA_016200355.1 of Nitrospirota bacterium. Lineage (GTDB taxonomy): Bacteria > Nitrospirota > Nitrospiria > Nitrospirales > Nitrospiraceae > Palsa-1315. The sequence goes on from JACQEY010000138.1 coordinate 25,251, forward strand.
GGAGGCATGTCCTTCCACGGAGGCCTGCTCGGCGCCATCGCTGCCCTGGTTTGGTTCAGCCAACGGCAGGGTATTCCCACCTACCAGGTTGCAGACTTAGCAGCAGCCGTCACACCGATTGGGCTAGGATTCGGACGAATCGGCAACTTCATCAATGGAGAGTTGTATGGCCGAGCCACCGATGTCGACTGGTGTATGGTGTTTCCGAGTGGGGGGCCTGCCTGCCGCCATCCCTCACAACTGTATGAGGCAGGGCTCGAAGGTGTGTTCTTATTTACTCTGGTATGGGTCATCTCGAAAACCACACCGCCACCAGGCACCCTCTTCTGGAGTTTTATCGCCGGCTATGGAATCTGTCGGATGATCGTAGAGTTCTTTCGAGAACCGGATGCCCACCTTGGATTTATCCTTGGATCATTCTCCATGGGACAGCTCCTCTCCTTCCCTATGATCGTGGTGGGAGTCTTCATGCTCGTCCTCGGTTATCAGCGGCGGGCCTTGATGCAGGCTAAATCATAGGTCAGTACTCAGGTAGGTAGGCTGAAGGCCTTTAGGAGTCGTGCCTTGCGAGATAATTTTTAGCCTTCAGCCTAAACACCTGAGTCATTACCATCTTAGTACGGCATCTCGTCGTCATCCAACCCGACATGGTGTCCAAGTTCATGGACCACCGTGTCGCGGACCTCATGAATGACTTCGGCCTTCGTCCTACAGATACGCAGGATGGGGCCTCGATAGATGGAAATGCGGGCGGGCAGCTCGCCGGCAGGCTGAAAGAACGACGTCTGATCGATCGGAACGCCTTGATACAGACCCAACAGATCGTCCTCTGATTCCAATTCAAGATCCTTCAGAATATCGACAGAGGGTTCTTCTTCGACCATGATCGATACTTCATTCGCCAATGCGGCAAAACGTGGCGGTAATTCGGCCAGCGCCTCCTGGATCCACCTATCAAACTCTTCCGGCGAGACAATCATTGGACGTTCATCTGGTCTATCTGGTTTGTTTTGTTTATTTGGTTCATCTGGTTAGTTTCGTTCAACCAAACAAACGAGATAAACCAAACAAACCAAATAACGGCCTGTTAGACATCAATGGCGACGCCTGGCCTTAAAAA
>JACQEY010000132.1 GCA_016200355.1 Nitrospirota bacterium
CCCGCGACCGAGAATCCTGTGACCAGGTATGAAGTAAGTTCCAGGAGGAGCGCGTTGACGACAATGAGAAAGAGCCCCAACGAGAGGATGATCAAGGGAAGGGTGAGTACGAAGAGAATGGGCCGGACCAAGAGGTTCAGGAACGTGAGCACCAGGACTGTCGCGAGTCCGGCGCTGAACGAGGCAACTTCAAGTCCGGGCACGATCATGACCGCCAGAAAGACCGCGATGCCTGTGATCAGGATTCGAATGATCGCCGCGCGAAACCCGCCGCCCAAAAAATTGCTATTGAAATCCCGTGAGACATGAAGCGTCGGCATCGATCACCCTAGTTGACCGGCGTCGGCGGGATGGGGGCCGGAACGCGTTTAGCCGAGGAAAAATTGATTTCGGTGGCGAGCAACATTTTGTCGCCTTTTTTTTCGCTCTTTTCGGCCTTAATGACGACACGGTCGCCCACCTCGGGTACGCCGGCGCCTTTCGGATTGCGTTTGTCCTTGTACTGGGTTTGTTTGTTGAGCCGCACGTTCACCGACTGGCCCTTGGTCGTTTTGATTTCGACATGGGTTGCGTCAATGGCCACAATCGTGCCGAGCACATGTTGATCCGCGCCATGGGCAAAGCCTGGCGTCGAAATGACAAGACACGTGAGAGTGACAATCAAGTGTAACCACATGGGGAATTCTCTTTCCTGTATATGAAGATCGTTGTTGGTTTGTTTCGTTTGTTTGGTTGAAAGATTAACCAGATGAACCAAAAACCCGGATAAATAAAATAAACCAGACTAGTGATGATGGCCGCTATCGGTGCGTGCCGCCGCCGCATCGTTTCCCTGCAGAAACTGGCCGTGGGCGGCTTCTTCTTCCAGGTCCTTCTTCGTCTTGCGATTGAGCGCCTTCATCTGGTTGAGTTCCTCCGGCGTCAGTTTTGGAAGATGGCGAATGAAGTGGACCAGCTTCCAACTGTCCTTGTCCTCCGCTGGGTCACCTTCTCCCCAGGCCGGCATCGCGGTAAAGCGGATACCGTTGTGGATGACCCAGAAAATCTCTCCATCCGACATCGACTGGGTGTCGGCCAATCGTAAGTCGGGAGCCTTCGGGTACACGTTCTTGCCGATAGGGGTCTGGCCGCTGCCGTCGTTGGCATGGCAGGTCGCGCAGTGATCAGCGAAATGTGCCAACGACTCTTTCATTACGTCGGGGTTCAACGGGATCGGATTCGGCGCGTTTCGCTGTTCGAGCGGGATCGCCAGATGGCGGATTTGCCGCGCTACCAAGATCTCTAGGGCATGCGGCTCTGGTTTGGCGCTAAAGCCGGTTGAGAACAATTGATACCCCATCCATCCGACGGCACTGATAGCCCCAAGGACCAATACGATGATCAAGACGATCAATTTCGTTCGCATGGCGACGGCCATGACTATACAAAGTCTTCTGTCTGAATGCCACCGGGTTATCCCGATTGAGAAACGCGACGAGGCCCTGCAAGGCGAAACATCAGCAGCGCGATGACAGGGAGATGCATCAGCAACCCGCTCATCCCCATGAACGATTCACCGATCCAAAACGTCACGCTGAGATTAAAGGCCAGGACGCCATAGTAGAGGCCGACACCCAGCAGGAGGCGAGGCGTGGCCGACGGAGGCGGCAAGAACGCAGGGAGTCGTCGTTCGAGCGGAAAATAGATCGCGAGGGAGATGAGCCCAACGACAGCCCAACCGGCATAATTCGCGAAGGGCACGCCGAAGTGAAAGCCTGGGTCGGGATAATAATAAATCTTCCCCAAGAACCAGCGGTCGCCGCGGAGTGCCACCGGATCGATCACCATATCGATAAAGGCAAACAAGAACGCGGTCAGCAAGAGCACCGACCAACTTGTTCGCGCGCGCATATCAAGATGGAGTGGTTTGAACATTGGCCATGTGGAAGCAGAGGACGATCCGATTGGAAGAACGAGACAGAGCGCGACGCAATAGGCGGCGTAGAGTAGAAAACTGAACGAGATGGAGTCCATGAACGGGACGTTGGAGAAGTAGAGCTCCTGGCCCACCGTCGAGCCATTGTAGTGGTACCACCCAAAGGGAATGCCATTGCGCGTGGATGAAAATTCGCAGACGAAGGCCGTGGCCCAGCTAATCAGCCAGAAGCGCCAAGTCCTGGGCCAGCCGATCAGTTGGATTGCGGCGAACAAGAACGCGGCCAGAAAGGCGAAGACGTAGGGGCGGAATACAATCGTTTTCAAAAATAGGGCGAAGGTATCCATCAATGTGTAATGTTGAATGATGAATGTTGAATGAGACCCTCCCGTCAACGAGTCTGAAAATCTACAATTTAACATTCATCATTCAACACTCAACATTCACGGTTACGCGTACCCGTGATCTCTAAACCAGCGCACCGCCTTTTCAAGCGCAACCTCCGGCGGTGTTTGCGGGATGCCGAGTTCGCGGATGGCTTTGCTGCAATCGTAGTGCATCTTGTACTTGGCCATCTTCACCCCTTCCAGCGGAATGCGTGGCGGGTGCCCTGTGACGTTCGCCATCCAGAGATTGAGATAGGCCAACGGCAGGATGGCCAATCTGGGCAACTTGATCGAGGGCGCGTTGATGCCGGTGAGGCGACTCAAGATCTCAAACACTTCACGCAGCATCAAGTTCTTATTGCCTAGAATGTATCGCTCGCCGATCCGGCCCTTCTCCATCGCGAGCAGATGGCCGGCGGCCACGTCATCGACATCCACGATATTCATCCCGGTTTCGATATAGGCCGGCATGCGGCCTTTCATGAAATCCACGATGACCTGCCCCGTCGGGGTCGGTTTCACGTCGCCTGCGCCGACCGGAGCGCTCGGATTCACGATGACGACTGGCAGCCCTGCCTTCGCAAGCGTGAGAACCTCTTGCTCGGCCAAGTACTTCGACCGTTTGTAGTGGCCGGCCGTCTGTTCGAGCGAGACGGGCGTCTCTTCTGTGCCGAGCCCTCCGCCGGGTGGGAGGCCGATCGCACCGATGGTGCTGCAGTAGACGATCCGTTCGGTGCCGACGTCGCGGGCCGCTTCCAGCAGATTCTTTGTGCCAGTGACGTTGATGTCGTAAAAGATTGAGGGATCTTTGGCCCAGAGCGCATAGTGCGCCGCGACATGGTAGAGCTGCCGGCAGCCGTGGAGTGCGTTGCGCAGCGAGTCCTGATCGCGCAGATCGCCTTCGACCCGCTCGACGGTCAGATTCTGAAGATTTTGGAGGTCGGCTCCTGCTCGTGCCAGGACGCGGACATCGATGCCGCTCTTGACCAGCGCGCGTACCACTGCGCCGCCGACAAATCCGGTTGCGCCAGTGACGAGGACCTTCATAAGAAGTGCTGAGTGCTGAGTGCTGAGTACAGACTTAAGAAGAGTAAGACAAGTTGCTGTAGGGCTGAGCAGTCAACCAGAGAATGTGGCCTTGTTCTTACCTCAGCACTCATGGCTCAGCAGTCAGCACTAGTTTTTCCGCGAGGTGATGTAGCGCGCCAGTTCGCTAAGCGGCTCGGCAGCTGGGCCGAACGGGGAAAGGCGGGCGATCGCGCGGGCCACGCAGTCGTCCGCCAGCTTTCTGGCTCCCTCGGCTCCGTAGAACGTCGGGTAGGTTTTCTTCCCTCGTTCCGCGTCGGTGTTGGGGTTCTTGCCCAGTTCCTCGCGTGTTCCTGTCACGTTGAGCACATCGTCCGCGATCTGAAAGGCCAGTCCGACATCCTCGGCATAGCTTGTGAGATCGTCTAGTTGTCGATCGTTTGCGCCGGCGGCAAGGGCGCCCATCCGCACCGCTGCGCGAATCAACATGCCGGTCTTATGCTTGTGGATGTTCTGGAGCGTTGGAAGATTGATGTCTTTGTTTTCAGCCTGGATATCAAACACCTGACCGCCCACCATCCCCATGTTGCCTGAGCCGTAGGCCAGTTCATGAATCAGCCGAACTTGGCGCGCCGGGTCGCAGCCTTTCATGAGATCCGGATGGCTGCAGAGATCGAACGCCATCGTCAGCAACGCATCGCCGGCCAGGATCGCCATCGCGTCGCCGTAGACCTTGTGATTCGTCGGTTTCCCGCGCCGGAAGTCGTCGTTATCCATCGCGGGCAGGTCGTCGTGAATCAAGGAGTAGGTGTGGATCAGTTCCAGTGAACAGGCGATCGGCATCAGCCCTGGCGCCGGCTGCCCCACCGCTTCTGCCGCGGCAATGGCCAGGATCGGGCGGACTCGCTTCCCTCCCGCCATGAGACTGTATCTCATGCTTTCATGGAGCGTGGTGGGCGGCGTGGCAACGCCGGGCATGACGGCATCGAGGAACCGATCCACGTCGACCCGCTTCTGTTCGAGATAGTCCTTGATGTTCATGGGGGTAGCTCGTCGTGACAGGCCCAGAATCGGCGCGGAGCGTAACAAAAGGTCTGGGAGCTGTCAAACCGTTGGGGAGGTGAGGGGTTAGGGGTGAAGGGTGAGGGGTGAAACGTAAGGCTGAGGGGTTAGGGGTAAGGCGTGAAACGTGAGGGAAAAAGTGCGCCAAGAGAAGAGTACTGAAAAGGTCAGGACGTTTGACCAACTTTCGATCCGGCGGTAAGGTCAGGCTACCGAATGTTCCCATGGAGTCACGCCAGAGATTGGCAGGTGGATTGACAGATCCGGCGTCCCTAGATCCTGACCCTCACCCTTCACCCCTAACCCCTCACGTCTCCCATCGCCCATCGCCCCTTGCCTCTCGCCTTACGCGTTCGCTATACTTCGTGGCATGAGTATCAGAAACGCCGACGGGAAATGGGAGCCGATGCTGTTGGGGATTGAACCCCGGCACTGCAAGGTCTGCAAGGAAGAGCTCTACCGCAATAAGACGTTTTTCAGCGGCGGCTGGTCTCGGTGCGCCTTGTGCGAGGACTTCGTCCACTACAGCTGTCTGGCCCATGGCAAAGTCTCGTTTCTGAAAGCCCGACCCCGGGTGTGTAAGATCTGCCGTACTGCCCAAGAGGGCACTCCTTCTTCTCCGAAGGCAACGATTCCGGTGGCCGTCGGGTCGTGAATTCCAGTTCACAATCAAGCCCAGCGGAAGCCCGCCCGGGCTGGCGGCATGCCTTTTTTTCCGACTCAGTCCGGTTTGTCCTGGCACCGGTGATTCTCCTCCTCAGCGGACTTTTCACGGCAAACTTTGTCATCAGCGGTTCCTTTACTTGGCCGGGGACCAGTCGAACGTTGGCGCTGACACTTACCGTATTGATCCTCTCCCGTGAATTCGTCTACAAGGAACAACTGTCGCGCAATGAATCGCCGGGCCGTGCATGGTCGGCAGTGCTCTATTCATGTGTGCTTCCTTATGTGATCGGTGTGTTGGTGATGGTGGCTCTGTGGGCGCTGTAGCCCGTCTGGTTCATTCGGTCTATCTGGTCTTTCGGGTCTATCTGGTTAGTCTCATGCAACCAACTAAACAAACCAGACAGACCAAATAGACCAGACAGACCAAGCTGACAGCCTGTTTCGGTGTGAGGACGATCGATGGCAGAGATTATCCGCAGCGGAGCTTTTCTCCAACAATGTTGGTCGGTACATCCGCTCTGTCTGACGGTCAAGCTGGTCGAGCCGGAGCGCATTGTGGTGGTAACTTGTAGCTCCTGTCGCATGGTGCATCGGGTGACGACCGATTCGGTTGCCAGGTATGTCTCGACAGGGGATTCCTCCGTGCCGGAACCGGATACTGCGCAGCCGGACGGGCTTGTGACGCTCAAGATCTGTTTGAGCGCCCATGCGCCTGCCCTGTCGCTTCGGGAGATGGATGTGTTTCAAGATGCGGTGTGGGTCCGCTGTGCGGAATGCCGGGCGCAGTACGATCTGACCGTCTCCCAGTTCGAAACGCATCAGAAATAGGCGGCGCCTTTCGCGCCAGTCGTCCAGCCGATCGACAGCCATGCCGTCAGAGTTTACGAACGAAGAAGCGGCCTTGATGGCCGATCAGCACTTCTTTCTCGCCAAGGCGCAGATCATGGCCAAGGTGCGCCGCTTACTTGCGGCCACGCATGCGGCCTTGAAAGAGGAAGTTGCATCAGCTGTTCTCGTGACCCCGCCGGACTTCAATCCTGCAAACTGTCACTTTGTAAAGGGAGAGGCTCTCGAATTCTTTCCCTACCAATATCTGGATTTTCCGAAACACTTCCACGACTCGAATGCGTTTGCCTTTCGGACGCTCTTTTGGTGGGGGCACCACATCGTGTGTGCCTTGATGTTGGAGGGAGAGGGGATCAAGCAGCACAAGGCACGGATCGTGGACCGGTTTCATCAGCTCGCCGGGCAGGGGCTGGAACTGTCGTTGGCGCCGACGTTGTGGGAGTGGAAACGTGGCGAGGGGTATACATTGCCGATCACCCACGATCGCAAGGCGCAGATCGCCGCCGTGTTGGCCGAACGGTCCTTCTTGAAGATCGTCCGCTTCTTGCCGTTCACCGATCCGCGGATTCAGTCGGGTCAGATGCCGGAATTCAGCCGCGAAACGTTTCGGGCCATCCTTCCTATCATCACTCGGTAGAAGGATCGCCGTGCGAGACTGATGGGACGAGCGAGACGGGGGAAGGTTCGAAGTTTGAAGTTCTTGGGTTTTGGAACTTCGAACACGCGGACTAAGGACGCCAGAAGGCTTCCCAGTCTTCTTGCCGAATTTGCAGCGCTCGAAGCACGTCGACCGGAAGACCAGTGGACAGCTGAGCTTGGGCCTCATACCCCACTATTTGCTTGTGCAAAATGAACGCCATGGCTTTTAAGTGCTGTAGGCTCAGCCGAATAGTGGCCACACGTTCAATCGGCGGCGGAGAACCTGGGGCCACCGGATTGGCTCCGGAGACTTGAAAGTTCAGTGTGCACCCAAGCGGCCCAAGGTTGAGTTGAAATTGGTCGGCATAGACATCAGGGACTTCAGCCATAGGTCCTCCGTAGAATTGAGTGATTGCGCGGGACGATATTAGCCTTCACTCTAGGATTTGGTCAATGGAGGCGCCCTTCTCCAGTATCTGCGGGTTAGTATTTGTCTCTGATCGTCAACTTGGGTACACTGAGCCCGCTTGAACGGTGGGGCAGCCAATCGCAAGGAGGATGATATCGTGAAACAGACAAAGGGACGACTGGGCGTCGGTATCGTGCTCACGGCGAGTTTGCTGATGGGCGCGGGTTGCGGGGGTACGGGGAAAACGTTCTATCTAGATCTTCAACAGAAACAGGCGGCAGCGCCATTCATGGAACCGGAACCAGTCAGGATCGTCATCGAATCCTTCGAGGATCGTCGACTGGAGAAGAATCGGCTCGGTCTGCGGACCCATTTGTGGGGCGGGGTGACCTATTTCAATGTGGCGGGTGAGCGACCAGGAGATGTGATTGCCCAGGCCCTTGTGGATCGTCTGAAAACGCGCGGATGGAAAGATCGGGCTTGGACGGTGCGGGCGGCTTCCAACGGGGCCGTGACGAATCTGAATGATGCCGACATCGTCATCAGCGGGCAGCTGCTCGATTTTTCAGCTAACGCCAAGAGCCGACTCTTCTCGAC
>JACQEY010000004.1 GCA_016200355.1 Nitrospirota bacterium
GAGTTTGGATGGTCGAACGATCACCGGTTTTAAGGTTATTAAGTAATCGACCTTGACAAGCGGTAACTTTTTCATGTTCTGTTAAGGGGGGCGCGATTATGAAATTTTATGCAAAAGGCTGGGCCGTCATGGCCGCCGTTGCGCTGGTGGCTTCTGCGGCCTCCACTGCATTGGCGATTGAATCATTCCAAGAGCGCTTTGAGTGGGGAGATATGAGCAAGCCGACCTCCATACAAGGTCGGGTGATCGTGCTCGATCCCTATGATGAGGCAGTCTGGATTAACGTGGCTGTGTTTGGCGGGAATGCCGAGAGCGGCTTCTTCTGGCAAAAGATTCATCCGGGCAAGACCCTGAAGTTTTATGCAGATAAGGGTGCATGGGAGGAACTGAAGAAGATGGCCCGCCCCCATGCAGGACCGGCTGCTGCGAAGGAAGTGCCGCCTTCCAGCACAACCGACTTGATCGAATTTGTCGCGACAGAACCGGAGCAGAATCATCGTGTCATTTCCTCGGTCAAGAAGCTTCAGGAAGTGGCCGGTTCTATGGGGAAGCCGCTCAGCATCTCCGGGCTTCGTCTTAAGGAATGTGCAGGGAAGAGCGAAGTCGAGGTCGGCTGTGCGGCGGCGAAGCAGGGGCTCAATACCTCACCAAAGTCTCCCAATGGGGATGATGTAGCCATGCAGTATGATGTGTTGCTTCCAGGTGGAGCGCCCCTCGCTGGCTTGATTCCCTGGACCGCGAAGTACAACCTTGGGTCCGGTCACTGAGCTGAGACAGTCAATAACTTCGAAGGCGGCATCTCCGAAAGGGGATGCCGCCTTTTTTATTCTCCTTCTCGCCGAACACCCCGTAGCCATGGCGAAGGAAGGTAGTGGCTTCGGCACACCGCCCAAAGGATTTGGCTGACGGGTCGGAGAATTTCGCAAGATACCCCGCAGCTCGCTGCGAGGAGCTTCATTTTCCGCGATCATCTTGGCCGGTTGGACCGATCCGGCGCTGTATGTCAGCGAGGCGATTGAGAGCATCGAGCGGCGTCATGGAGAAGAGGTCGATCTGTTTGACTTCCTCGATGATCGGATGTGGGTGGGGAAGCGAGGCACGCAGTGGTTCTTGCTCCAAAGATATGGATGTGCCCTCGATGGTGGTATCCGCTTGTTCCAACTGGGCCAAAACTTGCTGGGCTCGCTCAATCACCGCTGGAGGGAGTCCTGCCAGTTTGGCGACATGAATACCGTAACTGCGGTCTGCGCCGCCCGGCACAATTTTACGCAAGAAGACCACGTCTCCATCCCGTTCCTGGACTGCCACGCAATAGTTTCTGATCCCCTCGCGTAACCCCTCAAGTTGTGTCATCTCGTGATAGTGAGTGGCGAACAGTGTCCTGGACCCCAAGTGTTGGCGGTCTTGGATATGCTCCGCAATAGCCCAAGCGATGCTCAGTCCATCGTAGGTGCTGGTTCCTCGGCCGATCTCATCCAGAAGAATCAAGCTGCGGGTGGTCGCGCTGTTCAAGATGTGAGCCGACTCGATCGATCGACCAGTCCGATGCGGGCTTCGGTTGCCGGAACGAAGCTTCCGATCTGCGCCAACAAAACAATCAGTGCGACTTGGCGGAGGTAGGTGCTTTTCCCTGCCATATTGGGTCCCGTAAGGATCACAAGCCGGTTGTCCTCACAATCGAGAGCTGTGTCGTTGGGAACGAAGGTCAAGTCACTGCTGAGTTGCTCAACGACAGGGTGGCGGCCTTCCCGAATAAGGATCGTGCTGCTCTCATCGACGAGGGGTTTGACGTAGCGATGTAATGCGGCGGTCTCGGCTAGCCCGGCGAGGACGTCGAGTAACGCAACGGTCTGAGCCATGGCTTGAAGACGAGGCACCTCGTTCGCCAAACGCACGCGCAATTGCTCGAACAGCTCCTGTTCGAGCGCCAGCAGCTTAATTTCAGCTCCCGTGACACGCTCTTCAAGCTCTTTCAGCTCCGGCGTCATGAATCGTTCGGCATTGACAAGCGTCTGCTTGCGCATGTAATCGGGCGGGACGCGGGACAGGTGTGTCTTGGTAATTTCGATGTAGTAGCCGAACACCTGGTTGTAGCGAACCTTCAAAGAGTCGATCCCCGTTCGTTCCCGCTCTTTGGCTTCCAACGATGCGATCCAGCCCTTGCCTTCCGTGCTCGCCTTGCGGAGTACATCGACCCCGGCATGGTACCCTTCCCGAATCATCCCGCCGTCACGGAGCGACATCGGGGCATCCGGCTTGATGGCCTGCTCAATTGCGTCATGCACATCGCGGCAGTCGTCCCACGACTCGCGGATACTGGCCAGTAACGAGGCGACGAATGGCTGGAGGTGGGACCGTAACTCAGGCAGGGCGCTTACGGACTGTTTCAACGCGAGCAGTTCACGAGGTCCTGCGACGCCGAGCGTCACGCGGCTGCTCAGGCGGGCGATATCTTGTACATCACGGAGCGTAGTCCTGAGCGACACGCGTTGTTGAATCCGGTCTTTTAACTCCCCGACCGCATCGAGCCGAGCGTGAATGGCACTGCGATCGAGAAGTGGTCTGATGAGCCAATCGCGTAACAAGCGACGGCCCATGGCCGTCGCAGTGCGGTCCAACACCGACAAGACCGTGGGCTGGTCCTGCCCCGATCGTTGTTCATTGGTTCCTAGCGGTCGCACGAGTTCAAGATTGCGAATCGTCGCGCTATCCAAATGCATCGCGTCGCCGCTCCAGCGCGTTTGTATGCGGCGGAGGTGTGCGAGGGAGGCGGTTGGTTGGGTTTCACGAAAATATCGCAGGACCGCTCCGGCAGCTCCGATCCCAGCGGTCAGGCCGCGACAGCCGAATCCGTCGAGCGAGTGTACTGCAAACTGTGTCTGGAGCAGTTGCGCGGAATCTTTGGGATTGAAGGAGGTTGAGGGTTGTGCGCAGAGGCGTGGCCCACGCAGGCGAGTCAGGCACGATCCGGCACTCGTATCGGAATCGGGGTGAAGTATTTCCCGTGGTTCCAGCCGTGCCAGTTCATCCATAAGCTGGCTCTCTGCCTGTATCCCTTGGAACTCTGTCATCCAAAACTCCCCGGTGGAGACGTCCATACAGGCCAATCCAATGACGGATTGACCCTTGGCAGATGGGCCCGTGCCGTCTGAGAAGGCGACGGCCGCCAGAAAATGCGACTCTTCCGGTGAGAGGAATTCAATATCGATCAGTGTGCCGGGCGTATACAAACGAACAACTTCACGGCGTACGAGACCTTTCGCGAGTTTCGGATCCTCCACCTGTTCGCAAAGTGCGACGGTTCGTCCAGCCTTGAGGAGCTTTGCGATATAGCCTTGCGCCGCATGATAGGGCACTCCGCAGAGCGGAATTGGGTTAGGGCTGGATTTGTCGCGCGAGGTGAGGGCAATGGAGAGCAGTTTGGAGGCGATCTGTGCGTCCTCGTAAAACATTTCGTAGAAGTCGCCGACGCGGAACAACAGAATGGCGTCGGGATAGCCGCGTTTGATCTCGCGGTATTGCCGCATCAAGGGTGAGGCGTCTGCGTCACTCATCGCGTCGGTCTCGATGTGATTCACTGGTGCGGGTGGAGGGGACACGATCGGTGGCTGTATCAAGTGAGAGGCGCAGCCGTTCTAAGTCCACTTCGGCTTCTTGCAGCGCTTTGGTTTTTCTTCGGAGTTCGATACGGCTCCGCACCCATGGAGGAAAAAGAAGAATGCCGGAGACGAGTAGTCCTACCGCGAACCCTGCCAAGATGGGTTTATAGATCGGCGTCGAGGCTTCAAAGAGCCCGAAGAAGTACCGAAGCGTGACTTCCTGTTCCTGGTTCTGAAGGAAAAAAGCGAGAGAGAGGAGCAGAAGTACTCCAACCAGAATCAGCCTAATCATGACCTCGTCGTTGCCTCCCTGTTCAAGGCCTGGCGTGGTGACACTCGAGATGCCCCACTGGTCTTGCTGTACTGTCTGCGCAAGCGGGCGAGGACCTGATCGGAGTTCGGTCCTGTTGCGAGCAACTGAATCGTTCGTCTCCGCACGGCACGATGGTGCAGAGTAATTTCGATCCGGTCCTGCGGCAGCGCGGCAAGGCCCTTGTCGGCCCATTCTATGGCCGTCACGGTCAGGCCCGAGAAATACTCGGTCAGTCCTGTCGATTCAAGTTCACGGGGTGTGCGGATACGATACAGATCCATGTGGACAAGCGGCAGGCGCCCTTGATCGTATTCGTGAATCACGACGAATGTGGGACTGGTCACTGCCATTGGCGATGCGCCCAGACCCTGCGCGATTCCACGAACGAGCGTAGTCTTGCCGGTTCCGAGCGGTCCGTAGAGCGCGATTGTTTCTCCTCCGCGAAGCACGCGGCCGATCACTTGGCCTAGCCGATCGGTGTGCTGGTGTGATGTGGACACCAGCTTCCACGGTAGGCTCGACGTAGCGTTACAGCGAGTGGCAGGCTGTTTCGCCTTGACTGGCCGGGTAGCGTTAGGTCGTTTTCGTCCGTTGGAGCGCATAAGGAATTTGAGCGATGAGGTCGCTGGCGAGCATCCCGGGCTGTCCGAGGTGTTGAGAGGCCAAGTCGCCAGCCAATCCATGAAAATAGGTTGCGGAACAGGCAGCATCCCATGCAGGAACTCTTTGCGCTAGTAAGCCGACGATCATGCCGGTCAAGATATCGCCGGTTCCGGCCGTGGCCATGCCGGGATTGCCGGTCGGACAAATAGCAACAAGCCCATCGGGGCGGGCGATAACGGTTCGTGCGCCTTTTAAGACGACGAACACGCCGCGCTCTCGGGCAAACCGTCTGGCTGTGCCGATTCGGTCTGCGTTAACCATCTGCGTGGTCGCATCGACTTCGAGCCGGGCCATCTCACCAGGGTGCGGGGTGAGAATGGGTGGAGTTTTACATTCGGTGAGTAATGAGACCCGGCCGGCCAAGGCGTTCAGCGCATCGGCATCGAGAACCGAGGGCCGATCCAGATGCTTCATGAGCGACTGCACAAGTTCGACGGTCTCGTGATGTGTTGAGAGCCCAGGACCGACGGCGATCGCCGTGCGCGCCTGGATAAAGGCTACGACACGATCGAGTCCTGAGCGGGCGAGTGTACGTGCCTTTGTTTCGGGGAGAGGCATTGTCATCGCTTCCAGTAATTTGGCTTCCAGTACATCGTTGACGCTGCTGGGGGTGGCCACAGTCACCAAGCCGGCTCCAACGCGAAGCGCCGCATGGGCTGCCAGTGCCGCGGCGCCCGTTTTTCCCACGGACCCTGCAAGAATTCCTGCATGGCCAAACGTCCCCTTATGGGAGGAGGGTAGGCGTTCCGGTAGAGACTGAAACGCGCTGTCACTTGTCAGGAGCAGGGTCCGGCTCTCGATGGCATTCACATAGGCCGGTGGAATGCCGATATCGACGACGCGGATAGCGCCGGCTTGGTTGATCCCCGCATCGACATAGAGGCCGAGCTTCGGGAGGCCACATGCGATGGTCAATGTGGCGCAGATCGCTTGCCCGAGGATGGCGCCAGTATCGGCATGAAGACCGGAAGGGATATCGACTGCGATGACTGGTTTCCCGGCATTGTTAATAAGTTCGATTGCCTCACGATAGACTCCGGTCACTACGGAGGACAATCCTGTACCAAGAAGGGCATCGACGAGGATGTCGCTGGAAGCGAGAAGGGGCCGCGCCTGGTCGGCAGACCGGAATCGAACGATTGCTGTTTGCCCGGCGACCCGAACGAGCCGGCGATACATAGTCGCGGCATCGCGACTCAAGTCGGTGATCGGTGTGAGGAGCACCACATGAATTCGCGCACGTCGGCGATGGAGCAGGCGAGCCACAACCAATCCGTCTCCTCCATTGTTCCCTTTTCCGCAGAGGATGGTAATGGTCTTGCCTCGTACTGGTCCGCAGTGTTCCTCCAGATACCTGACAATTCCTTCGCCGGCTCGTTCCATCAAGACGGTACTGGGGACATGCGCTTCGGTAATGGTGCGGCGATCGAGCGTCTGCATCTCGGCTCCGGTCACAATATTCATCGGAGACCTTGCGTGCGGGATCGATCCCGCATGAAGAATCGGGTGAGCGAGGGGAGGGAAGAGACCTGTTGCCTACGGCGCAATGTCATGGCAGGGGCGAATCGCGTTGTCCATGGAGGAACGCAGAGTGCCGCACTGGCGCGATGGTTCAACTCAGCAACGCTTTCATTTCCCTCACGGCTTGGTCGAGACCCACCAAAACCGCTCGGGCAATGATACTATGGCCGATATTGTATTCGACGATTTCAGGAATGTGCGTCAGCCGCGTCAGATTGCGATAGTCCAAGCCGTGTCCGGCATTGACGCCCATGCCGAGCTTGTAGGAGAGTTTCGCGGCCTGTGCAATCGCCTCTATTTCGGCGTCGGCTTCTTTCGAGTGCGTGGCATTCGCATAGCGGCCCGTATGGATCTCGACGAAATCGGCTGAGATTCTGTGCGAGGCTTTGACCTGGGCCAAGTCCGGTTCGATGAAGAGGCTGACGGGAATGCCGCCATCATGAAGCAAGGTCACGACCTGCTGGATACGATCTCTGTGGCCGGCCACGTCCAGGCCGCCCTCAGTTGTCAGTTCCTGACGCTGCTCTGGGACGAGTGTGACCATGTCTGGCTTGATGGTCAGGGCAATTTTGGCCATTGTTTCATCGGCGGCCATCTCCAGATCGAGCTTGGTGCGGATGAGTTCCCGCAAGAGGCGAAGGTCCCGGTCTTGAATATGGCGCCGATCTTCTCTGAGGTGAACGACAATACCGTCGGCCCCTGCCAATTCCACCAATACGGCAGCGGCAAGGGGGTCTGGGTCGGTTCCACCACGGGCTTGCCGCAACGTGGCCACATGGTCGATGTTCACACCAAGTCGTGGCACAGACCCTCCATTCGCTATGTGGAGCAAGGAGAAATTGAGTTGCGTGATGAGTGCGAAAGGCGTTGCAGTTGTAACAGAAATCAACAGGGAGGGGCAAGGACCGGGAGGTGGAATTGGTGGGACATTGTCCAGGTCAATGAAACGGGTTGGGCTACCGAACCCCACAGAATCACGACATAATTTGACTCGATACACTCCGTGCCATTAGAATAGGCCCCCTAATGCGGCGTAGGGCGTATCACTTGATCGCTTCCGAGCGTGTGAGGATGCTGGGCAGGGGGCTCATGGGATTAGGGGACGGATTTTATCGTATCAAACGGCTGCCGCCTTATGTGTTTGCCCAGGTGCAGAGTCTCAAGCTCGAGGCTCGTCAACAGGGCGAAGATATTATCGATTTCGGAATGGGAAATCCTGATCAACCGACGCCGAGCCATATTGTCGAGAAGATGATTGAAGCGGCGCGGAAGGGGAAAAATCATCGATACTCAGCCTCGCGTGGGATTACGAAATTGCGGCATGCGATTGCTGGTTGGTACAAGCGGAATTACGATGTCGATCTGGATCCTGAGACCGAGACCATCGTGACGATCGGCTCCAAAGAAGGGTTGGCACATCTGGCGCTGGCCTTAATCGGGCCCGGCGACGTCGTGCTGACGCCGACGCCGACCTATCCCATTCATATGTACAGTTTCATCATTGCGGGGGGAGAAGTCAGAGGGATTGAGCTGCGTCCGGACAGCGATTTCTTCGATGATTTGCAGCGGGTCTATCGCCAGACCTTTCCGAGACCCAAGATCTTGGTTATCAATTTCCCGCATAATCCAACCACCGCCGTGGCGGATCTTGGATTTTTTAAAAAGATCGTCACCTTTGCCAAAGAGCATAACGTGATTGTCATTCACGACTTGGCCTACGCCGATTTGGTGTTCGACGGATATAAGGCGCCGAGCTTTCTGCAGGTTCCCGGAGCGAAGGATGTCGGCGTCGAGTTCTATACCCTTTCGAAGGCGTACAACATGCCCGGTTGGCGCGTGGGCTTTTGTTGCGGTAATCGCGAGGTGGTCGGGGCCTTGGCCAAGATCAAGAGCTACCTGGATTATGGTATTTTCCAGCCTCTGCAGATTGCCAGCGTCATTGCCCTCAATGGGCCACAAGATTGTGTGAAAGAAACTGTCCTGCGCTACCAGAAGCGTCGAGATGTGTTGGTGAGCGGACTCAATCGTATCGGCTGGAAAGTGAATAAGCCTTTAGCCACTATGTTCGTCTGGGCCAAAATTCCCTTGCCCTATCAGTCTCTGGGGTCGTTGGAGTTTTCAAAGCTCCTGCTCCGTGAGGCGAAAGTGGCCGTGTCTCCAGGGATTGGGTTTGGTGAAGGCGGGGACGAATATGTGCGTTTCGGCCTCGTCGAAAACGAACATCGTACGAGGCAAGCCGTGCGTGGAATTCGCAAGGCTCTAAAGCTTGAGGGGGCGGAAGAGTGATCTCACGCGTGGGTGTCGGCATCATTGGGTTCGGAACGGTCGGGATGGGCGTCGCGAAGATTCTCTTGGAGAATGCCGCGTTAATCAGCCGCCGAGTTGGTGTACCGATCGAGATCGTTCGAATTGCGGACCTCGATGTGACGCGCGACCGGGGCCTTGCTCTGCCGCCAGGCCTCCTTACAACCGATGCCAAGCAGATTCTCGCCGATCCGTCGATCGACATCGTCGTGGAGTTGATCGGAGGCTGCGATGTTGCCAAACGCATCATTCTGGAGGCCCTTGCGGCAGGCAAACATGTCGTTACCGCGAATAAGGCCTTGCTCGCGTTACACGGAGAAGAAATATTTGCCGCGGCGTCCCGCGCGGGTGTCGACTTAGGGTTCGAAGCGAGCGTGGGCGGGGGGATTCCCGTCATCCAGGCTTTGAGGGAAGGGCTGGCGGCCAACACCATCCAATCCATATACGGGATCATCAACGGGACAGCCAATTACATTCTCTCGCGCATGACCCGTGAAGGCCAGAGCTTTGAGACGGTACTCGACGAAGCGAAGCAAGCCGGTTATGCCGAAGCGGATCCGACTTTTGATGTAGCCGGTGTCGATTCGGCGCACAAACTGGCGATCCTGGTGGCGCTGGCCTATGGAACGCCGGTCAATGTGAAAGAGGTGTATACCGAGGGGATTACCCACATTACGCCGCTCGATATCGCGTATGCCAAAGAGTTTGGTTGTACGATCAAGTTGCTGGGCATTGCGAAACTGGTCGGCAACGAAGTCGAAGCCCGAGTGCATCCTACGATGCTGCCTTCCTCATCTCCGATCGCCCAAGTCGAAGGAGTCTACAACGCGATTCAACTTGTTGGCGATGCCGTGGGCGATGTGGTGCTCTATGGCCGGGGCGCGGGATCCATGCCGACCGGCAGTGCGGTGGTCGGCGATCTCATCGCCATCGCGCGCAATCTGTTGAAGGGAACGGTTGGGCGAGTGCCGCCTGCTTCGTTCCAGCAGGATCAGCGTCGTCCGCTTCGGATGCGGACGATGGAAGAAATCAGCTCGCTCTACTACCTCCGGTTTATGGTGTTGGACCGCCCCGGTGTCTTGTCGCAAATTGCAGGGGAGTTGGGCCGGTGCGGCATCAGTATTTCATCCGTCCTCCAACAGGGACGGCGCGAGGGGCAAACGGTTCCGGTCGTGATCAAGACCCATACCGCTACAGAGCGCGATGTTCAATCGGCATTGCGAGCGATCAATCGCATGGCCTTCATTTCCGAGCCCACTACCTTGATTCGGGTCGAGGGTAAGGACGAGTAACGCAATGAATCGCTGGCGTGGTGTGATCGAAGAGTATCGGAAGTTTTTGCCGGTGACGGAACGTACTCCCGTGGTGACGCTAGGCGAAGGCAACACGCCGCTCATCAGGGCGACGCGGCTGGCCAAGCAGATCGCCCCCGGCATCGATCTCTATCTCAAATTCGAAGGCATGAATCCGACGGGATCCTTCAAGGATCGCGGCATGACGATGGCCATCTCAAAGGCCGTTGAGTCTGGCGCCAAGGCGGTGATCTGTGCTTCCACGGGAAATACCTCTGCCTCCGCTGCAGCCTATGGCGCGCGGGCGGGACTGGCCGTCTATGTATTGATTCCTGCCGGGAAGATCGCGATGGGTAAGCTGTCACAGGCCATGATGCATCAAGCCACAGTCATCCAAATTGAAGGAAATTTTGACCAAGCCCTGACCATCGTCAAAGAACTGTCGGCGACCTACCACATCGAGCTGGTCAACTCGATCAATCCCTATCGGATCGAGGGGCAGAAAACCGCCGCGATGGAGGTCTGCGATCAGCTCGGCGATGCCCCGACTGTTCATGCGCTGCCGGTTGGGAATGCCGGCAATATTACTGCCTATTGGAAGGGGTATCAGGAATACTGTGCGGCCAATCAATCCACGAGGTTGCCTCGCATGGTCGGATTTCAGGCGGCCGGTGCGGCGCCCATCGTGCTTGGTCACATTGTGGAGAATCCGCAGACAGTGGCCACCGCGATTCGGATCGGCAATCCGGCCAGCTGGCAATCAGCATTGAATGCGGTGAAGGAATCGTTGGGGGCGATCGATTCTGTGACGGACGAGGAAATTCTCCAGGCGTATAGGGCGGTGGCGGCGACGGAAGGGGTCTTCTGCGAGCCGGCGTCCGCTGCGTCGGTTGCCGGCGTGATGAAATTGAGCAAGCAGGGAGGGTTTCACGAAGGCGAGACGGTGGTCTGCACCTTGACCGGCCACGGATTGAAAGATGCCGACACAGCCATTAGCGTATCGGCCCAACCAAAAACCGTTAGAGCGACGCGGGAGGATGTCGCTCGTCTGTTAAAGGTGTAGATAACATGAGCGCAGGGCTTCGATGAAACATGTAATTCTCCATGCCGATGGAATGGTCGACTATCCCCGGAAGGAATTAGGGGGACGGACTCCTCTTCAAGCGGCTTCAACTCCTCACCTCGATCAACTTGCGCAAGGCGGGGAGCTTGGGCTCCTGGCCGCAGCACCTGAGAGCGTGCGACAGGGGAGCGGTCTGATGGGAACCGCCATTCTTGGATACGACCCCAAGAAATACTACCAGGGACCCGGTCCGCTCGAAGCGGCCAGTCTGGGGGTCGCCATCGGCGAGCACGATGTGGTCTATCGCTGTACGATGGTCACGTTGCGGGCAGATGCCCAGTTCGGGAGTAAAGGCGGATTGAGCGAGATCAAGAAGCTCGGACCGCATGTGGTGATGGATGATGCGACCGCGGGCCTGATTTCGACAGAAGAGGCCCGCGAATTGATCGAGGCCATCAATGAGCAGCTCGGGTCTGAGATGATTCAGTTCTACCCCGGGTTAGGCCACCGTCATCTCATGGTGTGGGTCAACGGGAAGTCACGAGCGGTCTGTACCGATCCACAATCATTGGTCAGCCGGCCGATCGCCGATGTATTGCCGGCGGGAGACGGATCCGACATTCTCCGGAAACTCATGGACGCCTCGTTTCAGATCTTGCGCGATCATCCCCTCAATGATGAACGTCGTGAGGCGGGGCAGAAGCCGGCCAATTGTCTCTGGCTCTGGGGCCAGGGCCGGGCCATTCTCTGGCCAAGCCTCTCTGAGAGATTGAAGATGTCCGGTGTGGTGGTTTCACAGAGCGATGTCCATCGCGGACTCGGCATCATGGCCGGGCTCGAAGCCGTGGACGGCGCACGATTGGCCGGTACGGATCTTCGCACTCAAGCGGCGGCCACCCTGGAGGAACTGAGGAAGAAAGATTTTGCTTACGTGCATGTGGAGTTACCGGATGAGGTCGTCCATGGGTCGGATGTTGCGGCCAAAGTGAAGGGTATCGAAGCGGTCGATCGCGAGCTGGTCGGGCCGCTGCTCGAAGGACTGGCCCAATTGGGCTCCTATCGCATCGTGGCCATCTGCGATTCGGGCAACGTGCATCATGGCCAAGCGGCGGAAGGTTCGGGGTTCTTCGCCTATCGTGATAGTGCGGCAACCCTCTCTGCCGGGACCGGACGGAGATTTACCGAGGCTGATGCTCGAGCCTCGACCGTGCCTCCTCGTGATGCGACCAAGTTCGTCGTGCGACTTTTCGCAAAAGGATCTTGACGGTCGTGGCGCTGATTGTCCAGAAGTATGGGGGAACATCCGTGGGCACGATCGAGCGGATTCGCCGTGTGGGCGACCGCATCGAGAGGGCGCATAAGGATGGCCATCGCGTTGTGGTTGTCCTATCTGCGATGAGCGGTGAAACGGATCGCTTGCTCCGGTTGGCGCATGAAGTCACGCCGCTGCCGGACGATCGCGAACTCGATATGCTCCTCTCGACCGGAGAACGGGTGACCATCGCCTTGTTGTCGATGGCCTTGCGGGCCAAGGGACTCGATGCCCAATCTTTTACGGGGCGCCAAGTCGGGATCATGACCGACAGTGCCCACACGAAAGCGCGTATTACCCGGGTGAGCGCCGAGC
This sequence comes from Nitrospirota bacterium, assembly GCA_016200355.1. Lineage (GTDB taxonomy): Bacteria > Nitrospirota > Nitrospiria > Nitrospirales > Nitrospiraceae > Palsa-1315. The sequence goes on from JACQEY010000004.1 coordinate 12,383, forward strand.
GAATCCGCGAGGCTCTACTCAAAGGAATCATTCCAGTGGTCGCCGGTTTTCAAGGGATCAACGAGCAATCGGATGTCACGACGTTGGGACGTGGAGGCTCCGATCTCACAGCAGTCGCGCTGGCTGCGGCGCTGAAGGCCGATCGGTGCATCATTTTTACCGACGTCGACGGCGTCTATACGTCGGATCCCAACATTGTGCCGGCGGCTCGACGAATCGACAAGATCTCTTATGAGGAAATGCTGGAAATGGCCAGCCTGGGCGCTAAAGTGCTGCAAAGCCGCTCCGTCGAATTTGCTGCGAAGTTCAACGTGCCGGTGGAGGTGAACTCCAGCTTCAAAGAAGGAAAGGGGACGCTCGTGACGCGTGAAGATGAGGATATGGAAGCGGTCGCGGTGTCGGGAGTCACCGGCGATCGAAATCAGGCCAAGATCACGATTGTGGGTGTGCCGGATAAACCAGGTATTGCATCCAAACTCTTTGGGCCGGTGGCCAAGGCCAATATCAATGTCGACATGATCATCCAGAATATGAGTCAGTCGGGCATGACGGATATTTCCTTCACGATTCCACGGGCGGACGTCAAGAAAGCGCTGCCGCTGATTCAGGACGTGGCGAAAGGTGTCGATGCGAAGTCGGTTGCCGTGACTGAGGCGATCGCCAAGGTTTCGCTGGTCGGCGTCGGGATGCGTTCTCATTCAGGAGTCGCTGCCAAGATGTTCGACGTCTTGTCGCAGGAAGGTGTGAATATCCTGATGATCAGCACGTCGGAGATCAAAATCTCCTGTGTCATCGATGAAAAGTATGCCGAACTCGCGATGCGTTCGCTCCATACCGCGTTTGGGTTGGATCAATCGCCTGCAGGAGATCGAAGCTCGAAGTAGATGATTTCGGTAAGGTGAGTCTCGACAGGGTTGTCCCGCTCCTGGTATCGTTTCCTCTATGGCTCGAAAATCTTCACAATCACGATCCTCGCAAGGCAAGCCGCTCAGCGCTGCGCCGTCCGGCGCGCCTCTATCTGCCGTCTGTCCGGCCACGCTGGAGATCTATGACACGACGTTACGAGATGGAGCCCAGGCCGAAGATGTCAGTTTCTCGGCTGAAGACAAGGTTCGGGTTGCCCAACAGTTGGATGGGCTGGGTGTGCAGTTCATTGAAGGCGGATGGCCCGGGGCGAATCCTAAAGACATCGAGTTCTTTCGGATGATCAAGACTGTTCCGTTACAGACGGCGACGGTGGTGGCATTCGGGGCGACGAGAAAATCGAGCAACGCGGTGCAGAAGGATCCGAATATCCGGGCGTTGCTCGACGCAGAGACCACGATCATCACGCTCTTTGGAAAATCCTGGTCGCTGCACGTCACCGATGCACTCGGTATTTCCCTGGTGAAGAATCTCGAACTCATCAGCGATTCCGTGGCCCATCTCCGCTCGAAAGGCCGGAGGGTGTTTTACGATGCGGAGCATTTCTTTGACGGATATAAGACCAATCCGGACTACGCGTTGGAAACCATTCGTCACGCTGTTGCGGCCGGGGCCGAGCGGGTGATTCTCTGCGATACCAACGGTGGGTCGATGCCCTGGGAGATCAAAGAGGTCTGTGAGATCGTTCGGCGGGAGTGCGCGGTGCCCTTGGGGATTCATGCTCACAACGATTGCGAAATGGCCGTCGCGAATTCGCTGGTCGCGATCGAAACCGGCGTGGTGCAAGTGCAGGGGACGATTAACGGGATTGGTGAGCGGTGCGGCAATGCCAATCTCTGTTCAATTATTCCAAATCTTGAACTGAAGATGAAGCGTCCGGCGTTGAGAGACCGTTTGAGCCATCTCAAACGGGTCTCGGGATTCGTGGCCGAGATCGCGAACCTCATGCCCAATAAGCACCAGCCCTATGTGGGAGATTCGGCGTTTGCCCACAAGGGTGGAGTTCATATCCATGCGGTGCTCAAGAACCCTGCGACGTATGAACATGTAATCCCGGGGCTGGTCGGCAACCGCCAGCGTGTGCTGGTATCGGACGCGGCAGGTCGGAGCGGCTTGCTGGAGAAGGTTGAGGCCTACGGGATTAGATTGGACAAGGGCCACGCCAAGCTGCAGGAGCTGATCTGAGTGCTGAAGGAGCGTGAAAGTCAAGGATACCAATTTGAGGCGGCGGAAGGCTCCTTCGAATTGCTCATGCGGAAAGCCATGGGGACGCACAGGCCGGCGTTTCAACTTCTGGGATTTCGGGTGATTGTCGAGAAAAAACAAGATCATGGCGCCTCGTCGTCCGAAGCCACAGTAATGGTGAAGGTCGGTGAAGTGGTGGAACTTGCGGCAGCAGTCGGAGCCGGTCCGGTCAATGCGCTTGACCATGCATTGCGGAAAGCGTTGGAAAAGTTTTATCCCCAACTCCGAGAAGTCAAGCTGCTCGACTACAAAGTGCGAGTGCTGTCGGCCGATCGCGGAACGGAGTCCAAGGTCCGGGTATTGATCGAATCAGGCGATCATAAGGATAAATGGGGCACCGTCGGCGTGTCCGAGAACATCATGGAAGCAAGCTGGCAAGCGCTTGCAGACAGTATTGAGTACAAGTTGCTTGCCAGAGATGAATGAGTGGAAAGTCCGATCCGACATCTTTCTTCTTGACAGGTCTTATAACCTCACGTAACTTATAGTGAAACTGCTAATCGTGCGCAGTGAAGTGCACGAGCAATCATTCGAGACGTGTGCGCAGGTGTCGGAGGGGAAGGCATGAGAAAGGCAGATATCGCGAACGAAATCTATAAGCAGGTCGGCATTTCGAAAAATGAAGCCGCAGATATCGTCGAACTCGTGCTGAATATGCTGAAAGATGTATTGCATAAGGGAGAGTCGGTCAAGATTGCCGGATTCGGAAATTTTGTGGTGCGCAGTAAAGGGGCACGGAAGGGCCGGAACCCTCGAACCGGAGAAGAAATAGGAATCACGCCTCGTCGTGTGGTGACCTTCCGTCCCAGTCAAGTGTTTAAGAAATACGTCAACAGCTAGTCAAGAGCCAGCAGACCAGCTTCTAGCGCCTCTTCGCAGCCTTTCACCGGAACAACTTCAGACGGTAGCCGGTGTGCTAAACTCCCTCGTCGTGAAGAATAAGCTCCAGCAAATAGCCTCTCGTAGCACTACATTAGAACGGTCTTCCTCCTCCGATGATGAGGCAACCAGGAAGGCCCGCGCCTATGCCCGTGCGGATGCCGCTCGCCCACGGAACGGCCAACGCTGGCCCTTCGCCCAGGGGCTGTCCATTGGAGAATGCCTGGAAACATATCACGCTGAACGAAGTTGAAGATCAAGAGACCAGCTGTCACGCTCCTCCACAGTTTACGACATACTGTAGCCGTGAAGCTGGAACGTGCGGAGGTTCACTATTCCCGTATGCGACGACTCTTAGTGCATCGCATCGGCAAGAGTGTTGAAGATCGGGTGTACCTAGGGAGTCTGAAGTACTCTGTGAAGGAGTTGAGTGAGGCCCTGGAGAAGATCCAGCTGCCTTGTCTATAACGTGAGGGGAGGCCTGGGTCATGGCACGAATCGAGCCTCAGAAACCAGACCAGACGTTTAATCGGAGCCGTGAGTTTCAAAGAGAAGTACTGGCATATCTAAAAGAGCATGGTCCACAACCGTACGAGGTACTCTACGTTCACTTCGACCCCAACCGTACTGCGGAAATACAAGCCGTCTTACATGAGTTGATCCAATGGAAATTCATTGATAAGGGCACGGATTCGTCCGTGACGGTTTCGATTACTGCTTCCGGCATCGCCAGGCTTGGACTCGAAGGGATCTGAAACACCACGCCATCACCCTGCGGTTCTTGAATCCGTAAAGTTCCAATCGTTTGATACTGAACTATCAAAGAGGGACGACCTTATGAGCAACGTAGACGAAGCCCACATCGAAGCGAACCTGGAAGTTATTCGAGAATATCTGATCGGCCAATTCAAAGGGTTTGAAGTTACCGACACGACAAACCGTCCGCTCTCGCATACATTCACCGCGACGAAATCATCAGAAGAACGATACCAAGTAAAGGTTTCATGGTCACAGCTATCAGATACAAGCAATACTCCTAAAAGAACTAACCAGCGCCTTGTCACGGGGGTTCTACCCCGATATCACGGACGGTTGAGTTAAGAGTCGGTCTGCTTGTTGCTGCATCTCCAGTCTCCGCCGCTGTCGTGGGTTGTGACAGCGCTCGATATAGTCAAAGATATCCGCTCGGGCT
>JACQEY010000139.1 GCA_016200355.1 Nitrospirota bacterium
CACGCGTCCGGCCCGAGAGCGAATAACCCAACGGCACAAGAGATAGGCCATGCCGAGACGGAGCACCGTGACGATATACAACACCCGCTGTGTGTAGGGATCGGAGAGCCGATAGCCGATCAACTGCTTGAAATCGGTCAGTCCGTTCGTACCGCCGAGATTCGTATCGTTCCGGTTAAAGACCAGCCAGGCGGAGAGCGCCAGCGCCTGCGTAATAATCGCGAAATAGACACCTTTGATGCGGCTGCGGAAGGCGAAAAATCCGAACACTAACGCGAACAACATCGGCACCAGGATCGCTCCAATGACCGCAGCAGGAAAACTGTAGAACGGTTTCCAGAAGAGCGGCAACTCTTTGACTTGGTTCCACACCATGAAGTCCGGCAGATCGCTGCCATACACACTCTCTTTTCCGATCGTGAGCATGAGGTGCATGCCCATGCAGTAGGCGCCTAATCCGAAAAATACCCCTTGCCCCAAGCTCAAGATACCGGTGTAACCCCAGATGAGATCGAGCCCAAGAGCCAGAATCGCAAAGGCCAGAAATTTTCCGAACCGATTCAGGCTGAAATCGGAGAGGTGAAACCAGGAATCTTCCGGCGGCAAGAGGTTCAGAAGGGGCATGACCAGGAGTAGGATGGCTCCTACGATCCAGAAGGCCATCCCTCCGCTGCGATTTCTGTCTGTCGTTCCGTCACTCATCTTGTTCTCTGCTCTCCGTTGGAGACAGGCACCCTTCTTCTTGGTGCCTGTCCCCTTTAATCAGCATCTCGCCCCTTCATTGCAAACAATCCCGACGGCCGCCACTGCAAGAACAAAATCACCATCACGAGGATGAAGACCTTCCCGTACACGGCGCCGAAGCTCGGCTCGATCAGCTTGTTCAGGCCGCCGATTCCCAGCGAGGCCACGATCGTGCCCGCCAATTTCCCAACCCCGCCTGTGACCACCACCATAAAGGCGTCGACGATATAGTTCTGACCGAGGCCCGGGTCGACGTTCCCCACCATCGTGAGCGCCCAGCCCGCGATGCCCGCCAGCCCCGACCCGAAGGCAAAGGTATAGGAGTCGACTTTTCTGGTTGGAATGCCGAGACAGGCGCTCATATTTCGATTTTGAGTCACCGCCCGCACGCGTAGCCCGAGATTTGATTTAAAGAGCGCGAAGTAAATCCCCAGCACGCAGACGATCGAGAGCGCGATGATGAAGATTCGGTTATACGGCAGGTAGACCCCGACCAACACTTGTGCGCCACCTCTGAGCGGCCCCGGCGCGACCACAGCAGTGAGATCGCCAAAATAGACCCGGGCCGCCTGCATGAGGACCAAGCTCACTCCCCAAGTCGCCAACATGGTTTCAAGCGGACGCCCATAGAGAAATCGGATGACCGTCGCCTCCAGCAGGAATCCCGAGCCGGCAGCCGCAAGGAAAGCGACCGGCAATGCCACAGGAAAATACCAGCCGAATACATCTGCCGAAAACCAGGCCGTGAAACATTGCTGCGTGACAAACGTCGCGTAGGCACCGACCATCATCAACTCGCCATGGGCCATGTTGATGACGCCCATCAAACCGAACACGATCGCCAGGCCCAACGACATGATCAAGAGGATCGAACTGAGGCTGATTCCGCGGAAGATCGTTTCAATCGCGTTCGCCCAGTCGCCCCAGGTTTCAATGCTGTGGATCGCGGTACCGGCGGCCTTCGCCACCGCCTTCTGCGACTCGGTCGCCTCGGCGCCGGCGCCGGCCACGACCAGTTGCTGCAAGGCTGGCACCGCGTTCTGACTATAGAGTTCGCCGAGCTTCTCGGCTGCAGCAGCTTTGATCGATGGATCGTCCGATGCGAGTTTGATCAGCGCTGCAGACTCTTCCATCGTGTAGCGCACCCACTTATTCGGCTCATTCACCTTGGCGACATCCAGCCACGGAATCACCGAGGGATTACCGGATGAGCCGAGATCCGCCGCCGCCGATCGGCGAACGTCGCTGTCAGGGCTGGCGAGTTTCGCTCGATTCTTGAGAAGGTCCATAAGCGGCTTGATGGCCTGCCGGATGCTACGGCTTGCATTGGCGCGTATCCCCTCCAGTTGAGGAACCAGGCCGGCATCACCCTGTTCAATCAACAGACGAATGGCTGCTTCGCGAATGGATTCGTCTTCGCTGGTGATCTGCGTGATGGCTTGCTCTATGGAAGAGATCGGAGGTGCGGCGACAGGCCCGTCCGCAGCAAGCGTCCAGATTGACCCGGGAAACAGGAACAGTCCCACGACACCTAGTACTGCAATGGTGCGACCCAGCCAGGACGATTCATGAATACCTGCTACGTCGTCCGATCCTCTCGCCCGGCTGGGCTTTTCTCGTTCGGCCTCCTCGACGGGCTGCCTGTACGCCTGTGTCGGCCTTACTTGCGAGAAGCCCAGGCGGGCTTCGGTCTCGATCGTCTCGCGACGGTATTCATGAATAATCCTGGTTAGAGCAATCATCATGATGGTGAACTATCCCTCCACAAGACACACGAATGACGTAGACTTCTCGTCCCGTCAACCGCACTGCTCGCACATGTTAGAGGGAGCTACTCAGTAGCCCCCTCTAACATGACGGACTATTTTTGATAGGTTCCTTGATGACCGACCCAGTCACAGCCCTTGTCCGGATTCGTAAACTCGCTCCAAGGTTCCGGCTTCACCAGCCCCGGTGAACGGGAGACCACCTTGAACTGCCCGTCCGCCAAAATCTCGCCGATGAGCACCGGCCTATAGGTATGATGGTTGGCGGCATCCATCATGATCTCTCCGCCCGGCGCCAGGAACTTGCTACCATAGACTGCTTTTCGCACCTTATCAACATCAGTCGACGCGGCCTTCTCGACGGCTTGCTTCCAGATATAGACGCCGAAATAGGCTGCTTCGATCGGATCGTCCGTGACCCGTTTGTCACCGTCCGGCAGATTGTTCTTCTTACAGTAGGCCTTGAAATTCGCCACGAACTGCTTGTTCTGCGGCGTATCGACGCTTTGATAATAATTCCACGCCGCCAGGTGACCGACCAGCGCGGACGTGTCCATTCCGCGCAACTCGTCTTCCGCCACGCTGAAGGCCATGATCGGGGCATCTTCGGCCCGCAAGCCTTGGTTCGCAAACTCCTTGTAGAACGGCACGTTGCTGTCGCCGTTGATCGTGCTGATCACAGCAGCCCCTCCGCCGGCGGCGAATTTCTTCAGTTTGCCGCAGATGGTTTGATAGTCCTGATGGTGGAACGGCGTGTATTCTTCCATGATCTTGTCCGCCGGGACTTTCTTCGCCAGCAGCATCGCCCTCAGGATTTTATTGGTGGTGCGGGGATACACATAATCGGTGCCGAGCAGATAGAACTTCGTGAATCCGCCGCCCTCTTTGCTCATCAGATAATCTACCGCCGGCACGGCCTGCTGATTCGGAGCAGCGCCGGTGTAAAAGACATTGCGCGAACACTCTTCTCCCTCGTACTGCACAGGATAGAACAGCAAACCGTTATTTTTCTCGAAGACCGGTAATACCGATTTGCGGCTGACCGAGGTCCAGCAGCCGAAGACAACCGCCACTTTATCTTGCAGCAGAAGCTGTTTGGCTTTTTCTGCAAAAAGGTCCCAGTTTGAGGCTGGATCGACGACGACCGGCTTGATCATCCGTCCCATCACCCCGCCTTTGGCGTTGATTTCTTCGACGGCCATCATCACGGTGTCTCGCAACGACACTTCGCTGATCGCCATGGTGCCGCTGAGCGAATGCAGGATACCGATCTTGATCGGTTCCTTGTCCGCCGCATAGGACAGGGCCCAGTTGCCCAAGTTGCCAAGCAGAGCGGCAACCCCTATACCGGCCGCTACCTTGCCTCCCTTAACCAGAAGCTCACGCCGCGATGGGCCAGTCTCGTTCTCGGCAGCGGGGGCTGTCTCGGGCGGACTTGCCTCATGAGGTTTTTTCGTTTCCATGATCAAACTCCTTTCACTAACACTTAAATGTTGTTGTCGGATCGACAACATGAACAGGTCGCTAGAGAGTTTCTCTGGACCACCCCACTGGCCTCAATACTGCAACTGCAAGGCCACATGGAAAGAATCTTGATGCGGAGCACCGATACCAGTCGGAGAAAAACCAGTTTGCGCAGGACCACCAGTGGGGGCAAGGTTGCCAGTCCGCCACCACGTCGAGATGCGCGCATTGTGACCCGCGATAACGTAGTTCACGCCGGCTTCAAACTCATCGAGTGCGCTGGCATGCACACTATTCACGAAGGTATATCTCCCATAGGGCTGGAATCTCCCGATCCCGACCTCCTGCGGAAACAGATACATTGCGTATGTGGTGAAGGATGTCCCGCTAAATATAGGGAAGTTGGTGAAGCCTGCACCGGTGGTTGCATCCGAAAAGGACGCAAGGTTTCCTGCCCAGTACCGTTTGTATTCCGCGTTGACCGTGATCACGCCCTTGTCCGGGAGGACTTTCTCAAATAGTAAATCGCTTGTAAAAGCCCCAAACGGAGCTGGATTTGCTAGTGAGCCGGCTGCGGTATTCTGGTATTCTCCCGCTACCGCGATCGCGAGAATGTCCCCGGCAGTCCCGTAGTAGGTACCGCTGGTGTAGTAGCCAGGATTCTTCTCTTCGTTCAGCAGGTTCCAGGTGAGACGTCCTGCGTACTTTAGGCTGTTTCGTAGATTAGGTCCAACACCTCCGACACCCACCAACCCTGACTGTGTTCCCGTGAACACCCCCGCGGCATATTGTAAATGTGTGCCGCCCGGGTGGATTTTTCCGAAGAAGGTCACGCCATTGTCGCGGCCATACATACCAGCCCCACCTGCGCCAAAATTCGTGCTGAAGTCAGCGGGGTTAAGCGGCGTCCGAAAACCATCGTAGACCGCGTGATAGAAGGGACCATTCAGTTCGCCACGCTCTGTCGGCACCAACATCCGCCCGAACCAGACGTTCACCATCTCAGTGATTTCGAACTTTCCGATTGCATCCAGCAAGCCGACATTGGAATTACTCCCAAATGTATTTGAAGTCGGCCCACCCGCACCTTGCCCTGAACGGGGACAGTTAAAGCATTCTGTGTTGAACTCGAACCCGACGTACTTGTGGATTTTCCCGTTGATGTAGATACGAGCGTTATCGACGGCGAAACTGTTGCTCCACTGTGCGCCGCTCGCCGACCCATCTTCTTTCATACTGAAACTGGTCCGTGTACCCATTCCGACGGAGATCCACTTGTCGTCGTCGGCTTTGATCGTGCCGCCTGCGTAGGCGCTGGGGACCGTGGATACCATTCCGGCGACCAGCGCCAGTATGGCCCCAGCAACCAAAAACCTTTCCCTTACACTCCACCATCTCTTGTGATTGACCTTCATAGGTAACAGCCTCCCATACCCTGTTGGTGATTCCGTTGCTCACTCGTCTTCGGCTACTCTCATCTCGACAACGTTGTCGCTACGCACGCCATTGTGCGCGCCTTCGCAGCCGATTCACCTTCCCCGTTCCGCCCCTGTTGAATGAGAGCGACGGCGACTGAACTCTACCGAATCCCATGGGTGCTACGTATAAGCTGAGAGGGGCAATAAACACACTAGGCACCTCCCTAGGTCCGTGAGGCAATCTCCCTAGGTGCACCAGTGCGGGGAAAACGGGGCAGGCGCGATTCGAAGGCTGAAGGCCGAAGGTCGGAGTTCCGAACACTTCAGCCTTCAGCCTTGAGACCTTCTCGCCCGTCCCGCTTTTCTCGACAGTCTCGCGAGTTTCGCGCAAATGCAGTGGGCTAGTCAGATGTGAGGAGGCCGTGGACGAGGGCGTACTTTGTCAGCTCCGCTGTCGTGTGAAGATCGAGCAGCGTCATGATCTGCGATTTATGAAACTCCACGGTCTTTGGTGAGAGAGTGAGGGTCGACGCAATCTCCTTGACCGTCCTCCCTTCTGCCACGAGTTGCAACACTTCTCGTTGGCGCGCGGTCAAGGACTTATCCGTCAGAACCGCTGGCATCCTCCCTGTAATGGCCGACTCCACCAGTCCTTTCGCGACCAGGGGAGTGACATAACACTGCCCGGCCATGACCGATTGGATGGCTTGGAGCAACTCTGAACCGGCGGATCGTTTGAGCAGATAGCCGGAGGCGCCGGCCTTGAAGGCTTCGCTCACATAGGCTTGGTCGGCGTGCATCGTCACGAAGATCATCTTGGTGCGAGGCAGAAGCTTCTTCAGCTTCCGGGCGGCATCGACCCCGTTGAGCTGCGGCATCGAGATATCGAGCGTGACGATGTCAGGCTGAAGTTCCTGGGCCATTCGAAGCAGCGTACGGCCATCCTCCGCCACACCGACGATCTCGCACCGATCCTCCAACAGTTTTCGGAATCCGTCCAACACCAGGGTATGGTCGTCACCCAACAGAACCCGGGGCTTGTTCATGCCACCCCCTCCGGAACGAGTACCACCACCTGCACCCTCGTTCCCTTCCCCACAGCAGAGATCACCTCTAGGTCCCCGTGAACCAAGGCAACCCGCTCTTTCATGCCGAGCAGGCCCAGTCCGTGCGATCCGTCCTGGGATTGTTCAGAGTCAAATCCCACTCCATTATCCGTAATCGTGACCATCAGTTCAGATTGAGCCCCGGTCAGTTCCACATCGACTCGAGAAGCCGCCGCGTGACGAGCCACGTTGTTGAGGCTTTCTTGGGTGACACGATAGAGACAGGTCGCAATCTCTTGAGGAACGGCTGCAGGAATATTCTTGTGTCCAAAGCTCCCTCCAATATGGCTTCGAGCTGTGAAGTCGTCCACCAATCGCTGCAGGGCGATCGGAAGGCCGAGGTCATCCAGAATGGAGGGATGAAGCTGATAGGCCAAATGACGCACCACATCGGATAACTCCACAACCCGTTCTTGTATCGCACGGACCTCTCGGCCCATGTGACCTGGTGAGATACTGAGCTGCCGTCCTACCGCTTCGATATCCATGGCAAGAAGCGCGAGCCGTTGATTGATGTCATCGTGTAAATCACGCGAGATACGACGCCGCTCTTCCTCCTGCACGCACAACAGCCGGAACGCCAACTTCTGTAGTGCTTGCCGGCTGTGTTCGAGCGACCTCTCGGTCTGCATCCGTTCAGCCACTTCAGCGACCAATGATTCGTTGACGCTGGCCAGCTCTTGTGTTCGGACCTGCACACGCTTATCCAGGGCCTGGTTGAGTCGTTGCAGTTCCTCCTGGTGCATGCGGCCCTGCTCCTCCGTCTGCTTTCTGGCCGAGATATCCCGCACGAACGCGCTGAACGTGTA
>JACQEY010000144.1 GCA_016200355.1 Nitrospirota bacterium
CCCCTTGCTCCACTCGCAGACCAACGCCGCATCGTCGCCAAAATTGAGTCGCTGTTCGCGCGGGCAGATGGCATTGAGCACGCCGTCGCCATCGCCCAAAAACGCGCGGACAAGATTGACCAGTCCATTTTGGCGCGCGCGTTTCGCGGAGAATTGTAGGGGCGACCCTGCGTGGTCGCCCTGAACCGTGTGGTCGCCCTGAACCATGTGGTCGCCCGATTCAAACACACACGGGCGGACACCTCACGGCATCCGCCCGATTTTCATTCCTGCGCGCGTCAGACTATCCGACCTTCTGACTATCAGACCATTCGACAACTAAAACTTCTCCCACCGCCCCTTCAACTTCTCCATAATCTGCGGCAGCGACGTGTATTCCATTTCATCGAGCGGCAGACGATGCGGCTCAAACGGACCGTGCCGGCGCAGATGATCCGCGATGACGTTCGCATCGCGGCGCGCCTCATCCCACGACGGATCATCGAACATATCGCGCGGACCGACGAGTCTGCCGTCCGCGACCTGAAAGCCCAAGCAGATCACGCGCGGCGGTCCGTCAAAGCGCGATGGATTCGCGTCTTTCTGCGCGACCGGCATCAGCGGACCGTAATGCGAACCGCGCATCCAGCCCTCGATGATCCACGGATAGCGGAACGGCTCCAGCACTTCGCCGACCGCCGGGAAATTATGCTGCGAGCGCACGATCATCACCGGATCGTCTTTGCCCACATATTTGCCGGCGATCAACGACAATCGCTCGGTCGAGGTGACCGCGCCGATCGTATCGTCTTGGCGCGAAAAGACGTGCTTGACCGTGTAGCGGCTCGGCGTGCCGATGAACATCAACATGCTGTACATTTCTTCCGGGCAATCGAAGAAAATTCGCTTGTGCTCGCGAATGTCCTGCACTTCAAAGCGAAAGCCCTTTTGCAGGGACGGCGCGATCACGAGGCCCGATGTGTTGAACGGGTCTACGAACATTTTGAACAGCGGCAGATTCCACGAGCCCGCGGAGGTTTTGTCCGCCATGAAAATCAGGATTGGCTCGGAGGTGCGTTCTTCGATTTCCATTTCGGCGGTGCCGGGTCCCATCCCGCGCACATTTCCGGAAAACGCGTCCGCAAGCAAATCCTGCCCCGCGCCGTACAATTTCAATTTCTTGGCGACTTCGTTCGTCGCTTTGGTGAACGTGTCCCACGCGACCTTGTGGATTTTCTCGCTGTCCACGCCGTGCGTGTGCGTCATAATCAATTGCAGGTCGTCGCCGCAAAAGGTGACGCAATGATCAATGAGCAAGCCGGATTTTTTGGCGGCTTCGAGGGAAACGCGCGCGTTGTCCATCAAGTCGGGATGGATGGACGAATGTCCGACCCAGCCGCCAATGTCCGCCTTGATCACGGAGATCGTAACTTTAGCCATCTGTGCTCCTTTGTGAGAATTTGAATATAACCCCAAGACAC
>JACQEY010000135.1 GCA_016200355.1 Nitrospirota bacterium
GCTAACACCATGCCACCCAACCCGCTCTGGGTACCAACCGTGAGCCCGTGGAGTTTGTTGGTCCACGCTCCGCTCTCGGCACGAACTTGGTATTCACGGTCACTGCCTTCCCGAACCGCAATGTAGCTCAGGTCACTGTTGGTCAGCGTGCGGGTATGTTCCACCAGGCGGTGTAGCACTTCATCTTCTTGGAGCGAACTGGCGAGATCCCGCGCGATCGAGGTCAAAGCCTCGGCCTCCTGATGAGTGCGGGTGATGAGTGCTTCGGCCTGTTTGCGCTCAGTCACATCTTCAAGCGCGCCGACATGGCCGAGTAACGTCCCATCGTCGGCCAGCACGGCTTTCGTACGCCCGTGTACCCAGCGCACTGCTCCCTGCGGGGTAAGGATGCGGAATTCTAAGGAAAACTCCTGCCCTTGGCGCGCGACTTCCCACCACTGCGTGTACACCCGCTTGCGGTCTTCCGGATGAATCCCTTGGCTCCAGCCGTTGCCGAGGTTTTCTTCGAGAGACATCCCAGAGATTTCCTGCCAACGTTCATTGACGTAGGTGCAGTGATTGTCAGCGTCGATCTGGAAGATGCCGACCGGAGAGGCGACACAGAGGGTCCTGAAGCGCTGCTCACTCTCCCGTAACGCCGCGTCGGCTTGCTTGCGGTCGGTGATATCCATTAGGAGGCCATCCCATAAGATATGGCCATCGGGTTGCCGCTCGGGACGGGCTGCCCCCTGGATCCATTTCAGCGTTCCGTCCATGATCCCCCGCCCTTCCCAGCGCCAAGGCGAGAGTGTCTGAGTAGCAACGGCCCTCGTCTGACGAAGAATGTCCTCGTCCTCGGGATGGACCACAGCCAGCAGGAGATCGGGATTGCGTTGCAGTTCTTCCGGTTCCAACCCATACAGCTCACGGCAGCTTGGACTGACATAGGGAAGCTCCATTGACCCATCCGCATGCGTGAGAAACTGGAAAATCATGCCCCCTGGTAGGTTCGACGCCATACGGTGGAATCGTGCTTCACTCCGCTCTAAGGCTTTCTCCATCCGCTGACGCGCGGCATGCAGTTGTTTAACCCGAGCTGCCACCACAAAGGCACAGAGGCCGAAGAAGAACGGAGTGGTGTCGAGAATCCAATGTAAGGGGTTGGTGTGATGGACTTTCATCACGCTCGCCCAGGTCAAAGGCATACCTTGATTCAGATAATCCAAGGCAAGAGCGCTCAACGGAAAGAGGAAGCCGAACAAGGCACCTCCCAAAGTGTACGGCCAGCTGAGAACTGTCGGGTCTTTCGTTCTGACGGTCATCACTTACTCCTAGAAAGATTATCGGCAGAAGTGAAAAAAACTTTGCTCATGAGCGCCCGTGCCTAGGGCAAACGCACCTAATTTCAAAACATTAAGGATACTTAGCACTTACGTAATGAGGCCGTTCGAGGGGCGAATTTGTAACCGTTTGATTGTATTGGCCTTTCAGATTTAGATGCGTTCGCCCTGCGCCCGTGCCCGTGCATTATTGCAAATCCTGCGTCTGAGTTCTATTTTGCAAAAGTATTTTCTGTCCTGCGGGAAGAAAGGAGGAGGTTATGCGGCGGTTATTGGTTGGACTTTTGCTGTTAGTGATCCTGATTCCTAGAGTGAGCCTGGCGCAGCAAGCCGCGCCCACGACGGGCGGAGAGTTTGCCAAAGGGATAGCAGCGCCGGTGCTGAGCCTCGTGTATTTCCCGGTGAAGCTCGTTATGGGAATCACCGGCGCGCTCTTGGGTGGGATCAGCGGTTGGGCAACCGGCGGTAATGAACGGGCAGCGGAAGCGGTCTGGCGACCAACGGTCGGTGGTTCGTATTTCATTACTCCTGAAACGCTTGACGGGACCAAGCCGTTCATCCCCATTGACAGCGGACCGTATGCGCAGCCCGCGCCTGCCCCGGCTCCTAGTTCGACGTATCTGCAACCGTGAACAAAGGAACGGTTGCCCGGATGAAATCCGGGAAGCCCCGGTTCATTTCATAGAGAACGCCAAGGGAGGTTTTTCTGCACCTCCCTCTTGCCTCTTGATCTCATCAAGTGTTAGCCACGTAGCCGTTGACAGGTTGCTCTCTCGCCTGTTTTCTCGCTTGTGACATGCCTTGCTCCTCCAAATGGCTTGACAGCAGCGCTAAAGGGAGCTAGAAAAACACGACCTTTTAATCTAGCCCAGAGAGGTTAGGAAAGGTAAAAAATGAAATTCATTACTGTACTGCATACGAACACTCAGGCCTCCTTGGAAATCCAAGGGGGCCTTTTTTTTGCCTGCTCCCATCGAGACACATGAAACCTGCACGAGTAGTCTTGGACCAAGTGGCAATTCAGCGAGCGCTTACCCGTATTGCCCATGAGATCCTCGAGAAAAATCGCGATACGGATCACCTCGCCTTAGTAGGTATCTACACGCGCGGGGTGTATCTCTCGCAGCGGCTGGCGACGGAGATCAAGAGAGGCGAAGGAGTCGCGCTGCCGTGTGGGGTGATCGATATTACCCTGTACCGTGACGATATGGGTCGTAATCGGACGCGACCTGAGGTCCGCGGCACCGATATCCCGTTTAGTGTAGACGATTTGCGTATCGTGCTGGTGGATGATGTCCTCTATACCGGCCGCACGGTGCGTGCGGCGTTGGACGCTCTGATTGATTTCGGTCGGCCGCGCAGCATTCAACTGGCTGTGTTGGTTGACCGTGGCCACCGCGAGTTACCGATCCGGGCCGATTATGTGGGGAAAAATCTTCCCACCGCGCGGGACGAACACGTCCATGTGCGCTTAGTCGAGCACGACGGAGTCGATGAAGTGGTGATTGAGTGAGGGCTAAAGTGATGACGTTCACCCACCGCCATTTCCTCGGAATTGAGGGCCTCGGCAAAGATGAGTTGCTGTTCTTGCTCGATACAGCGGAGTCGTTTCGGGAAATCTCCGAGCGTGAGGTCAAGAAAGTGCCGACCCTGCGCGGCAAGACGGTCATCAACCTTTTCTATGAGTCGAGTACTCGCACCCGTACCTCGTTCGAGATCGCGGCCAAGCGTCTAGCGCCGCATCTGTTAGCTCGCTTGGTCGATTGTCCGGTCATTAATGCGGGTGATGGAACCCATGAACATCCCACCCAAGCCTTGCTTGATCTGCTGACCATACGCGAGCGCAAAGGGGAGTTTGCCGGGCTGACAGTGGCGATTGTCGGCGACATCCTCCATAGTCGGGTGGCGCGCTCCAATGTTCTGGCGCTGACGGCTTTGGGTGCGCGCGTGCGCCTGGTTGGTCCGCCGACCTTGTTGCCTCCAGAGTTTCGTCTGTGGGGTGCTGAATTGCATACCGACTTGCGGACTGGCTTGACCGATGCGGATGTCGTCATGGCGCTGCGTTTACAGCGAGAACGTCAGGCTCGGAATTTCTTGCCCAGTGTGGAAGGCTACTCCCGTCACTTCTGTATCACCCCCAAGGCTTTGGCTGAGGCCAAGGCGAATGTCCTGATTATGCATCCTGGACCCATGAACCGTGGCATTGAGATTGACTCGCAGGTTGCCGATGGCCCGTATTCGGTCATTCTCGATCAAGTGACGAACGGAGTAGCAGTGCGGATGGCGCTTCTCTATCTCTTGACGGCCCAGGGAAAAGAGCTGCGGGATGAGTCGGCCGAGCGCGAGCGGGAAGCCCAGCCTCCGAAACGTGTGCGAGCGGCGAGGCAGGTAGGGGCGAGATGACTGTAGTTATCCTGCGCGGTAAGAGAGAGCCAGGCGAAGCATGAAAATTGTCATTCATGGCGGCACAGTC
>JACQEY010000136.1 GCA_016200355.1 Nitrospirota bacterium
AATATTAGATTCCGCAATGGAGTGGAAGGCGCATGCCTCACCCCTCAACTTTTGCTCACAAAATATCTAACTATTCGATGAGCGGATTGAAAATCTTAGCAGGAGTCATTTCCGATATTTATGTTCACTCCTCAAGCTCAATGTCTCGGTAGAGATACTTGGCCCCACGCCGAACAGCTGTCACTACGACTTTGTGATTGACCATCGGCCCAACAACATCGTCAAGGGCATCGCTGGCCTCATCCACGCGAATGTGATTAGGAGGAAGATCGTTTGTCGCCACTTCAAGCCAATCTTCGTCTAGATGGACAGCGCGCAAAGTCCCTTCAATAGTTGCAGCCTCATCACTAAAAGCCATAGCTCGTGCAGGCTTCGCCTTCCGAAGTGCAGCATTAATTAGCTGTCTTGTTTCTAGAGCAAAAGAAGCAACCGGTTCGGTTGGTGCACTTGCGTCTCGCACCTCAAGGCGTTCAAATGTTTTACCAGTGGGCGCGAGGTTCCGCGAAAGACTGAGGAACGCCCCGCGATAGAGAGGGTCTTGAACCAGAGTCGGTAAATCCGTTTCAGGGTTACCGGCGGTGGCTTGCAGAACTTGAAAAAATGTTGCCGTAACGCGTTCCACCTTTGGACGCGCGTCTGCATATAATCCCTGCTGTTCTGGCTCCTGAACTCGCACAGCAAACTGATAGCTGCCTGCAGGCGCTTGGAAGAGCCACGGCTTAAACATCGACTGCACATCAAGGGGAGGGCCTCCATGTTTACGAAATGGACGGTCTAACAACATTTCAACCGTGCGAAAGAGAACTGCTTGTATGCCTTCCACCTTCCGAACGATTAGATCAAGGGGTGCACCGCCATGAATGACTTGGCCACCCTTGACCGAAACCAGGACATCTCCGGGGACAAACCGCACACCGGTTTGCTCTGCGGCGTATGCTGTCCAGATTACTTGAAGAAGGTCTCGCAGTTGGGCTTCTGCAAATGATGGAATTTGTTCGAGTGCCAAACAGCGATACGCAAGTTGCTCAGCTATCTTGTACTCACGTCCCTTGTACCAGAGGGCAACGGCGCTAACTGCTGTGATGCCCCAAGTACGCTGCTTGTCACCAGGCACACTATCGAGAGCCTCCCTTTCTGCTGCTGCCGCTTGTCGATAAAGCTCTTCTGCCTGCGTGGAATTTCCAGTTCGCCTTGCGATGCCAGCTTCAGCCGCAAGGCTCTCACTGCGGGAGTGATGTCGATCCCAACTCATGCCATCTCCTGAACATCTCTGATCACCAAAATCTTTGACATGAAACCAATCACACCTGCCAGAGCTGGCAGGTTACTATTGCCTTCCCTTGCCTGTCTAATCTTCTGAAGTAGGCGCTTCTCAACCTCACGATAGTCACCGGTGTCAACACCAGACACTTCAAGGCGAATGCAATCTTCCAGATCCGTTACACCCGCTCCAGGAAAGCCAACATAATAATCTGCGCCCGTCCCTGTTTCGGCACGCCGAACGGCAATCAGGCCTCGGAGTTCCTCCACACCAGCAATCACACACCCGTATGCGCCAGCCTCCGTAGTATCCGTCTTATTTACCCAGGCGTCCAACGTGCGGGCGTTAGGGACAGGCCATGTAATTTCTTTAGTACTTTTAGCACCATTGTCTTCCAGCTCAACCTGTGCAGGCGGTGTGTGGTGGCGACTAAAGCATACGCCGGCAGCTTCTTGATAGCCACCGGCTATTGATGGAGTCAGCGCTCGATGTCGCTCATGCATGTCTTCAAGATTAAGTCGTGTTGACATTCAGCTCCAAGGCTTACAAGGATGATTCGAATTCAAAAAAGATGGAGTATCTGCGTCGGAAAACGAGAACAGGCTACTTTTCGAGGCGCGCCATGTCAACAGTGGCCATCCAGAAATACATGCTTTGCGCTGGCAACTTTCTCACCTCTATTAAGAGAGACAACTGGTGTGGTCTCCACTGCGCGCATCGAGCGACCACCACTTCATCGTGGGGGTTCCGTGAGCAAAGGGGACTACCCAGGCTACCCAGTCCATCCTCGGCCCCTGGAGCCGGCTGAGACAGTTCTGCCAGAGAGTGGCCGGATCCTTTTCAAAGATTCCGACCGAATCTGCCTGCAAGATCCCCCACCCGTCCACAAACATCTTAGCTTCCAGTTGCCTCGAGGCCCATGCGGCAAATCCGACAAAAGCCCGGAAGGTTTCGGTCGGCTTGGCCTGTGCAATGGTGTGCCCCATCGGGCTCGTGAATCGGAATGATCCATTGAGGTTCGATGGGTTCAAATGGTCTGGTGCCGATTTCCCGGAAAGATACAAGCCCTACCTTCATGACGCGAACACGATTGTGACCAGCCCGCACAAGAAGCTCTCGATGTTCAGCTTAAAAAAGAAGAGAAGGCACCCAAGATACGTTAATATGAGTGCAAGCCACCAAGGAGGTGCATCATGAGTAACGGAAAAGTTTACAGAGGCAGCTGCTTTTGCGGCGCAGTTCAGTTCACAGTCAGCGGTGAGCCGGCCGCAATGGGGTATTGCCATTGTGAGTCCTGTCGAAGCTGGTCGGCAGCGCCAGTCAACGCCTTCACGTTATGGAAACCCGAAACGGTACAGCTCACGCAGGGAGCAGACAACATCGGCACCTACAACAAGACGCCTCTCAGTTATCGCAAATGGTGTAAGACATGCGGAGGCCACATCTTCACCGAGCATCCCAGCTGGGGACTCACCGACGTCTATGCGGCAGTCATTCCGGACTTTCCGTACCACGCCGGCATCCATGTCAACTATGAAGAGACGAAGCTGCGAATGAAGGACGGGTTGCCAAAGATGAGAGACATCCCGAAGGAAATGGGTGGCTCGGGCGTCAGCATGGCCGAATAATACATTCGGCGCCTCAAGCTCCATGATTGGAGTGAAGCGGGGACAGGCTACTTGTTGCTAGCGATCGTGCCGACTTCTTCAGAAACAATACGGGTATTTAGCGGAAGTTAGATAATCAACAACCCACTGATACTCAACCGTCCGGACGAAAGGGAAGCGGCCAGACTGCCCTTCATTGCGCGCATCGAGGGAGCACATTCCGATCGTGCGGCCTCAGCGAGCAAGACGGATGGTCTGGCTGTTCCCCTCCCACTCTTCCAAGCTCGCTCGTCCTCTCTTAGGGATGGGGGCTGATTGATCTCTACTGCGCGCGTCCAACTATATAAATGGTCCCTCAGAGCTTGCTCGTGCCTCCTCTCAAGGGGGTGGTCTGGATCTATCCCTCACTGCGCGCATTGACCGAGCACGGCCCTTGGTCTGACAATCTAATTGGTCTTCTGTGCGCGGTCAGCGAGCACGAGGGATAGACCAGACCGCCCCCTCTCCCCTTCCAAGCTTGCTCGTTCTCCCTCAGGGATGGGGCTGATTGATCTTCTACTGCGCGCGTCGCTCGTGAGTCTCATGAGGCTGGCTTCGTGAATCGAATTTTGCTGTTCGCGTGGGACTTGCGAGAGAATTGAGGCTGACTGGAAATTTCATCTGTGCGAGTGGCACCTGTCGTACACATCTCGCCTGGCACACCTACGATTTACGGATGAGGAATGACGGGTTTAAGAACTGTCGCAGGAAGTGTTATTCGGTCACCGGCTTCGGCGCGCTCTATCAGATTCTTCCTTCACGACCTTCCCGATGAGCCGTTGTACCGGGGGAATATCCTCTTGGGCCGTCTTCCACAAGACCTGGTGGTTTACTCCGAAGTACTCGTGGATGAGTTTGTCCCGCATCCCGGCCATCTGCTTCCAAGGGACCTTCGCATGTCGCTTGCGTACAGACAGTGGAACCTTCTTGGCCGCTTCACCGATGATCTCGAACGCTCTGACCACGGCATAGATGGTTTTCTGGTCCTGCGCAAACTGGGCCCACGTCATGCCAGCGATAAACTGCGAGATGTTCCGTGCCGCGTCCTGAATATCGGCCAGGTAATCGAGAAACTCACGTTTGCGAGTCACAGGCCCACAACCTCGCTCAGAATGTGCCTGCCGATCAGAGGTTTGAGTGTACCCTTCATCACCAGATCCACCTTGACGTCCAACAGTGACGACAAGTGGTCTTCCAGCTTGATAAACTCAAACAGGCTTGGCTCCTCGGTAAACTCGACGAGCACATCGAGATCGCTGTCTCTCCGGGGCTTCCCCTGAACATACGAACCGAACAGGCCAAGGTACTGGACATGAAACCTAGTCCGCAGTCTTGGTAATTCCCGGCGCAGGGCGTCCATGTATCGCCGAAGCTTTCGCTGTGCGCCTAATTGAGAGACCGTTGCCATCACTCACACTCCTCTTGCGATCCGCTGGACCATTCCTGTGCGAGCACAGCCTACGTTCTAGGCCTGAGTCTGTCAACATTTCGCAACAGGTTCTGCAATGGTTTTCTAACGCCACGACTGCAACTCGTATGGGAACAGCCAGACCGTCCGTCACTGCGCGCATTGACCGAGCACGGCCCTTGGTCTGACAATCTAATTGGTCTTCTGTGCGCGGTCAGCGAGCACGAGGGATAGACCAGACCGCCCCCTCTCCCCTTCCAAGCTTGCTCGTAACTCCTTTCAAGGGGTGGCCTGGATCGGTCCCAACGTGCGCGCCTCGAACGAGGCCCTTCTCAGGGCGCGCGTTCCGCGAGCACAGGGACCGACCAGGCTACCCCCACCACCCTCGGCGCTTGCAGCAGACTGATACAGTCTGACCAGAGTACGGCGGGATCTTTGTCAAAAATACCGATCGAATCTGCCGGCAAGATCGCCCACGCCCCCAGATGCATCTCAAGTTCCAGCTGCCGCGGAGCCCACGCGGAAAATCCGGCAAAGGCCCGGAAAGTTTCTGTCGGTTTGGCCTTTGTAATGATGCGTTCTAGAACCTTTGGTGTGCGCCCCAGATAGACCCCGTCGAAGACCGATCGTGCGTCTGCTGGAGGCTCCTTGAGTCGGAGTAACAAAAGAAAGCGGGTTGGCTCGACCGGCCCACCCGCAAACAGCCGGTGGCTGGTCCCCTTGAGCACGGTGATGTCCGGCAATGCCTTGGACAGGAGGACGTTCGTGGAACGATTCAGAATAAGCCCGACGGTTCCCTCAGACCCATGCTCCACGACGAGCACGACAGTTTGGCGGAAGTTTGGATCTTCCAGCGATGGGCTGGCCACTAAGAGCACCCCTTTCCCGACCGACGACGGCGAGAATTCCATCCCCGCCAGAGCGGGTGCCGCGTGCAGGACGGTCAAGAGTCCCCCGAGCAGGACGCTCGCGATGATTTTCTGTGCACCAGCGGGACCTAGCGGGCGCAAATGCCCAGACGGAGGCAGCGTGAGGGAGTGTCCCGACTCAAGAGCTCTCAAGGCTTGTCCCCTTCACATTCGGGGGAGTATTTCCACCACGTCCTGATCGACGGGTACTGGTACAGTTTACATTGTGTGGGGTGCAGCAAGGCGGGTTTGTAACAATGGTCACTCGATAGGCGTCAACGTGGCGGGTGGCCGGACGGACTGTCTCCGTTTCTCCATGTCCTGATCGATCACCTTCAAGGCATCCAACTGGGCCTCTAACTCCGCAATGCGCTTTTCTCGATCTCTGATTTGTCGTTGAAGAGACTGCACGACGCTCGCGTCGACGGCAACTCGATCGCTTTTTTTGTCTGTTGAGCTGACGGGCAGGATTCCACACGAGGCCAGGGCAACGGCCAAACACAGACTCCCACTCAGGCTGATCCAGGCCCTTCTCCCTATCACGCTCATGGTCTAGGTGTGCCACTTGACCCCACATCCCGCAAGCAGATTCAGGATTTTGACCAGTCCTGATCGACGACAATCGCCGCACACTACGCTGGTGGTTTCTGTGTTGGTCCGCTACCACATCGAACCTTAAATGACGGCTCCGTCAAGAGCTGTTTGTCGTCGAGCATCTGCATGATGACCTTGGCGGCTTGGAAGAGATCGTTCTGTTCTCCGTCGGCAAGCCAAAACTTTGTCCTAATTCGCGTCACACGTTCGGCCAATTCCTCATTCGCTTCGGATACTTCGGCATAGGTCAGGTGCCGAAGTGAGATATGGCGGACTTCGCAGCTGCATTGCCGGAGATCGTTCACCGGGAGCCGGCCCCTCGGATCCCGATCCTGCTTCTCGACCGGGATGCCCAATCTCTCGAGCAGGGAGCGGCGGGATTCGATCAACATGGCATCCGTGGCATCGAGCGCATTGGTGTCGACGAAATAGTCGATGGAGGACCGACTGGACTGCTTCGAGTCGAGCTCGGTATGGTCACTCGATGGCGTGGCGTCGATGACGAAAATGACACAGCCCTTGGGAAACAGCCGATCGAGCGACGTGCCTAACACGTTCCGATTCATGTATTGGGTGATTGCCTGCACGCCTAGATTGTCGATGGGGCCGCCGTCATAGAGGTGCAAGAACTGCGTCGGCTCCATATACCACTGCAGGGTCACGTCCTGGAATGCGCCGGGAAATGCGGATGACGCATTCACGGCATTGGCGACGTGATAGGGGGCGAGCACAGAATGGAGTGCGGCGAAGCGATCATCCGTAAACGTGAACCTGGTGTGATTGTTATGGACGGTCGAATTGATCAAGATCTTGGGATGCGGCTGAAGGTCTGCAAAGGTAGCGTCGTGGTACAGGTTGTTGTTGAAGACTTGCACCATGATATCCGAGCGGGTGAAGTCGGACAGCCAATAGCGAAAGATGTTCTGCGGTAGAAACCACCGGCGAATCCAACTGCTCTGAAAATCGTAGCCCAAGGCCTCACGGACCGCCGGTTCGGTAAATGCTCCGGCCTTGTCTCCGAGTCCGTAGTACACGGCCGGGAGCGTTCCACCGGACACGCCTGAAATCACATCGACTTGTTCCAGCAAACCCCGCTGCCGGAGTTCCAACATGACGGCGGCGCCGAAGTTGGCGGCTCGGCTCCCGCCGCCAGAGATGGCCAGCGCGACAAGCCGGCCGTCATTCGATTCGAGTTCGGTCAACTTCCATGAGCCGGCTGTGTCGGGCACCGGTTTGTCGGCGGGCCACTGCTGATTCCATCCTGGCCGCCAGTGACCCGGCAGAATAGAGCATCCGCCAAGCACGAAGAGCAGGCACACAACCCATGTGATGGTGAGGACGTTATAGCCGCGAAAGATTTTTCTGCGCATGTTCTTCCTCGATTGACACAGGTGGGCTTACAGCATGAAGAGCCTCTCAGGGAAGCTAATTGTAGGAGGCGCGAAGAGAACGCGCAAGAGAGATTGCGTGGATCACGTGAGGAAATTCGTGTATTTTTTATGTCGCCAGTTACCTGGTTATTCGGTGCTAGTCCAGATGAAGGCGGGGTCGGACACTGCGCGCGTCCAACGAGGCCTACCCCTCACCCGTATTCAGCGAGGCGGCTGGTGTGGTCTCCATTGCGCGCATCGAGCGACCACCGCTTCATCGTGGGGGCTCTGCGAGCACAGAGACCATGCCAGCTGCCTCGCTATCCATCCTCTTTTTCTTCCACCCCCCAACTTGTGAGCAGCACCTCTCCGCCCTTCGCTGCGCGAAGATGTTCCGCAACTCGCCAGCTGATCAACGCTTTTCCCATTTTCTCAGGCACATATTCTTCGAGAAATTCGGTCGAGACGACCGCATCACGCGGCCCACCGACATCGTCTGTTTCGACCCGAAACACCTGCGCCATTCTGCCGGCATCGTACGAATCACGAATCGAGGCACCGGGAAACTGTTCTAGAAAATACCCACGCACAGCCGCCAGCTTTTCCAGCTCCTCGTCCGTATTCGTATCCGATCCCCACGCCATGGCCTGACCTCCTTTGTATTCTGATGATCCCATCCTGACTGCGCGCATCGAGGACCATTTTCTTATGATGCTTCTTCCCCGCTATCCCATTTTCCTCTTTTGAATCGAACAATAATGACATTCTACATTTTCAGGGCTGGTCAGATCCATGTCTACGTCTACCTGCGCGGGTCAGATAGAAGATATGGCCAGGCTTTGATATCCTCACGTGTGCGAGGTGAGGAGCACCAACCTGACGCACCGTTTATGATTCACATCAGACCAGCAACCGAAGCGGATTTCGCAGCCCTACTTCACGTGCAGCAGGCCGCGTTCGGGGAATATGCCAATGTCTATCAAGTGAGCGGATGGACCACGGAAACGCTCGATAGTCTCAGGGAAGATGCCAAAGAGAAGCACATCTTCGTGGCGGAGGAGGAGGGAGTGGTGGTGGGATCGGTCCGCTTTTGGACCGTGGCTGGCGTCTGTATTATCCGGCTGTTATCCGTAATTCCCGCCCACCAGGGTAGGGGTGTGGGGAAAGCGCTGATACGGGAAATCGAATCGGTTGCGACCGATGCCCATAAATTTTTTGCCTGCACCATGCTCCGCACAGCCCGGAACATCCACCTGTTCATGAGCCTCGGCTACAAGGCGGAAACAATTCTCCCCGATCACTACGACCACTTGGATCTTATCTGTTTCGCCAAGTACCGCCCTGCAGGATGCTGAAAAAGTCACCTTCTCACCCGCCCGACCCTGGCGCGCCGAGACGCGCCTTTTCCCATGCGTCGTTCTCGCATCGTTCAGGCCCTCAACGTACCGCAAGGGTACGCCTCGGGCCTTCACTCGCTGCGGCCTTGCTGAATGGCCTTTTTGAACATCCTGTCCGATAATCCTCTCCTATTGCCCTGGACGTGCGGATCATTGAATTTTCACGGTGCCACAGTAGTTTTTCCGCAGCCTGTTAAAGCCGAGCGCTGATGACTGATACCTCATGGCGCATGGCAGGAGTAAGAACTGTGCCTCGCAAGGTGGATCTCGCGAGATCGCTTCCGTTTCACGAACGATTAGAACTAGCTGGAAGAAGAGTGGGATGATTAGATCACATCATCCACGATGACGCATTCGATCTCCTTTACCCGCCG
This sequence comes from Nitrospirota bacterium, assembly GCA_016200355.1. Taxonomy (GTDB): domain Bacteria; phylum Nitrospirota; class Nitrospiria; order Nitrospirales; family Nitrospiraceae; genus Palsa-1315. The sequence goes on from JACQEY010000136.1 coordinate 8,959, forward strand.
CAGGCTCCGATCGTTCCCGTAGAAGCGGCCGGCTCTGTGGCTAATGGCCGTGGCAAGCTGAATGGCATCCGGCGTGCTGAGGCGGTAACGAGCACGCAGTTCGGCTGCTCGATCAGCCAAGTTCATCGTCACAGGAACCCACTCGATCTTCGGATACGTACTGGTGAGGGCGAATATCTTCTGCGCGAGTTCCTCTTTCTGCTCACGATAGGGCTGGACCAGCAATTCCAGTAGAGTCACGGTCGATGTCACGGCCGGATTGTGCCCTCGCTCGATTCGGTCGAACAAGGAAACGCACCACGCTCCGTATCGGGGATGGTTTTCGAGGAAATAGATGAAGACGTTGGTGTCAATCCCGATTCGTTCGCGTTCGCCGGGAAGGCCCTGCACGGAGGAGCCCTCTACCATGAACGGCGTTCTCGCTTGAGATAGCCTGGCGGGTAGGTACCCTTGGCAAGCCCCTGCAACGTGCGTGCATAGCGTTTGGGCTTGGGCATGACGAGGGTCAGGTCATCCTTCACCACAACCAACAACTCGTCACCGCCCTTCACTCCCATCGCCTGCCGCGCTTCCTTTGGAATGACAATTTGATTTTTGCTGCTGAGTTTTTGAACGGCCATACGGTCCTCCTGATGCGCTTTACCTTATCATAGAAAGGTAAAGCCTCTCAACACCGCGCTTCGTTCGGTCCTCACTCGACCTGGCCGTCAAATCAGCGGTAGACCATTATGATTTTCCCGGACGGCGAGCACCCGCCAGGAGCTGCCGACTATGATTCGCATCACCTGGATCTCATCTGCTTCGCCAAGTATCGCTAGCAGGATGCTGAAAAAGTCACCTTCTCACCCGCCCGACCCTGGCGCGCCGAGACGCGCCTTTTCCCATGCGGCGTTCTCGCATCGTTCAGGCCCTCAACGTACCGCAAGGGTACGCCTCGGGCCTTCACTCGCTGCGGCCTTGCTGACAGCCTTTTTGAGCATCCTGCCCGATGTTCTCCTGTTGCCCAAGACGTGCAACGAGATACTCGATGGGTCGTTACCGTCCTTGGCGCCGTCGCAACATGTTCTTGAATACGTATTCGGCCACGCGGCGGCCCTGCGCGATCCCCTCGGTTTTGTCGAACGACCAGTGGATGCCGAGATAGATGCGGCTCTGTCCGTTTTCCTCCTCTGCCTGCGAGAGGGAGGAGAAACTGCGTTCCACAAGTGGCCGTAGGTTGCCGGCGTGATCACGCGTCACCCCATTGAACTCGTCCGAGATGAAGGTAAATCGGATGCGATCGGTCTTGTAGTAGTTCCGGAGCATCTCGAAGAGCGCCCCGCCGAACCCGGCATGGCCGGAGGGATAGGCCGGAAAGGGAGGCGTAAAGTTCGGCCCCGTGAGATTACTGGCTGGCGCGCCGAGGGGTGAAAAGGTCGGATCTCCAGCCGTAGCAGGATTACCGTCGCCCAAGCCGCTCGGCCCCGTGTGTTCGTCGGACTCTCGAATGCCGGTGACCGGCCGCCAGTATTGATAATAGTATTTGGATTCCCACACGGCGATACCGGCGTCCGCCATGGCGACATTCACAAGAGCCAGGAGGCGGGCCAGTTCTAACACGTCGGTATCGGTGCCCATCTTGTTCGCAATTCGCATAGCGATCTGATTGTAGAGCCTCGGCGGCGCACACAAACTCGGCGTGCCGTCGTAGGCCCAGAAGATTCCGATCTGGGTTTGTTCCGCCGAGCGGATCGTGGGAGTGACAACGCCGTCGCCTCCCAGCATCTTCACTTCGTTATAGGCGGCGGCATAGGCGGCACTGTCGATCCTGGGCGGCACCGGCGCCCGAAATTGATCGCCTCGTTCGAGCACGAAAGGTTTGACCTCACCCCAATAGGCGCCCAAGGCGAGCGTGATTTGGCTGATGGGATCCTGCCGCCACTTGCCCGGATCGTTGCTCGTAAGAAACTCGATGCCGACACGCGGTTCGCTATGCTGTGACCCATCGTTGGCACGCGCGGCGAGGATGGCGGCAGCGGCACGCTTCCCTAATGCGATCCCGTTGGCTTTCATTCGCCCGTCCGGAATCTCGCTCAGGCTCTCCGCAAGAACGGTGTCAAAGGCCGCCGTTTGTGAGGGAAAGAGCGCCACGAGCGTATCGTAAGCCGCTTGGGAGACACCCGCGTTGAGCGACGCGCCTACCTTCGCCGGAGCCAGTCCGATGTAACTCGTATAATTCCCTTCGATCGCATTCACGACTTCGAAGACGGCGAGGTGGACGATGGCCATCGCCCGGCTCGAACGGTCAGGGCCGAGTTGTTCGCCAAACACGCGGGTCTCTCCCGAGGCGACCGGCGTGTGATCGAGACCACTGGCATCGATAGCGATCTGGTTCCAATGACGGACAGCAGTGGCTCGATCCATCCCGTGGCGAGGGCGATGCTTGACTTCCGGCGGAGCCGACCTTGTCTGCGGATGGATCCGCGGACCGAACGCCTCATCGAATCCTCCGCGCAATCCCTCCGCAAAAAGCCCCTGCGGGGAGGACAGCACGAACAGCATCGCGAAGAGAGCCACGATCTTGCCGATTTGGGATATTGTCATGTTCCTCCCCTTCTGTACCTTCCCTGCGAAGAGACGAGACAATCTCCGCTCACAAACCCTGGCTCACAAGGCACGAAGGAAGTTCAGCAGATGCTGCTTGTCGATCTCGTTGAGCCGATTGAACTGCCCAACCACTTGATTCGCTTCCGACGGCAGATAGTGTCCGGCGCCGGAGCTCGCATGGGTCTGAATTGCTTCGAGCAGATCTTTTGCGCGCCCGTCGTGGAGGAAAAATATTCGCTTCCCGAGGCCCCACAAGGGCGATGTGCGGAATTCATCCCCCCCGGCGTTGCCCTGGCTCACATCATCGGCCAAGCCTGGCCCCATATTATGGAGCATCAGGTCGGAGTACAGGTTGATATCTTTGTCCTGCAACGCTTCAACGGCTATTTTCTTACCGGTATGGAGCGTCGGCGTATGGCACATTGTGCAGCCGACATCTTCGAACAACCTCCGGCCCCTGACGATGGTGTCTGTGTCGGACGCGGGCGTCGGAGGTGCGAGGAAGCGCATGAACACCCCGAACTTCACCACGTCGCTGGGCACTTCGAGAGGTTCTGTGGCGTCGAAGTTGGTTCGATTCTCTGGTGTCGCATTGAACAGACAGGCCGACGCTTCATCACGCTCTTGGGGGAACAGATCGTTCGTGACTCCCTGTTCGACGTTGTAGGCCTCGGCTGCGAATATTTCGAGCGACTTGTTCTGGGCTTTCCACCCGAAGCGGGTGATCGTTCCGTCATTTCCGCTGGTGTTTGGACGGCCCGTTAACCTATTCGCCCGGCCACGAATGCCGAGCGACTGCTTTATGGCGCTATGCGCCGCCATATTGGCAAGGAGCACATCGTCGTCGATGGCTTCGATCAACCCTGCCCCGAAAAGCGGAGTCGGAATGCGGAACACCACGTTCTGACGGGCGACCGCTGTGCGGAAATCCGGCTGATGGAGCCCGCAGCCTGGCGCATCGTCTCGCCCAGCGATCGTAAAGAGCGCGTGGACTCCGCCGTCGGGCGTACCGTCCGGATTAAACTTAAATCTGGCTTCGCGCACCGGACCGTCTTTCTTAATAAACGACGGGATCTCGTTGTTCGCGCCTTCTTTTTTCGCCACCTCGACCTGCGGATTCACAAACGGACTGGTTCCCCCAATAGCCGGGTGAGAATGGCAGCCGGCGCAACTGTCCAGGTTGAAGCGCGGCCCGAGACCAAGCTCCGTGTTGGGAATCGTGCCTCGAACCGACTGCACTTCTTCAAAGTCTTCACGCGCAGCCTCAAACAACTGCTTTTGGAACTCGGTCAGATCTGAGAGCGGCCCACCAGCCCCGTAAGGCCCTGAGCGAACACCGGGATCGCGTGCCATAAGCCTTGCACCTTGAGACCAGACTACTTCTGAAAAAGACGCTCCGATCACCGCAAATACTGCAACGGACAATACGATTTCTCCAAGCCTCACGTTGTATGCTCGAGGAGTCATAATGACCTCCCTTCCTCTGTGTTCCTGTGTGCCATTATTCAGGCAATGCCATGGCATCATTCATGAGCATATGCCATGCCCTCCGCCTGGTCTCTGATGCCCTGTAATGCATTGATACTATTGCGGCTCTTCGCTGGCGCATGCAGGCCTGGGCAGGAAGTGCTGCATCGGGTAGAGGGGGCAGCCTACATCACGAATGAGACAAGCAACTGCCTGTCATAACCCGACCGACATCGCCACCCTTCTCAGCAACGCCGCGCGATCCTCAGACCGGAGGATGTGGAATGTTGAATGGTGAATTGGAAGAAAGAAGGCGTTTCTGGAAGACGCAGGGCAAGAGGCTGGGAACAAGAGCTGATAACAAAAGCACTAACTAGACAAGTCACTCGTGAAGCGCATCTCGTCTCTGCTAGAACGCTCCACGCTTCACGGACGATGTATACCGATCGATTGACTCCTCCGTGTTCTGATGATCGCAATCTTCACTGCGCTCATTCGGGAAGTCTCCCTATGCCCCCTCAAGGGCAGCCTGGTCGATCCTCAAGTGCGCGCGTCGTACGAGCACCTTCTGAGCGTGCGCGTTCCGCGAGCAGGAGGACGACTAGGCTGCCCGCTCCCCTCCCTACCAATCAGCCCCTAACCGATCGATGACGACCTGATGCACCACGGCATACTTGCCGAGTGTCGCCAGGTACACTGCTGTTTCGGCCACGTCAAATGGGTCGATCTTCTCGCTGCGGAGAATATCTTCCGGAGAGGCATCGACCAGATCGTCGGCCACGCTACCGGGACAAATGGCACTCACTTTAATGTGGTACGGGCGGCCTTCGTCGGCGAGCGACTTCGTCAACGCCATGATGCCGTGTTTCGATGCGCTGTAGGTGCCCGTGCCCGCCCAGGCCTGCACGCCGGCGACGCTCGACATGTTGATGATGATCCCCCCGCCCTGCCTCTTCATCTGCGTGAATCCGGCCCGGCAACAGAAGAACGTGCCGCGCAGATTCACGTTCATCACCTCGTCGAACGATTTGGTCGTCGTCTCGGCTAATCGCCCGCCTGCAACGATTCCCGCATTGTTCACGAGAATGTCCAGCCGCCCATAGCGTTTGACTGTTTCCTCGATTAGTCGTTCCACCTGACGTTCATCGGCCACATCGGTTTGTATTGCCCAGGCCTCACCGCCGGCCTTGGCGCTCTGCGCGACGGTTTGCTCGCATAGCGCCATCCGTCTGGCCGTGACGACGACTTTCGCGCCTTCGGCTCCAAACCGCAAGGCAATTGCCTTGCCGATGCCGCTACTGCTACCAGTCACAATTGCGACTTTGTCTTTCAAGCGATTCACATGTTTACCTTATTAAGAAATAAATGCTCCTTCCAAGCTCGCTCGTCATCTCTCATGGATGGGAGCTGATTGATCTTCCACTGCGCGCGTTCAACGAGGGGAGTCCGCGACCGCGCGTTGCGCGAGCACAGAAGATCATCAGCCTCCATCCCCTTCTCCGTCGTAGTATTTTTCGCGATAGATGGGGCAGAGACCTTTCTTCTGGAGCAACGCTGTAGCGTCGGCAATCATGCCGCTGTTCCCGCAGAGATAAACGGCGAGATGCTTGACCGAGGAGATCCGTTCCTCGATCAACCGTAGAATGCGGCCTGATGAGCCGGACCAGCCAGGCTCGGGACGGGAGAGTGTCGTGATGGCCGTCAAGGTTGGAGTCTGCCTGGTCAATTCAGCCAGCTCCTCCTGCTCGTACAGATCTCGTTGGCTACGCAGTCCCCAGAACAGAGTCGCCGGTCTCGGATTAGGACATTCCGCGTTCGCCAGCAGCATGGACCGGATCGGCGCGATGCCGGTGCCACTGGCGACAAACAGCAATTCGCGATTCGGATCGTCTCGCAGGTAGAAATGTCCCGCCGGCCCCTTGAACTGTGTCTTCTCTCCTGCTTTGAGATGGAACAGAAAGCCGGAACCGGGACCACCCGATACCAGATTGAACAATAGCGTGATGACTCCCGATCGGCTGGGTTGCGAGGCGATGGAATAGGCCCGCGTGAGGAGCCGTCCGGTTTGCGGATCCGGCATCTCAAACGAGATGAACTGGCCGGGCTTGAATGTGATCGTCGTCGGCTCGATCAGTCTCAGATCCAGCCGACGCACATCGTGGGTGAGGTTCTCGATGGACTGAACTTGTGCGGTGAACGTTTCGATCGCCATGGCGGGGGATTCTAGCAGGATGCTGAAAAGCTCCGCCAGCCTGTCTTGTTCATTTGGTCTGTCTGGTCTGTCTGGTTTTTTGGTGGCACGAAACTAACCAGATGAACCAAATCAACCAGATAAACAAAAGAAACCAGACTGACCAGGCAAGAATGATGGCTGTTCACAAAAAGATGCTAGGAGAAATGCGTGTCGCGGCTAGATAGCTGCGCTGCACATAGTGCCGAAGTTCTGGCGGCAGCCGACGAGATACAGCGCTCCTTCCTCGTCTTTTCGCAGCGGTTTTGTCCAACAGACTTCTACGAGACTGATCGCATACCCAAGAGTCGAATCGCCGGTGTGAATTTCCAAAAGCTGCCCTTTGGACGGAGCGATGCCAAGCAGAAGTCGCATTCCGGTCGAACTATCGTTCACCGCCGTACCATGCCCCTCTTCGAGAATCACGCCATCGCGATCCACAGCGCGCATCAAGCCATAGGTGCAGGGACTAATCATCGGGACCCGTGTTTCCCGCCGACGTTCGGCCTCAATAAGGCTTCCGCTCCGCCATACGGTTTCAGAACGAGGGTGTTCCGCAACCTGCACGCCAATTTTCCGTAGCAATGCTTTGCTGTATGACCGTATGTATTCGATGATCTGCTTCAATGAATCTTCTCCACCGTCACAGGGACCTATCTCTCCCGGCTACTGGAATTCTGACACCTCGCTGGTTGAGACGTTGTAGTACACCACCGGGGTTATTGTATAGAGACCCTAAAGGGGGATAGGACATGGTCCCCTATCCCATACATACCTCGGTACATGCCACCTCATTACGGCACTATTCAGCAGAAAGGGTGATTGAGTTTTGATTATTGATCGATCATTCCAATATATGCTACCTTACTCACCGAGTTAGGAATGCAGGAGAGTCCCCAATGCCCCGACCGAAGGAATTCAATCCAGACGACGCGATCGAGAAGGCCATGCAGGTCTTTTGGCACAAGGGTTACGAGGCCACGTCGATGGAAGATTTGCTGAGCGCGATGGATCTCAATCGCGGCTCGCTTTACGACACCTTCGGCGATAAACGCCAACTGTTCTTAAAAGTGATCGACCGGTACTGTCACGGATTCGTCGGCGAGAAATTCTCGTTGCTCGATCAACCGGGGCCGGCGCTCCCAACACTCCGCCAATTTTTCCATGACATGATCGAAGGCGGCCTCGCCGATCCGCAACGCCGAGGTTGCCTCATCGCCAACACAATCATGGAACTATCGCCGCATGAGAAAGAGATTGCGAACACACTCCGTCAGGTCCTCAAAATGGCTGAAGACACATTCTTTCGGGTCTTAGCCCGCGCCAAACAGCAGGGTGAATTGAGCAATGATAAAGATCCTCGGACGCTGGCGCACTTTCTCACGACGATGCTGCAAGGAACCATTGTGATGATCAAAGCTGGAGCGCCGGCTGACGCGGTAAATGAGACGGCAGAGACCGCGCTCTCGATCTTAGACTGAACCGATATTTTTTTTGACCGATTATGGAACGTTCGTTCAATACTCAGCGCATTCAAGATCATCGGGAAGAGGAGGTGCGCAATGACATGCCAACGTTGTGATGGGCTGATGGTTCGAGAACAGTATGACAACCTTGAGTTGGACTCCGCGGGATATGAGATCTCAGGCTGGCGCTGCCTCAATTGCGGCGCGATCGTCGATCCTGTGATTGCGACTCATCGTCAAACCACTCGCAAGTCCAAGCCGGATCACTTATTAAAACAACGGCTGAAGGAACTGGTGATGATTGCATAAGAGACTCATCGCTCACTGCAGCGTGGAAATATGCCGCGAGATACACTCAACACACATCTCTCAAGGAGGGTGCACCCATGAGACTCGCAAATAAAGTGGCTCTCGTCACAGGCGGAGGGACCGGTATCGGAGAGGCGATTGCGAAAGTCTTCGCGCGGGAGGGCGCGAAGGTCGCGATCACGGGCCGGCGGAAGGAGGAATTAGCGCGGGTCGTCAACGCCATCGGGCAACAGGAGGGCCATGCATTGGCGCTTCAGGGAAGCGTGACAAATGAACCGGATGTCCGTGAAGCGGTGGAATCCACGGTCCGAACATTTGGGAAACTCGACATTCTTGTGAACAACGCGGGCAACTTGTTCTATGCCGGGCCGCTCCATGAGACGCCCGACCAGATATGGGATGAGACGCTCGACTTGTTCTTGAAAGGGACATTCCGATTCATTCGTGCCACGATCCCGCTGATGTTGAAGCAGGGCGGGGGCTCGATTCTCAACGTGTCAACGGTCGCGGGGATGAAAGCCATCCCCTTCTTTCAGGCCCATGCGTACCAGGCGGCGAAAGCGGGCGTGATTATGCTGACCAAATCAGTAGCGGTCGAGTATGCAAAGCAGGGCATCCGTTGCAACTGCATCTGTCCCGCAGGCGTACTGACCCCGCCGGTCCAGGAGATGCTGAAGGACCCGAAGGCTAAAGCGTTATTCGAGGGCATCCATCCGATGGGTCGATTGGGGCAGCCAGAGGAAGTCGCGGACGCTGCGATCTATTTTGCATCCGATGAGTCACGCTGGACAACCGGCAGCATTCTGCCTATCGACGGGGGAGTGATGGCGGGATGAGCGCGCAGGAGACGCGCCAAGAGAATGTTTCACCACATCGGCATCAAGATCAGAACGGATAGGCCATCGCCACCACAGGAAGAGGAGGAAACATCATGACGACCATAGAAATCGGCAAGGAACTTGTCGCCTTGTGCAAGCAGGGCAAGAATCAGGAGGCGATCGATCGCTTTTACTCACCGGATATCGAAATCGTCGAGCCCTGTGCCATGCCGGTCATGGCACAGAGCCAACGGGGAATCGCGAAGATCAAGGGAAAGAATCAATGGTGGGTTGACAATCATGAAATCCACGGCGGTACGGTTGATGGGCCCTATCCCCACGGCGACCGCTTCGTCCTGCATTTCAAGTATGACGTCACGCCGAAACACACGGGGAAACGCATGACGATGGACGAGACAGGTCTCTATACGGTTCAAAATGGGAAAGTCGTCAAGGAGGAATTCTTCTATTCCATGTAGCCAACCTGAAGCCGTCAGGTGGTATTGACCCGGCCTGGCTGACGTGCTGAACTATACACCTTGTTACTTCACCTCATCACACAGGAGGAACGGACCATGGCGACGAAACCATACAAGCAACTCGGATGTCTGGATGTCCAACCGGCGGGCGGCTGCGGATTCCAGGTGCGGGCTGAGACGGAGGCGGAACTGATGCAGTTGGTAGCCACCCACGCCAAGCAGTGCCATAAACTGGATTCAATCCCGCAGGAAATGGCGGCCCAGGTGAAGGCGGCGATCAAGACCGTGAGCGTCACAGTCTAAGGGAAACTGCTACGCGAGTAAGGTCTCCCCGTGTAGGCATCCGCACACGGGGAGCCTTTCTTTGTCTGTCTGGTCAGGAACGAGTTCGCCATGGTGAACATGATCCATCAGAATGCATCGTTCACCGCGTGGCCGAATGAGCAATTCAATATCTATCTCGACTCGGCATTTACGATGACAGGGAGGTTCCCATGCAACGTATGATCGGATTGTTCGCTCTTTCTTTGCTGCTGGTCGGGCTCTCCGGTTGCAGCTATTTGTTCTATCCCCGTGCAGGCGACTATGCGATGCAAGCGAAAGGCGCCAGTGGCGTCGAGACGATGATCAACCTCACGACGATGATGGAGACTACGGCAAGCAAGGCCAAGGGCGGTAAGGGTGTCGATTCTGCCTTCGACGACCTGCACAATCAGTTCCATGCGCTCAATGATGCGTTCTGCGGTGTGACGGATGCGCAAGCCAAGACGCCGGCTTACGACTTGGCCGTGACGCACAAGAAGGAATTGACGGCCATCTTCAAGCGGCTCTGGAAATTCAAGGGCGACCAGCCACAGCGCGACCTGCATCTTGATCTCTTGAGCGCCGAGTTGAAGGAACTGCGCGACACATTGCACACGATCAAGTAGCCTGCCGAAAGGAAAGAGATGATGGGGCAGACACCGGAACAGATGATCGAAGGCCAACGGCAGGACTGGAACCGGGTCGCCGGGGGCTGGGAGAAGTGGGACCGATTCTTCGACGAGCAGATGGCGTTTCTCAATCACCGACTCGTGGCCGATGCGCGACTGCGAGCCGGCATGCGCGTACTCGATCTCGGTTCAGGCACCGGCTATCCCGCCCTGCTCGGCGCACAAACAGTTGGATCGAGTGGAAGCGTGATCGGGCTGGATCTCGCCGAGCAGATGCTCGCTGTCGCGCGACGCAAGGCCACGGCGCTGGGCCTCGCGAACGTGACGTTCCGCACGGGCGACGTGACAGCGTTTCCATTTGAGGCGAACTCGTTCGATGCAGTGACCAGCCGCTTCTGCTTAATGTTTCTGCCAGAGATTCCGAGGGCTGCCGCTGAAATCGCACGTGTGCTGAGGCCAGGAAGCTGGGTCGCAGCGGCTGTCTGGTCTGCGCCGGAGAAAAATCCCTCGATCGGCCTCTCGATGGAAGCGATTAAGAAGGTGGTCGAATTACCCCCGCCGGACCCCACCGCCCCCGGCATCTTTCGGCTCGCCAACCCTGGTGATCTTGCAGGGATGTTGCAGCAAGCCGGATTGGTCGATGTGACGGACCAGGAATTTCTCGCGGAATGGTCGTATGCGTCCGCCGATGAGTATTATACAAGCCTCCTGGAGATCGCGGCACCGATACAGAATCTCATGGCCAAACTCTCGGCGGACCAAATTCAAGAGGTGAGGCGCCTCATCACCCAGGCTGCGACCCCATACCAACGTGGCGACAAAATCACATTTCCGATCGCCGTCCGAATGATCGCGGCGCGCAAAACTCTGTGAGACTCCCGTGGCGCCAAGACACGACGGATTCAAGGACTTCGTGCTGGATCAACTCAGCGATCTGCAGGGCGTGACTTGCCGCGCCATGTTCGGCGGATACGGGCTGTACTGTGGTAGGGTGTTCTTCGGCATCGTCCATAAGGGCCGGCTCTATTTCAAGACGAATGCGGCCACGGCGCCACGATATCGCAAGCGCGAGATGAAACCATTCAAACCCAACGCCAAACAAACCCTCAACACCTATTATGAAGTCCCGGTAGACATCCTGGAAGATGCGGAAGCGCTGACAATATGGGCTCAGGAGGCCAGCAACCTCTGATAGATTTCGCGTGGCACAGGCTGGACCGCTTGCCATTCCGACGCTTGTTTCTTGTCGGACTACTCGGTTGTGTGTGTTCTTTTCCTGTGTGGGCCGATGAGCGCCCGGCGCCGAAAAGTTTGTGGCAGACAGTCCTGACTCCTCCCGCTGTCGATCAGCCTGCAACGCCCCGCAGACTTTGGGTGCTCCGTGATCGAGAGATCGCTCTCGATCTCCCCCTGCTTCAAGTATTGAAGGATCCTGGAGCCAGACCCCATCCCAGGATATCTATTGAGCTCTTCGACGGAACCAACCATGAGTTGGATATCGCGTCGACAGTCTCCCGTAGCAACGATACCGCCATCATCCGTGGCACGTTCAAGCCGCCCTCGAAGGGAGACTTTACCTTTGTCGTCAACGGCAATCTGCTTGTAGGGACCATGCAGCTAGGCGATCGCCTTTACAAGACCGAGCACATAGCCAACGGCCGGTTGCGGCTGCTCGAAATCGACTCCGAAAAAATGCCGCCGGATTGACCTTCTCACTTCCTAACCGTAGCGATTCCCTGTTCGCTATGCCACACTGCTCCATGCCTCCACGACCGACAATCTGGACCATCGGCCATTCGACCAGGCCGATCAGTGAGTTCACTGATCTCTTGCGCGCGTATAAGATCCGGCTCCTCGTGGATGTCCGAACGATTCCACGCTCACGACACAACCCGCAATTCAATACGGACACGTTGGCCGAGAGTCTGAAAGAAGCCGGTCTCAGCTCTCTCCACATGCCCGCGCTTGGGGGTCTTCGAAAGGCTCGAACGGATTCGATCAACAAGGGATGGAGAAACACCAGTTTTCGCGGCTACGCCGACTATATGCAGACGGAGGAATTTCAAAGAGCCCTTGAAGAACTTATGGCCTATGGCACGGACATGAAGACGGCGATCATGTGCGCCGAAGCGGTGCCGTGGCGCTGCCATCGCTCGCTGATCGCTGACGCGCTGGTCACGCGCGGCTGGGAGGTCAGGCATATCCTCTCGCAGGTCAAGGCAGACGAACATCGGCTGACGCCGTTCGCGGTCATCGACGGAACCACAGTCGTCTATCCTCAACCAGCCGATCCCCTTGATCCCCCCCGACTCTTCTGACCTGATGTGGTACTCGTGGCTTGCCGACCTGACCCTGTGCTTGCATGTCGGCTTTGTCCTCTTCGTGATCTTCGGCGGGCTGCTTGTGTTGAAGTGGAGGTGGATTGCATGGCTGCACCTGCCGGCGGCAACCTGGGGCGCGGCCGTCGAACTCAGCGGATGGATCTGTCCGCTCACGCCGCTGGAAAATTGGTTGCGCGCGCAGAGTGGTGAGGCCTCCTATCGTTCCGACTTCATCGCACAGTATGTGCTGCCGGTGCTCTACCCTGGGGACCTGACGCGAGGCCTTCAGGTGCTGTTGGGCACAGGAGTGGTCATCCTCAATTTCGTCATTTATTGGTGGCTCTGGCGAAGAATGCAAGCGCAGGGTGCGTCTCGGAATCGATAGGGTTTAATCACACGGACGAATGCGATTGCCTTCTACCTACGCACGGCCTGCCTCATGAAGCGATGGCCGTCACAAGAGAGATCGCTTGACAGCGATCCCTTGTCTACCTATCGACGCTGTAAGATAGGATGGGATCCCGGCGACTCAGAATTGGACCCCCGCCATTTGGCCCATACATGTGCTCCTACCCCCACCTATGCGTAGCAGGAAACCTTGGGAAAACCAGAGTTGACGGACGGCGCCATAAGTTGATACATGGACAGGTCTGCATATTTTCATTTGCCTATGAGGGCGCTATGTCCATAGATGAGATTACAAAAAAGGTCAGCGATCGCTATGCTCTGGCTGCGTCAACGGGCGAGCAGATGTGTTGCCCAACCAGTTACGACATGGCTGACCTCAAATCCTTCATCCCGGAAGAAGTCCTCAATATTTCGTATGGCTGTGGAACACCGGCCGGGCTCAAAACCGTCTCTCAAGGGGAAACCGTGCTGGATATCGGTTCAGGTGGCGGTATCGATTGCTTCGAAGCCTCCCGCCTCTTCGGCCCCACTGGTCACGTCATCGGAATCGACATGACTGACACGATGCTGGCCATCGCCAGAAAGAACGCCCCCCTCGTCGCAACCAATCTTGGATACGCCTCCTCCAACGTCGAGTTTCGCAAAGGGATGGCGGATGCGATCCCGGTGATCGACGGCGCCATTGATCTGATCATCTCTAACTGCGTGATCAACCTGGCGCCGGATAAACGGAAGGTCTTCAGGGAAATGGTTCGCGTCGCCAAACCTGGTGGACGATTTACCATCTCCGACATCGTGGCCGATCAGGCCGTTCCGCAGTATTTGGTGCATGATGCTGAAAAGTGGGGCGACTGCCTCTCCGGGGCGCTGACGCTCACCGACTATATTGCGGGAATGATGGGAGCCGGCTTCCTGGGCATTCATCTGATCAAGGCCTCGCCCTGGCAGGAGATCGACGGCATTCACTTCTTCTCCGTCACCTTGACTGGGTATAAAATTCCCGCGAGCGCGCCTCAGCCGGACGTTCGTTATGCCACGCTCCGCGGGCCGTTCAGCCGCGTGGTCGATGAACTGGGTACGACGTATCTCCGAGGCATTCCCCAACCGATCACGCCGGAAACTGTGTGCCTGTTGAGCCAAGCTCCATTGGCATCTCACTTTATCCTGTCCTCTAGCCCACTCTGGTTGGATCGAGCCGACAACCGATGGACTGCGGTCTATCCGACAGAGGCTCCCTGCCTCTGGGAAGGGTATTTCGCCATATTCGCCGGACCATTCGTCGAAGTCGCCGATGACGATCACCATGTGTATCGCCGAGGTGAGCCAGTGGAGATCTGTTCCAAAACGCTACGCGTATTGGAAACCGACAGCTACGCCCCCCATTTTGCAATCATCAACCGCGCGGACCAGCGTGTCAGTGGTGAGCCCGTTACCTGCGCCCCCAATGGGGGCTGCTGCTGATGCTTGGTGACGCTGAGTCACGCGGGCGATCTCGGTGGTCGGTTCCGAAACAGGCCGCGGCATTGTGAAAAAGAATCCCATGGCGCTGACTCTGCTAGGACAACAGAATCCCCTCGCCTCCTCGACGGAGCAATTGAAGGTGCTCGGGAGGACCACGAGTTGCCCCCCCTTCGAGACGCAACTCGATCACATTGGCCTGCTTCCGCTTCGCGCCACCGGAATCACGGTCTTTCAGATCAATGTTGGCAAACTCTGCAATCAAACTTGTCGTCACTGCCATGTCGATGCGGGGCCTGACCGGACTGAAAGCATGTCCAGAGAAACGGCGGAGCAGTGCATACGCGCTCTCGCTCAGACCGATATTCCGACGGTCGATATCACGGGCGGAGCACCGGAACTCAACCCCAACTTTCGCTGGCTAGTTGAGCAAAGCCGGGCACTAGATCGCCATGTGATGGATCGATGTAACTTGTCTGTCTTGCTCCTTCCATCTCAAGTCGACTTGGCAGAGTTCCTCGCCGGGCATCGTGTGGAAGTCGTCGCGTCGCTGCCCTATTACCGCGCCAGCCAGACCGATGCGCAGCGGGGTGAAGGCGTGTTTGAGAAATCCGTCGAGGCCCTGCAACTCTTAAATACACTCGGGTATGGCCGTCCCGATAGCGGCCTCGCCTTGAACCTGGTCTGCAATCCGGTAGGAGCCTTTCTCCCCCCCAAGCAAGAAGCGATCGAAGCGCAGTTTCGAAAGGAACTCCGGTCCCGCCACGGCATCGAGTTTAACAATCTCTATACGATCACCAACATGCCGATCAGCCGATTTCTTGAGTTTCTCCTGGAGAGCGGCAACTACGAGCAATATATGGAGCGATTGGCCAATGCCTTCAACCCCGCTGCAGCGGTCGGTGTCATGTGCCGCTACACGATCTCAGTAGGTTGGGACGGCACCCTGTACGACTGCGACTTCAACCAGATGCTCGATCTGCCGGTAGACCATGGGGTGCCCGCTCATATCCGCGACTTCGATTCGGCTCACCTCAATCAACGCCAGATCACGACCCGCAATCATTGCTACGGTTGCACCGCTGGATCCGGATCATCCTGCGGCGGATCCGTCACTTCTTAGGAACTGTGGGCGATGGAAATCTCACTGCTGGCATTTGCACTCGCTTTCGGTCTCGCCTTTGCCAATGGTACCAACGACGTCTCAAAAGCGATCGCGACTTTAGTCGGCAGCGGGATTGCCAACTATCGATCGGCTATCGCCTGGGGATCCGTCTGGACCGTGATCGGTGCAGGGATAGCGGCCTTTGTGGCGAGCGCGATGATCAAGACATTCAGTCATTGCCTCGTCCAGGCCGGCACGGTCATCGGACCGACCGTCACCTTAGCCATCTTGATCGGGGCGATAGCGTGGGTCCTCTTCGCCTCACGCACAGGCTTCCCCGTCTCAACGACTCATGCACTCACCGGAGCCATCGTCGGCACCGGCTTGGTCGCCTTTGCCGGAGAAGGATTGATCTGGGGCGCAATTGGGAAAAAGATTGCTCTTCCCTTGTTACTCAGTCCCTTCCTCGCCTTGACTCTCTCACTACTCATCCATCCGGCTGTTCGGGCACTTGCGAAAAAGTGGGACGGGGCCTGCCTGTGCGTGATGCCGGCTTCCCGTGCATTAGTGGCCATCGATACGAAGGGCAGCACCAAGACCCTGTTTCAAACCGCCAGTTTCAGCCAGCCGATCATAGCGGTACCGTCACAATGCGACCGCGCCGGGTTGCAAGGGCTGGTCATGGGACTCGATACGATTCACTGGATCTCCAGCGGCCTTGCGTCATTTGCCCGAGGCACGAACGATGCGCCGAAGATCGTCGCCATTCTTTTAATCGGCAGCTCGGCCACCACGTGGCCCGGTTCCTCGTCGCAGCTTATCGCTTTTGGTGGAATCGCCATTGCGATGGGACTCGGCAGCTACTTTGGTGGCCTTCGCGTGACGGAAGTCCTCGCTGAGAAGGTGACGAAGATGAATCATGCGGAGGGGCTGTCTGCAAACCTGACGACATCGACCCTCGTCCTCGCCTCCGGTTCTCTCGGGTTGCCAGTCTCGACCACTCATATCAGCAGCTCGGCCATTATCGGAATCGGCCTGCTCAGAGGCTGGAAGAGCGTGCACTGGACAACCGTGCGTGACATGGTCCTGGCTTGGGTGGTCACGCTGCCTGCGTCGGCTCTCCTCGCTTGTATCGCCTATCTCATCCTCACCAGAACTCTCTAGCAGAAGGCTGAAATAATCCACTTGCGTCATTAGAAGGTTACAGCTCAGGTTGAGGTAAGAGTGATACGTCGGGACTTAGTTCAACCTTGACCATATCCTGTCTCGCTTTTGCTGCGGCCCAGCTTGGGACAAGGCCCGGCCCATCTGCAAGGGCGCGGTACAGTTCAGCTGTTTTGGCCCGAATTCTCCCTGATGGCATAGACCTCCTTTCTTGTACATCGAGAATGCAAGATAGACCAACGGCAAAATATCATGATTGCGCAGCTTCTACGCAGTCTGCTAAGGTGGCGCGGACAAAGATCCACGTAATTAATCTTCATTCAAATATTTCGCATGGTCTGGGACCCCAAAGATCCTTGGAGTAAGAAGAGCGACCCGCTTGAGGATGCCCTCAGGCAGGCCCAATCGCAATTCAAGAACTTGCTGCCCTCGTTCAAGAGCCTGATGCCCTCAAGCGGGTTCAGAAACATTGCCGTGGCAGGACTGCTCATCTTTCTTGCCTGGAATAGTGCCTTTATCGTCTCCCCGGATGAGGAGGGCGTCGTCAAGCGATTCGGCGTGCCTGTGCGAACCGTGGGACCTGGCCCCCACGGGAAAATCCCCTTCGTCGAAACCGTTCTGCAGCCGAAAGTCCAAAAGCTCCATCGCATTGAGGTCGGCTTCCGCACAGACCGGCAGGGTCGCCAGCAGATGCTGGCGCAAGAAGCCTTGATGCTCACCGGCGACATGAACATCCTGGCCATCCAATTCATCGTGCAATACAAGATTAAAGAGTCTGCGAACTATCTCTTTAACGTCGCAGAAATCCATGAGACGATCGGCAAGGCCGCCGAGGCCTCAATGCGGGAAGTGGTTGGCAAGGGCAAGATCGACGAGGCATTGACGACCGGCAAAGCCCAGATCCAACAGGATACCCAGATTCTCCTGCAATCCCTTCTCGACCAGTATCAGGGCGGCGTCCAGGTCGCTGCCGTCCAGCTCCAGGACGTCAGTCCCCCCGAGGCTGTGGCGGCTGCGTTCAAGGATGTGACGAATGCGAAGGAAGATCGGGAGAAGCTGATCAACCAGTCTCAAAGCTATCGCAACGACATTCTCCCCAAAGCCCAAGGTGAAGCCGCTCAGGTGGTGAACCAGTCCAAGGGCTACGCCCAGGCACGACTGAATCGCGCCCAAGGTGAGGCCAACCGTTTTGTGGCGACCCTGAAAGAATATAATCAAGCTAAAGACATCATCAGCAAGCGGATCTATATCGAAACCATGGAAGAAATTCTGCCTAATGTTGAGAAAATCATCATCGATGGCAAGGCAGCCGATCGTATGCTTCCGTACCTTCCGCTCGATCGTCAGAAACCCATGACCAGCACCGCCACTGAGGACCGTAAACCATGACCAAGCAGGGATTCGGCATTGCACTACTTGTGGTCATCATCGGACTATTTTTCCTTGGGGCCTCACCGCTCTTCGTCGTGGACGTCACCCAAAATGCGATCGTGGTCCAGCTCGGAAAGCCTGTTCGCAATATCACGGAGCCGGGGCTCTATGTGAAAGTGCCGTTCATTCAAGAGGTCACCTACTTCGATAAGCGCCTGCTGGACTACGACACACAGGCGCAAGATGTGATCACGCAGGACAAGAAGACCCTCCTTCTTGACAACTATGCCAAATGGCGGATTATCGACCCACTGAAGGTCTATCAGAACTTTCAAACCCAACGGGGAGCGCTGCAACGGCTCAACGACATTATCTATTCTGAACTTCGGGTCGAACTCGGACGCCATGACCTTCTAGAAATTGTCGCGGATCACCGCGCCGAACTCATGAAGATCGTAACCCAGCGGTCGAATGAGAAAGCGTCCCCCTATGGGATCGAGATTCAGGACGTGAGAATCAAACGCGCCGACCTCCCCGAGCAAAACGAGAAGGCCGTGTTCGCTCGGATGCAAGCTGAGCGGGAACGGCAGGCGAAGCAATATCGCGCGGAAGGCGCTGAGGAAGCACAGAAGATCCGTTCAGAGGCGGAAAAGGATCGCGAGATTATTCTGGCCCAGGCATACAAGGAATCGGAAGAGCTGCGAGGCGCAGGGGATGCGAAGGCTTTTAAGGTCTATGCCGACGCCTACCGGCAGGATACACATTTTTTCGAGTTTACTCGCTCGATGGAAGCCTACAAGAAAACCTTCAAAGACAAGTCCACCCTCGTGATGAGTCCAGACTCGGAATTCTTACGTTATCTGAAGCAGCGCTAGCCGTTAGGACAGCCCTACGATCTCACCCGTGCCTGGATCGATTCCAATACGTTCCCCTGCCGGTTTCTTCGGCAACCCCGGCATAAGTTGAATACCTGAGCAGACCGCTGTCAGGAACCCAGCCCCTGCGAGTATTCTCACTTCTTTAATCGGTAGTGTAAACCCAGACGGGCGCCCCTTTAACGCCGGATCGTGTGATAGCGATAACGGCGTCTTAGCCATGCAGATAGGCAGCCGGTCAAGCCCGAGCTGCTGCGCTACCTCGATGTCTTGTTCAGCTTGTGCGTCGAACGATACGGCCGAAGCCCCATACATTTGCGTGGCAATAGTCTGGATTTTCTTTTTGATCGGCCAGGCGACGTCATATAAATGCCTGAACATAGATGGTTCCTCTGTGGCTCTAACCACCGCCTTCGCTAACGCTTCTGCCCCTTGGCCGCCATCGGCCCAATGGGTTGAGACCGCGGCATCCACCGCACCAACCTCTCGGGACCGTTCTCTCACCCATTCCAGCTCAGCTACTGAATCATCAATGAACGCATTGACCGCCACCACCACGGGCACTCCATGAGCTTTCACGTTCGCAATATGCTGTTCCAGGTTCGCAAAGCCTTTTGCCAATGCCTCTTGATTAGGTCCGGTAAGCCCTGCCGGAAGCGGAGTTCCAACCTTGACCACTCCTCCACCACCATGAAGCTTGAGTGCGCGAAGCGTAGCGACAACCACGGCTGCTGCCGGCTTGAATCCTGAGAGACGGCACTTGATATTGAAAAACTTCTCCGCTCCGAGATCACTCCCAAATCCAGCCTCCGTGACGACATAGTCTGCACAACGCAATGCGATGGCATCGGAGAGGATCGAACAATTCCCATGGGCGATATTGCCAAACGGGCCCGTATGCACAAATGCCGCGGTGCCTTCCAGCGTCTGAACCAAGTTCGGCAATAGTGCTTCTCTCAGCAAGACTGCCATGGACCCGGCACACCCAAGCTCTTCTGCCCGCACTGGCTTACCATCCGTTGTAAACCCAAAGATGATCTGCCCGAGCCTCTGTCGCAGATCGGCTTGACTCGATGCCAATGCGAGCATCGCCATGACTTCGGAAGCTTCGGTAATTACAAACTGACCCCTGCGACCCGCAGCCCCTTCTCCCAGCGAGATCTGCCGTAATGCCCGATCACTGACTCCCAATGTCCGTGGCCAGGTGATCCGACTCGGGTCTACTTGAAGCGCATTCCCATGAAACAGGTGATTATCGACAAATGCCGACAAGAGATTGTGACTCGCGGATACAGCATGGGCGTCGCCGGTCAAGTGGAGGTTGATTTCTTCCATCGGAAGGACTTGCGCCCTTCCTCCTCCTGTTCCTCCCCCTTTGATCCCAAACACCGGCCCCAATGAAGGTTGCCGAAGCGTGACGGCCGTTCGATGGCCGATGCGGGAAAGGCCCATGGCAAGCCCGATGGATGTTGTCGTCTTGCCTTCTCCGAGTGGGGTCGGATTGATGGCGGTTACGAGTATATATCTGCCGAGTGATACAGCATGAAGCCGCTCAAGTACGTCAAGCGAAACCTTCGCCTTCAGCTTTCCGTATGGAAGTAGTTCACTGGCCTGGATGCCAAGTTGATTAGCAACATCCTGAATTGGATGCGCCTTCACTGATCGGTTGATCTCAATATCGGTCATAAGTTGAGAGGTGGCCCCAGTTGTTTGGACAGCATGTTCCATTCCTTAAGTAGCGCCTCGCGGTTTTCTGACTACGCGGCAGTGAGCCGTGTCGTCAGGTTGTCGCAGTACACCTGGTCTGGC
>JACQEY010000143.1 GCA_016200355.1 Nitrospirota bacterium
CCTCCACGTACTGCACGAGTACGCATCGGGGCCTCAGGGCTCCGCGCGCTGGTCTCGCAACGCGGCTCAGCGATTTCGCGACGAACCGTCATGAATAGTGCGGGCCAGGATATCTTCGTACACTGTTTTGCGGTGCTGAATTCCTAGGATCCACACCTCATTTTTTTCGATCTTGTACACAACCCGATAGTCCCCAACACGCAGCTTCCAGTAACCTTTCAGGGTTTTGCGAAGGGGAGCCCCGTACTGGTGCGGAGCGTAAGTCAGCCGCGACTCGATTGCACCGGCTATTCTCCGATGGAGATTTTGTGGAATGCGAGGGATGTCTTCGTCAGCAATGGCGGGGTGGTACCGAAGCTCGAAGGACACTTAACCCCCATTATTCATGAACGCTTCTGCTGCAATCGCCGATCCGCTGCTACGACAAGCCTTTGGCCGACGGGCTCGCCCCTCGGACCCTCCACGTACTGCACGAGTACGCATCGGGGCCTCAGGGCTCCGCGCGCCGGTCTCGCAACGCGGCTCAGCGATTTCGCGACGAACCGCCATGAATAATGGGGGTTTTAGCGTCTCGATCGCTTGAGATGTGCCCAGGTTTGCGAATGCGTCATGGCCTTGCTCCGGTCGAGCGTCTGCTCTCGATCTTTCGCCAAGTCGGCAAGCGCTCGGTCCTCTTCCGCCTCCAGCGCATCTTTGACGAGATCTCGCACTTTGAGCGACAGCGAGACGCCATCTCGTTTAGCCCAGCGGCGGAGCCCTTCGTAGACCGGCTCTTCCAGGACAACGTTGACGCGAGGATTGGTTGTAGGCATGGTGTTCTTTCCTCAGGTTTTACGTGCGAAAAGAAGTGTAACACATGTGATGGACCTCGACAAGGCAGGAGTGTGGGACGCGCAACTGAACGTGTGCTCCCTTTCGCGCGCGATAGACCGGCATCCCGCGCAACTTAGGCCATGCCCTCGGCGCGGGCAATATCGCCCAGCGCTTTGGCGATAAACGCGGCATCCCCATCGGCCTCTTCCAGGCACGCCTCCAAATACGCCGCCATCTCCTCCGGAGTGCGAAGGTGCTCGGCGACTTCGTAACGAGTGGTCGTAGTTTTGCTCATCATTCACTCCTAGAGGCTATGTCCGAAGAGGCCTGGCTCGGTCTTTTCCCTCTCTCCCCAAGCCGCTGATTGACAAAAATAGGAAGGGCGGCTGTCATGCTCTCACTGCGCGCATGCACCGATCACCTTCTGAGGTGAGGGGTGCGCGAGCAAACCTCTCTTCTTTTTCTTCTCCCACCCGCTGCTGAAACCACAATAGTAGGCCGACGGGCGGAAACGGAGGCCGCCATCGCCAAAGAGGGCGGGACACAACTTGCCGCCGCTTGCGACCGTTGCTCTTCGTGAGCAACGGCGAAGCGCGTACTGTTCGAGTCGCTTTGGACGAGTTTACGGGCTTTGAGCAAGCAAGGGCTAGTTGGGTGCCCTCGAAGGTGCAGGCGGCGGAGTTTCCGCCCGTCGGCCTACTTTCCGAATGCTTTTTTCAGCAGCGGCTCTATCTCGCCTTTGGCTGCCATGGGATCGAGGATATCCGTGTCGCCGTAAAACTGTCCGTCGATGAACACCTTGGGAAGGGTCGGCCAGTTAGTCATTTTGACGAGCGCTTCCCGCTTGGTGGGTTGAGACAGGACGTCGATGAGTTCATACGGGTACCCGTACTTGTCGAAAAACTGCATCGTCTCTTTCGTGAACCCGCACATGGGCATCTGTTTGGTGCCTTTGCCATAAATCAAAATCTTGTGCGCGGCGACTTCCTTGTTAATTTCTTCTTGAATGGGATCTGCCATGGGTCGGCCTCCTAGCAGGTTGCGTGAAAAATACGTTGGCTCGCGAGAACTTCGATAATTCGCACATGTGACATAACGGGAACACACCTCGCAGGATGCTCAAAAAGTCCGTTCAGCAAGGCCGCAGGCGAGTCGAAACCGGAGGTGTACCCTCTGGGGTACATTGAGGCTTTCGATGAGCCGAGAACGAAGCTGGCGGGCTTTTTCAGCATCCTGCTATGTTTCGTCGGTGGTTTTAGCTGTAATCTCTAGAGCATGAATCCGCCCATCTTTTAATGGGCCATCCAACGCCTGATAGACCAGGCGGTGCCGATCCAGCAGATTCTTCCCTGCGAAAGCTGCCGAGATCACCACCACTTTGAGATGATTCATCGTACCGGTTCGGTCCGAGACCGTGACCGTAGCGTCCGGCATCGTCCGGCGCACATATTCTGTCAGGACATCCGGCGTAATCATAACCCCTCTGATCTCACTTCATTGTCAGAATACTCCAGCCGTACGCCCAAAGGCAATTCGAGCCCCTAGAAATGGGCTGCGGTTTGTCTGGTCCACCTGGTTTGTCTTGTCAACCAAACAAACGAAACAAACCAAATAAACCAAAGCAACGAGCCCGGCGCTGGTGGTGGATTTCAGCACAGACTGGTGGATAGCCACCACGTCCGCCCTTGTCGCGTCACGACAAGACACCACTTTATTGGGAAACTTACGCCATCGCCGTATGGCCATGATGGCACGAGCATTGCGTTTCACATGGAACAAGAACGCGCGAGCCGACCATGACGCAATCACATCTACCTATCAACCAAGGAGGGTGCCATGGATGAGTTCAAATCTGGGTTTTTTGTTGGGGGAGAGGCCTGCGAGGGACGGGTGCTCGTGGTAGACGACGAGCCAGATATTCGCAGGGTCGTGAAGATGACTCTGCAGAAAGCCGGCTATGAAGTCCTTGAAGCGGAAAACGGTGAGAAGGCGATCGAGACCATCAATGCCGGAGAAAACCGGCTCCTCCTCGATGTCGTCATCTGCGATATTCGTATGCCCAAAATCAATGGAGCCGAGGCCGTTGCCTACTTTAGGAAGAATTACCCTCGAGTCCCGCTGATTGTACTGACTGGCTTCCCGGATACTGATATGGCGACCTCTTTCCTCCGACAGGGCGTCGTGGATTATCTCGTAAAGCCGGTCGAAGGAGAGAAACTGAAATCGGCCGTCGCACGAGCGATAGAACAGCGGGAGCTTGCACGGCTGTGACCATGGGCCTCCATCCGCTCTGTGCCGAAGAGCGACATGCTCCCCCTTGCTCTCCTCGGCAGAGAGGGCCACAACCCTGCGACACGGAGACCGCCTGAATGGAACGCTCCGACCATACCAAGGTCGCTATTTTGGGAGCGGGCCGTGGCGGGCGCGCACTGTTAGATCTGCTGCACCAGATCCCGTCGATTGAGATCGTCGGCATTGCAGACCGTAATCCTGCTGCACCAGGGCTGGAACGCGCGCGCGAGCTTCAGGTTCCCGTAGCCACCAATGTGCCAGACCTGGTCAGCAATCACGGTGTGAGCCTGATTTTGGATGTCACGGGCGATCCGGAGATGGAGACGTATCTTCACGCCCACAAGCCTCCTACCGCAAATGTCCTCAGCGGGTCAGCCTCCCGCCTGCTGTGGAAACTGATTCAACATGAATCCAAGCTCGAAGCCGAACTCCTGCAATCGGAAAAGCTTGCGGGAATCGGCTCTTTTGCCGCGGGAATCGCGCATGACATCAACAACCCCCTGCAACTCATTTTGGGACTGGCGGAAAACCTCGCAGAGGAACGCGACCTGAACGCCGTCCACCAACAGGCCCAGGACATTATTGAAGCCGTCAAACGAACAAGCGCCATCTGCCGGGACCTGACCCGCTACTCAAGGCGCGCATCCCCCCATGATGATGTGCTGGTGCCTGTCAACGAGAAACTGGACGAGGCGCTGAAAATTGCGCGCTATGCATCGAGTTTCCACGATATTGAGATGATCAAACAATACCAGCCAGGCGCCGCCGTCAAAGGGAATCCTGATGAATTGCTCCATGTCCTCGTCAACCTCATCACCAATGCGGTCCATGCCATGGAGGGCCGCGGTGGCACCCTGACGATCGAGACTTTACTCCATGATGGACAGGTCGAAATCCGAATCTCCGATACGGGATGCGGCATCGACCCGGACAAACTCGACGAGATTTTCGAACCGTTTTTCACAACAAAGGCCCCCGGCAAAGGCACGGGGCTAGGGCTCTATAACGTCAAAACCATCGTCAACAAAATGCACGGCACAATCGCGGTCGACAGCCGGATCGACGGGGGAACGACCTTTACCTTAACCTTCCCCGATGCCGAGCTGGTCGGACAAGGAAGCCTGTCATGAATCCCGCACGTCCCTCGTCCCGCGCTGAAACGAGGTGGGGGCTCCAACTCAAACTGATTCTGTCCATGTTGCTCGTGGGGGTCGTTCCCCTCATGGTGGGTCTCGGTCTCGCCTTTTGGCAAGGCTCTCGCGAAATCCAGGTCGTCAACGGCGAAAGCTTCAAGGCCCTTGCCGAGGAGACCGCCCGGAAAATCGATGTCTTGATGTCCGATGAAGTCACCCGAACTTCACGGATTGCAGTAGACCCTTCGATAATCCTTGAACTAGAGCAGCGACGCGATGCGCTGCTTGGCATGACAGAAGATGAGCGGCGCCGAGCGATGGATAAGCTCGCGAGTGGCTGGGAGGCTAAAGACACAGCGGCGGTCCAGACCGTCACGGGAGGCAAAATGGCCGGCCTCATTCAAGAATATCTCTCGGGAGCCAAGAGCGAAGCCGATCAACTGATACCGCAAGTGGTCCGGTCTGCCACCAAGATGCTGTACATCACCGACATTGAGGGCAACCTGGTTGCCGCGTTAACCACGATGCCCCCCTTTGCCAATAAAAACACGGTCTGGTGGAAAGGCGCCTTCAACCGCGGAGTTGGCCAGCTCTTCATCGAAGATGTGTACTTCGACGAACGTGCCCAAAGCTATGTCATCAGCATCTCGCTTCCCATTATGGATCGCATCCGATATGGAGTAGTCGGTGTGCTTCATCGCGTGATCGACGCCAAAGAGTTGATCTCGCCCTCGATCTCGCCCATTCGCTTCGGCAAGACTGGACATGTGATGCTGATCGACCACCGAGGCATCGTCATGAGCTGCCCCATTCTGCCGACCGGTGTCCCGCTCTCCGATGCACAGCTCATTCCCCTCGTCACGCCCCTTCAGCCAGGCTGGGTCAGTGCGCCGAGCGATGGTCACGGCGGACAATCGACCTCGCTGATCGGATTCGCCCCGGTGCCTGAAACCAGCCGTGCCACGAATAGCGATCTGATCAAAGGCTCCTGGCACACCTTCGTCTGGCAAGCCTCTGACGAGCTCTTTGCCCCGATTCGTCACCTCCTCACCTGGATGGCAGTATTCAGCATCATCGCTGTCGGATTGATGACATCCCTCGGCTACTTTGCGGCCCATCGTATTGTCATGCCGGTGCGCCGATTACAGGCAGCGGCACAATTGATCGGGCGCGGCGAGCTTTCGCAGCCTATCGACATTCAGACCGGCGATGAACTTCAAGATTTGGCCGATGAGTTCAATCGAATGAATCGCCAATTAGAGGCAGCCTTTGCAGGCCTGACCGATCAAGTTGCCGTCAAAACGCAACAAGTGGAGTCCCTGCTTCACTCCACTGACGAGATCCTGGATGCAGTCCCAACCCCGATCATCATGGTCGATCATGACGAACAGGTACAATACATCAACCGCGTCGGACGCGACTCCTTTCATGCCATACCTACATCGACCGCATCAATCCCGCTGTTCGATATACTCCCCGTCGATGCCGCAGCGCGCGCACACCTGCGAAAAGAATTCAGACGTGCGCAGCGCGGAGGCAATGCCGCGACAACATCAGGGACAGAGGATGCCGCTGCCATCAGCACCGCCCGTGATCCGTTAACCCCCGTGATGGGAACGGCAGAACCAAACAACCGACAGGAGATTCAAATTGGTTCCAGACGGTATCATTATCAGTGGTTCCACATGGCGGGGAGAAATCAGGGAGAGGATCGGATCGGCCTTGTCTTCAGGGACGCAACTGACGACAGCCTCCTCCAAGACCAGCTCATTCAGGCCGAGAAATCAGGCAGCCTGGGGACCCTCACTGCCGGAATCGGACATGAGTTGAACAATCCGCTCTTCGGAATTCTCGGACTGGGAGAAGCCATCGAAGGAGAAGCCGACATCAACCGTGTCAGATCCTATGCCCGCGACATCGTCCAGCACGGGCGTCGAATGGCCGAGATTATTCGAGACTTCACCGGCGTCGCCGCTCGCGAAACATCGGACCAACGGCAACCGGTTCACCTTGAGCGGGAACTCGATCAGGCCATTGCAACACTTACGACCAGCATAGATGCCTCAGGACTCACGATCGAGAGAACATACGCGGGAGACACCTGTGTGCTGGCCCTCCCGGACCAACTCAGACAGGCCTTCACAAATATATTGATGAATGCCATTCAGGCGATGAAGGGCCGGGGCGTCTTGCGTCTGTCGACATCCCTGACCAATACATCCGTCGTGGCTACGATCACGGACTCAGGCCCCGGCATTCCGAAACAGCATCTGTCAAAAATTTTCGATCCGTTCTTTACTACCAAGGGGCAAGGAGAAGGATCCGGACTTGGCCTGACCGTCGCGCGCCGGATCATCAAGAAATTTGGAGGGGACATCAGAATTGAAAGCCAGGAGGGGAGCGGAACATCGTGCATCGTGACCCTCCCGATAATTCCTATTTCGCCGCCCACACAGGAGGCTTCATGCACCGAGTCAGCGTCTCGCTCTATGCCGCAGCCCTCACCATCCTAATCTACGGGCTCCTGTGGTGGGGGCCCTCTGTCCTCTCCGCAAAGGAACGATCTGGATCGCCAGGTATCCCGCCGGAGAAAGCGGCGGCCTATGTTTATGCCGTCATCAAGGCCGATCGCACACTGTACACCACGGAAATCGTCAATCGACTCCAGGCAAAGGGCGTCATCACGGCGTCTGAACATTGGGAGCAAGAGAACGCCCTTATGTTGCCGGCTCAGTTTCTCCAGCATTCGGGCAAGCTGGCAGCCGAGAACGGAAGCGGGGTCCGATATCGACTAATCGGTCTCTGGCCTATTTACCGGCGCAATTCTCCGGCGAGCGACCTGGAACGCAACGCGTTGGAGTCTCTTCGGAAGAATCCCGACCTGCCGGTTACCGGGATCATAACCAGTGGGCGCCAACAATACTTTCAGGCGATCTATCCCGACCTTGCAGTTTCACAGGCCTGCATCGACTGCCATAACGGGCATTTGCTCAGCCCGAAACGGGACTTTAAGCTCAACGATGTGATGGGCGGGATTGCCATCACCATCCCACTGGAATAGGGATGGCGATGGTTGCGCGAGACAGAGGGAGCAAGACAAGGAGAGCAAAGAACACGGCGTGAAGCACTACAACTTCATCATGGATTGGGCAGGCACAAGAGAGAAGCAGCAGGCCTGTGACTGCGCTTAGTCGCGAGATTCTTTTTCGACTGCCACAATCTGCTTGGCCCGGTGCGCGGAAAGATCACTGACGCTGCCCGGCAACTTCGGAAGCTCGTCGGACCAAGCGGTCACCCCCATGTCCGTCGCACCTTGGAGCTTGGCTCCTTCTTCCATGATGAGTATCGGCGTCAGGATTTCTCCGATGAGCGTCGCCGTCTTCAGCAACTGGACTCGCTCGTTCGCGGTCACCTTTGCCTTGATGCGACCACTGCTGACCACCGTGCCGGCCGTAATCATTCCCTGCACCAATCCATCCTCGCCGATGATGACATGCCCCTTGGTCTGAATTTCTCCATCGAGGCGGCCATCGATCCGCACTGTCCCTTCAACATGGATCTCGCCCTTCAACACCACTCCTTTGGCCAAAAGGGTAATGTTGTCATCTCCCGTAAAGCTATTATTCCTCATGCGCCTCCCCCCTTCACACCTGATCGTTGACGCCAGCTTACACCATTCCCTGTAACGAGGCCTAGGAGAATCCAAAAGTATGCCTGAGCCGTTCCCATATTCCCTCTCCATGCACTTCACAGTAGACGCTGGGCTCCGTACCTTCGATGAATACCTCCGATACCTGCTCGGGACACTGAGACGTCGCCAACTGCCCGGTCTTCGGATCGATGTCGCGGACGACGACACCAGGCGGCATCACGAAAGCGGGAGTAGTAGGCGGAATGATCCGGCGCGCGAGATCCATCCAAATCGGCAGAGCCGCCTGCGATCCCGTGAGACGCAGAGGCCGTTCATCGTCGAATCCCACCCAGACCCCGATCACCACGTCGGTCGTATAGCCTACGAACCAGGCGTCGCGATAGCCGTCGGTTGTGCCGGTTTTCCCGGCGACCGAGCCTTGGAGTCCGATCACTCTGGCTTTGCTCGCAGTGCCCCGCTGGATGACGCCTTCGAGGAGGGACGTCAACACATAGGACCCTTGCGGCGAGACCGCCTGTTGCCGATCCGGCACGTTATTCCACACGATATCCCCCTGTCGGTCCCTGGTCGATCGCACCGCAGTCGGCTTGACAGCGATCCCTCCGTTGGCGACCGCTCCATACGCCGCAGTGATCTCCATCAACGACACTGATGAACTGCCCAAAGCCACCGACGACAAGTCATCACCGATGGCGCTCGTCACACCTAGACGATGCAGCAGCTGCACGATCGGCTTCGTCCCCAGGGTCTTAGCTGCCCGCACCGCCGGCACATTGAACGACTGTTCCAACGCGCTCCGCACAGTGACAGGCCCGTGGAATTGTTTGTCGTAGTTCTGCGGAGACCAGGAACCGGTCTCCGACTCAAAGGTCACCGGCTCATCCACCAACAAGCTCGCTGCGGTCAACTGTCCAGCCTGACCCTCACGGGCCGCTTCCAGCGCTGCAAGATAGACGAAGGGTTTGAAGAGTGAGCCCGGTTGCCGCCGCGCCTGAATGGCGCGATTGAATTGACTCCGCCGATAATCCCGTCCTCCGACCAACGCCAACACCGACCCGGTCTTGGGATCGAGTACCACGACCGCCCCTTGCACCGGTTCTAACGTACTCTTGAGAAGGGGATGTGCAGCCTCTATCTTGGCCAGTCCCTTC
>JACQEY010000140.1 GCA_016200355.1 Nitrospirota bacterium
ATTATCGCCAATACGATTCGCCTCACGCTGTTCGCCCGGCGGGATGAGATTGCCATTTTGCGTCTCATCGGGGCCACGACCAGTTTTATCCGTATCCCATTTCTGCTGGAGGGCGCGGTGCTTGGCGCGTTGGGCAGCGCACTCTCGCTGGTCATGCTCAAGTTCATGTATGAATTGTTTCGGCAGCAAATGCGGACGACGGGACGATTTGCCGGGCTCGACAACCTCATGGCATTTTTCCCTCCGTCAGTCTGTTTTGCCTTAATTGCGGTAGGGATGGGGCTCGGATTTGCAGGCAGCTTCGTATCGATACGGCGTTTCGGCGAGGCCAAAACATGAGGTATTGGGCGGAGCTCCTGGCCGGAGTTGCGATCTGGGGGCTGCTGGGTCTTTCCTGGCCGGCGCTTGCGGTTGCCGATCCGATTACCGACAAGATTGAAAAAGAACGCAAGGCTCTCGATCAACTCAAAGATCTGATCGAAGAGACACGCAAACAGGCCGATGAAGCAGGGAAAAAGCGAGAGTCTCTCCTGCAGGGAATTCAGACGCTCGACGAACGCGTAATGCACTACCGACAAGCGCATCAAGAGATTAGCCGAAAGTTGCGGAAGAAAGACCAAGAGATAGAGGTTATCAATACACAACTAGCCGGCTTGCGTGGTAGTGTACGACAACGTCAGGACGCCATTCTAGCTCGGCTTCGGGTTCAGTACATGGAGGGCCGATTTGGATATTGGAAAACCTTGCTTGCCTCTGGCTCATATGGTGATTTCCAGCGTCGGCTCCAGTATCTCTCGGCCGTATCCGAACGGGATTATGCTCTCATGGGCACGTTCCGCGCCGATATGACCCGTATGGAGCAGGCGGAGCGGCTGCGGGAGGAAGCGCGGGTCGGGATGCTATCGTACAAGCAAAGTACCGAGAAGCAGCTGGCTGAGATGAAATCGGTCAAGAAAGAAAAGAAGATCTATCTCACCAAGATCACTCATCAAAAAGAGTCCTACGAACATGCCCTCCAAGAGCTAGAGCGATCCGCGTCGCGCATCGACAGTCTGCTGCGTGAATTGGAGCAGCGCCGTCGCGCAGCTGCGGTTCGACCTCCGACCGGGTCGATCGTCCCTCGTGGGGTGAAGGGTGCGCTACCGTGGCCTGCTGATGGGAGCATCGTGTCCTTCTTCGGACGTCAGAAACATTCGACGTTCAACACCTATGTGCAGCGCAGAGGCATCGAAATCAAGACGGTCGAGGGGAGCGCCATCCACGCGGTGATGCCGGGGTCCGTCGTCTATGCAGACTGGTTGAAAGGATATGGACTCGTTATAATCCTCGATCACGCGAATGGGTTCTTTTCGCTGTATGCCCATGCCTCGAAGATACTTGTCACGGTGGGAGCGCAGGTGGGAGCTGGGCAAGCGATCGGCGAAACCGGCGACACGGGCATGACGGGTGAAAATACTTTATACTTTGAGTTACGCCAGGGAGCGGAGCCGCTTGATCCTCTCCAATGGTTGGCAAGGCGGTAGGAATGGGAAGAGGAAAGGACATTCGATGATGGAACAGAACCCCCAACGACGATTCTGGATGTTAGGCCCGATGGTGGTGGTGGCGTTAGTCTTGGGCGTGCTGCTTGGCAAGGGGTGGGAGCGGACTGGGCATGCCACGGAAACCTACGAAGAGTTGAAGACGTTTTCTGAAGTGTTGACCCAAGTTCAGAAGAGTTACGTCGACGAAACGAAGGTAAAGGATCTTGTCCAGGGGGCCATTCGTGGAATGCTCTCAACCCTCGATCCGCATTCGGCCTACATGACGCCGGAGATGTATAAGGAAATGCAGGTTGAAACGAAGGGTGAATTTGGTGGCGTGGGTATCCAGATCGGGGTGAAGGAGAACCGTTTGGCAGTGATTGCGCCCATCGAGGGTACGCCGGCCTACCGAGCTGGGGTCAAGGCTGGGGATTTCATTATCAAGGTGAATGACGAGACGACTAAAGATCTTACGTTGATGGATGCGGTTCAGAAGATGCGTGGGCCAAAGGGCTCGAAGGTCAATTTGACGATTCAGCGGGATGGGACTCCCGATCCGCTCCAATTTACACTGGTCCGCGATACCATCAAGATCGAGAGTGTGAAGTCGAAGATATTGGACAATATCGGCTACGTTCGGCTGACGCAATTTCAAGAATCGACGGGGCGGGATTTGAGCAAAGTGCTCAAACAGTTCAAAGAGCAGAAGCTGCAATCGACGATTCTCGATCTTCGCAATAATCCCGGTGGGCTGCTGACCGCGTCCGTTGAGGTCTCCGAGCAGTTTCTCCCAGGCGGCAAGCTGGTGGTGTATACAAAAGGACGTGAAAGTAAGAAGGATGAGTGGATCGCCAAGGGGAAAGATCAGATGGACGATTCACCCATGATCGTGCTGATCAATGAAGGATCGGCGAGCGCGTCCGAGATCGTGGCCGGTGCCTTGCAAGACTACGGGCGAGCGGTGATCGTCGGCACGACCTCGTTCGGCAAGGGATCGGTGCAAACGATTCTCCCACTGGGGGATGGGTCAGGGCTTCGTCTCACAACAGCCAAATACTACACACCGAAAGGGCGCTCGATCCAGTCAACCGGCATTACACCTGATATCGTTGTGAAGGCTCAACTGCCGGTCACGGTCGCCAAGGCAGGCGAGACGAAGCCTGGTGAAAAGGAAGGGGAGCCGAAGCAGGCCAAGTCTGCGGTTGTGCCAGGGAAAGATCAGCCGGCTCAGAATGGAAAAGGACATGAGGAGGGCACTCCGAAAAACGGCGCCACGCCTCAGCCTCCTCCTGTCGAGGTTTCTGGCGAGCCCTCGCTTGAGCAGGATGTGCAACTCCAAAAGGCAGTCGAGATGCTGAAGACTTGGAAGATCTTTAAGGAGCTTCCCCGGCCTTCCTGATAAGGGCCTGCTGTTGTGAGGCGGCGATCGCCTCCAGCAGCCGCTCTTCCGATCCCGTGAACCCTGGCACCGTGCGCAGGAGGTGCGATCGCACCAGCTGTTCCAGATCAGTTAATGTGGTGATGCATAGGCGTGTGTAGAGATAGGCCACGAGCGATTCGGACAGTCCAGGGAGCTGAGTCCAGGCCTGTACTGCGTCCGGAAGCGGGGTTTTCAAGGCTTCATAGGTTTGAATTGTTCCAGTTCTGAGAAATTCTTCAATCTTGTCTGCCAGGTCCCTGCCGATTCCCTCAATATCTTCCAGCGCTTGCCGTGATGCGATGTCTGCAATGTCTTCCTCCAAGGCTTCGATGGTATCCGCTGCCTTCCGATAGGCTCTGACCCGATAGGGGTTCGCCCGCTGGGAGGCTAATCGTTCGGCGATCGATCGAAAAATGGTCGCGACTTGCTGGTTGTATTGAGGGGTAGACATCATAGGCCGTGGCGCCGTCATTCTGACTTGGTCATGGATGCGGAGGCAAGGGGATAGGTCTGGGCGTGTTGACAACCAGATTTCTGGTCCCCTAGGATGAGTGACGATGGTGGAGACGATTCAGATTCAGGTGAATGGCGAACAGCGAGGCTGTCAGGCTGATGCCACCGTGGGGGATTTGCTGCGTGAACTTGCGATCAAGGCGGAGCGTGTAGCGGTGGAGTTGAATTTGGAAGTTCTTGATCGCAAAGACTTCGATCACCGAAGTCTGAAACAAGGGGACCGAGTGGAGATATTGAGCTTTATCGGGGGCGGTGCGCCAGTGGACGTTCAGGGCAAAGGGAGGGGTTTCGTCCATGCAGAATGATCGGTTGATCATTGCCGGTCGCGAGTTGACGTCTCGGCTGTTCGTGGGGACCGGGAAGTATAAGGACTTTGCCGAAACCAAGAAAGCTATTGAGGCGTCGGGAGCCGACGTGGTGACTGTAGCGGTGCGGCGGGTCAATATCACCGATCGTTCCAAAGAGAACCTGCTCGACTATCTCGACCCGAAGAAGTACACCATTCTTCCCAACACCGCCGGCTGTTACAACGTGGAAGATGCCGTGCGTTATGCCCGCCTGGCCAGGGCTGCCGGCGTGTCGGATTTGATCAAGCTGGAAGTGCTTGGTGATGAACGGACCCTCTTTCCCGATACGGTCGGATTACTCGAAGCGGCGAAGATTCTCGTCAAAGAAGGCTTTATTGTGCTGCCCTATACGAACGACGACCCCATCGTGGCCCAAAAGCTCGTTGACATCGGGTGCCCAGCCGTTATGCCGTTGGCGGCGCCGATTGGGTCGGGACTCGGCATCCGCAATCCGTACAACTTAAAAATCATCATGGAAATGGTCAAGGTGCCGATCATTGTCGATGCCGGCGTCGGGACCGCGTCCGATGCCGCCCTGGCGATGGAATTAGGGGCGGACGCGGTACTCATGAACACGGCCATCGCCGGGGCGCAAGATCCCATTGCCATGGCCGAGGCGATGAAATACGCGGTGCTGGCAGGCCGATTGGCGTACAAGGCTGGACGAATTCCGCGAAAACTGTATGCCACAGCCAGTAGTCCCATCGAGGGGATGCTCTAGCAGGATGCTGAAAACGTCCGCCAGCGGCGTTCTCGCATCGCTCAGAGGCTCAACGTACCGAAGCGTACGCCTTGACTCTTCGCTCGCTGCGGCCTTGCTGGACGGCCGTTTTGAGCATCCTGCTCAGCACTCAGCACTTCGGACTGAGCACTTCACCGATGTTGACACTCTCCAGCCGTCTTCTTGTCGTCACAGATCGCCATCAGACCAACGGGCGTCCGTTGGTTTCCATTCTGCAGCGGGTTCTCTCAGCTGCCGTACCGATAGTCCAACTCCGTGAACGCGATCTCTCGGCCAGGGAACTCGTGACGCTTGCGCGCGAGGTGCAGGCTCTGACGGCCTCGCGCAGGTCTCAACTTCTCATCAATGATCGGATCGATGTCGCATTGGCATTCGAAGGGGCTGGCGTCCATTTGCGCAGCAATAGTCTGCCTGTTTCGGCTGCACGGCGATTGCTGGGCTCGCAGCGCCTTCTGGGTATTTCCGCGCATACAGTAGAAGAGGGGCTATCAGCACAGTCGCAGGGCGCAGATTACATCGTATTTGGCCCGATCTACGAGACTCCGTCCAAACAGATGTTCGGTCCGCCGCTCGGCATTCACACGCTTGAGAAAGCTTGTCGGCTGATCCGTATCCCGATTATCGGGATTGGTGGCGTGACAGCGGCGCGCGCGCGTGAGATGCGGCGTGCCGGGGCATTCGGTGCGGCGGTGATCACGGCAATTCTCGGAGCGGATGACATAGAATCGGCGACGCGCGAGTTACTCGATGCCGTGACGCTCTTCCCATGATGTGCGCAATGCACAATCTTTGCGTTGCAGGATGCCGTTGTCCGGTTGACCACCCCAGGAACGGGTGATAGAATCCGCGCAGACAAGGACTTCTCGATTCAGCAAGGTGTTTCGCATTCTTCGGGTAGCGCCATGGACGGCAAGAAAGAAAGTCCGAGTCGATTCCGGTCTCTCCGAGATTCCGTCACGCACATCACGAAGCGGTTGACAGAAGGAGAAACGGGCGTGGCACAACGCAATGACGAACATGTTCGCGAAGTAGAGAAGCTTCGTGTGCAGATCCAGTCGATGGAAGAAGAAATCCGCCGGCTGTACCAGTCCCGCTACCAGCTCGATCAAGCCACCAAACAGAACGAAAAGCTCGTGGCCACCCTCCAAGAAGCGAAGGTGCAAATCGAAGCGTTGCGCGCCGAAGTTGAGAAACTGACCGCGCCCCCCTCGGCGTATGCCATCTTTTCGAGCCTCAACGCCGATGGAACCGGAAATATCTATGTTTCCGGACGGAAGATGAAAGTCAGCGTGCACCCGTCGATCAATGGAAAGGCGATGCGTAAGGGGCAGGAAGTGGTCCTGAACGAAGCGTTGAACGTCATTGAAGTCAAGGGCTTCGATGTCCAGGGCGAAGTCGTGCGTCTTAAAGACGTGCTGGAGGGCAACCGCGCTTTGGTGACGCTGCATTTCGACGAAGAAAAGGTGGCAGAACTCGGCGACCCGCTGCTGGCCGAACGATTGAGCGTCGGGGACCATCTGCTCTACGACCCTCGCTCCGGCTATGTCGTCGAAAAGTTGCCGAGGTCCGAGGCGGAAGAATTAGTATTGGAAGAAGTCCCCGATGTCGATTATGCCCACATTGGCGGGTTGCAGCACGAGCTGGAGCAGGTCCGCGATGCGGTGGAGTTGCCGTTTCTTCATCCGACACTGTTTTCAGAATATAAGCTGAGCGCGCCCAAGGGGGTCTTGCTCTATGGGCCGCCGGGCTGCGGAAAAACCTTGATCGCCAAGGCTGTCGCAAATTCGATTGCCAAGAAACTCGGGCATCTCACCGGCAAAGAAGTGCGGAGTTACTTCTTGCATGTGAAGGGTCCTGAGTTGCTCAATAAGTACGTCGGTGAGTCTGAGCGCCAAGTACGCGAAGTCTTCAAGAAAGCGAAAGAGCGGGCGGAAGACGGTAATCCTGTTATCGTATTCTTTGACGAGATGGACGCGCTCTTTAGAACGCGAGGCACCGGGATCTCTTCCGATATTGAATCGACGATCGTCCCGCAGTTTCTCTCGGAAATCGACGGCATGGAACGGCTCCGCAATGTGATTGTGATCGGAGCCAGTAATCGCCAGGATCTCATCGATCCGGCGGTCCTTCGCGCCGGACGGTTAGATGTGAAGGTCAAGGTGGGTCGTCCCGATGCAGTGGCGGCCAAGGATATTTTTTCGAAGTATCTGAGCATCGACCTGCCGTTTGCTGAAGAAGATTTGAAACGCCATGGTGGAGACGCCAAGGCCCTAGTCGAACAGATGACTGATCTCACGGTCGGGGCGATGTATGCGTCCTCGGAGGAGAATAAGTTCATCGAGGTCACCTATGCGAACGGTGAAAAAGAAATACTCTACTTCAAGGATTTTGCGAGCGGTGCGCTGATCGAAGGTATCGTGTCGCGCGCGAAGAAGTTTGCCGTCAAGCGGGCGATTGCGAAGGAAGGCCGGGGTCTTCGGTCCGAGGATTTGATCCGCGCTATTCGGGAAGAGTTTAAGGAGCACGAAGACCTGCCCAATACGACCAATCCTGACGATTGGGCGAAGATCTCAGGGAAAAAGGGCGAAAAGATCGTGCATCTTCGAACGATCAGCGGGAGCCCGGACGACTCGCGTCAGATCGAAACCGTTACGACAGGGCACTATCTCTAAGATGTCATAGCTATGCAGGAACCTACCTCGCCGCCGACTCCCCGCGTCCTCGGAACAGAAACGGAATTCGGCATCGCGTCACGCGATCCTGCCGCTGCAGACCCTGTCTCTAACTCCATCGCCGTTATCGGGCACTATCCTGGCCTGTCGGCCCCGTTGGCTATCTGGGACTATGAAAATGAGAACCCGCTGCTCGATGCGCGTGGCTTCGAGGTCGAAGGGGAGCGGGAACGGCCCAATCCTGAGTACAATCGTCAGCTGAATAAGGTGCTGACAAATGGGGGGCGTCTCTACGTCGATGGCGCCCATCCGGAATACTCCACGCCCGAGTGTACCAACCCGCGAGAAATCGTAGCCTTCGAACGAGCCGGCGAGCGAATCCTGGCTCAGTGTCTCGAACAAATGGTACTCGCTACCGGGCGGGATCATTGCGTGCTGTATAAGAACAACTCGGACGGCAAGGGGAACAGCTACGGTTATCACGAAAGCTATCTCATGTCGCGCGCGGTTCCCTTTGAACGCATCGTGAAGGTCTTGACGCCGTTCTTTGTGACGCGGCAAATTTTCGCAGGGGCAGGCAAGGTCGGCGCAGAGAATCAGGCAAGCCCAACGGATTATCAGCTCTCGCAACGTGCGGATTTTTTCGAGTGCCTTGTCGATCTCAATACGATGGTCCGGCGCCCCATCGTTAATTCACGCGATGAGCCACATGCGGAGTATGGTAAGTATCGGCGGCTGCACGTGATTGTCGGAGATGCCAACATGGCGGAACTGTCGACCTACCTCAAGGTCGGCACGTTGGCCATTGTTCTGGATCTCATCGACGCCGGGGTAGATCTGCCGCAGTTCGAGTTGGACGATCCGGTCAGAGGCATCAAACAGGTGTCGCGCGATCTGGGCATGAAGGAGACGCTCAAACTCACGGGGGGGCGCTCGACGACGGCGGTGGCGATTCAGCGAGCCTATTTGAAAGCCGCCATGGGATACTATGCCTGCCGAGATCTCTCCCAAGTCACAAAAGATATTCTCGTCCGCTGGGAAGACGTGCTGGATAAGTTGGAACAAGATCCTCGGCTCTTGGCGCGTGAGTTGGACTGGGTGGCGAAGCGCCAGATGATGGAATCCTATATGGAGCGAAAGGGTTGTGGGTGGGACGACCCTCGCGTACGGCTGATGGACCTGCAGTATCATGACGTTCGCCCCGACAAGGGCCTCTACT
Source organism: Nitrospirota bacterium (assembly GCA_016200355.1). Lineage (GTDB taxonomy): Bacteria > Nitrospirota > Nitrospiria > Nitrospirales > Nitrospiraceae > Palsa-1315. The sequence continues at coordinate 8,437 of JACQEY010000140.1, forward strand.
TTACCCTCGAACGCAGCCACCTGATCGAGCGAATCGTGCAGGATGTGGAGATCGCGCGAGCGGAGTTCACCCCGCCTCCTGGCACGCGCGCCTATTTCCGTGGGCGATGTGTCAGCAAGTTTGCAAAATCGCTCTATGGGGTCAGCTGGACTTCAGTTCTCTTCGACGTCGGCAACAACCAGGTCAAACGAGTGCCCTTAATGGACCCGCTCCGAGGCACGGCCTCGCTGACGAGCGACCTCCTCGATCAGGTCGAGACCGTTGATGCATTGCTGGAGAAGCTCAAGGCCTGATAACAACCCTCCCCTCGCGATTGACATTATGAAATTGCCATTTCTCCCCAACCACGACGATCCGAGTTTCTTCGACTTTTTGACCCAGCACCATCCCGCGCTCACTCCGACCGGCCGCAGCGGATTTCTGCAGGCGCAGGCTTCGGCCGAGCCGATGCGCGGGGCTGGTTCGATGAGCGTGCCCCATGCCACCACCGTGCTGGCGATCAAGTATCAACAGGGCGTGGTCATTGCCGGAGATCGCCGAGCGACGGAAGGTTTTCAAATTGCCGAGCGCCGGATCGAGAAAGTTTTTAAGATCGATGAATATTCCGCAATGGCGATCGCCGGCGCCGCCGGCCCCTGCATTGAAATGGCCAAGCTGTTCCAAGTCGAGCTGGAGCATTATGAAAAGTTAGAAGGCGTGCAACTGTCTTGTGAGGGGAAGGCCAACAAGCTTGGGCAGATGGTCAAGGCCAATCTGCCGATGGTCTTTCAAGGGCTGGTCGTCATGCCGCTCTATGTCGGCTATGATCTGAAGCGTGCTGAAGGCCGCATCTTCAAGTACGATCTCGCCGGGGGCCGGTACGAAGAGTCGGATTACCATGCCATAGGGTCTGGCGGGAAAGATGCGCGCAATACGATGCGGGAACATTTCCTTAAAGGATTGGCTGAACCGGACGCGCTGAAGTTGTCCCTGCTGGCTCTATACAATGCAGCAGACGATGATGTCGGCACCGGGGGGCCGGATCTCGTGCGGGGCATATACCCCACCGCGAAGATTGTCAACGCGACCGGTATCACCGACGTCTCCGATCAGCAGATCCGTGGCATTTATGACGGGCTGATTGCCACTCGTCGTTCCAAGGAGAATTAAGCATGCCGATGCCCTATTACGTCTCGCCCGAGCAGATGATGCAGGACAAGGCGGAGTATGCCAAGAAAGGCATCGCCAAAGGCCGCTCCATCATTGCCATCGAATATGTGGACGGGATATTGCTCGTCGCGGAAAACCCCAGCGCCTCGCTGTATAAAATCTCCGAGATCTACGACAGCATTGCCTTTGCTGGAGCCGGAAAGTACAGCGAGTTTGAAAATCTCAGGAAGGCCGGCATCAGGCACGCGGATTTGAAAGGATTCATGTACAGCCGGGAAGATGTGACAGCCCGCTCTCTGGCGAACGGCTACTCTCAAAGTCTTGGCACCATTTTCAGCCAGGAGCTGAAGCCGCTGGAGGTGGAAATTCTGGTGGTGCAGGTAGGGCACAACGGCCAGCCCAACGAGATGTATCGTATTTCCTTCGACGGCAGCATCATCGACGAACGTACGTTTGCGGTCATCGGAGGCAAGTCCGAGGCTGTGCAAGCCCTGCTCAAGGAGAAAGGGCTCACGCAGCCTCCGGAACTCCAGGCTGCTCTTACCCTCTGTATCTCCGCACTCGAACAGATCGGGAACCAGAAGCTCTCGCTGGAGAGCCTGGAAGTGGCGATTCTTGATCGAACCCGCGACGGCAGAAAGTTCCGCCGGCTTTCGCCCGCCGATACCAAACAACTCCTCTCTCCTTAGCAGGATGCTGAAAAAGTCCGCCAGCATCGTTCTCGCATCGTTCAGATCCTCAACGTACCCCAGAGGGTACGCCTCCGGTCTTCACTCGCTGCGGCCTTGCTGACGGCCTTTTTGAGCATCCTGCCAGGCATTCTCCCATTCGCCAGACGCAAGGGCCATTGAACTTCCATCGTGCCATGATAGTTTCTCCACAGCCGCTAGTCTCTCATCATAGTTGGATCGTGTCCTTCTGTTGAAGAAGGCGGGGCTGGCTGGTATTCTGTCCGTACCGCATGCTGGAACCCAATACCCTGAGACGACGGATCTTCGGTTTGGAGAATGAGTACGGCCTCATTTTTTCTCCAAACGGGCGGGTCTATCTGCCGATGGAGAAGGTGCTGGGGTATATTTTTGAAGGTCTCATTCCGAACAGCTGGCCGTCCAACGCCTTTTTGGTAAACGGCGCCCGGTTTTATCAAGACACCGGCTGTCATCCTGAGTATTCCACCCCCGAGTGCGATAACATTCTGGATCTCGTCATCCATGATAAAGCCGGTGAGCGGCTGCTCGAAGCCTGCCTCCCGGCGGCTGAAGAACGTTTGCGGGAAGAGGGTCTGTCCGGGGAGATCTACATTTTCAAGAACAATACGGATTCGCTCGGCAATACCTACGGGTGCCATGAAAACTTCCTCATGCGCCGCGACGTCGATTTTTGGAAAGTCACAGAGCAACTCATTCCCTTCTTCGTCACGCGGCAGGTCTATAGCGGAGCGGGAAAAGTACTAAAAGTATCCGGCAAGCCGCAGTACTTCATTTCTCAACGGGCACAACATATTCACGAGAAGACCTCGTCCTCGACCACCTCTTCGCGCAGCATCATCAATACCAGAGATGAACCGCACTCCGATGCGGAACGCTACCGGAGGCTCCATATCATTGTCGGCGATTCCAATATGTCGGAGTTCGTGACCTATTTGAAGGTCGGCACGGCGACGTTGGTGCTGTCCATGATCGAGGAAGGGTACGCAGTTCAAGGGATGGAGTTCGAAGACCCCGTCAAAGCCATTCGAGAGGTATCTCGCGATCCCACCTTGAAGCGCAAGATTCGGCTGGACGATGGCCGTCAGATGACGGCGGTCGAAGTTCAGCGGGTCTATCTGGATCAAGCACAGGAATACTTGGCCCAACAAGAGCACGATCCGATCCTCGACGATGTGTGGCAGCGATGGGCCATGGTGCTGGATAAGCTTGAAGAGGACCCGATGCAGCTCGTGCGCGAAATCGACTGGGTGACCAAGCGCCATCTGATCCAGTCCTATATCGACAAGAAGGGTTGTGGCTGGGACGACCCGCGAGTGTTTCTGCTCGATCTCCAATTTCATGACGTCAAACGGACGCGCGGATTGTACTATCTGATGGAGTCCCGGGGGCTGATCGAACGAGTGGTAGAGGAGGAAGCGGTGCAACGGGCCATGTCGACCCCGCCACAGACCACGAGGGCAAAGGTGCGCGGCGATTTCATCCGGTTTGCCCGCGCGAAGAATCGGTCCTATACGGTCGACTGGACCTATCTGAAACTCAATGGCTACTGGGAAGAAACGATTCTCTGTATGGACCCCTTCAGCGCCGTGAATCGGCGAGTGGATGAGTTGCTTTCACAGGTATCAGGGCTACGGTTCTACCGATGATGATGACAGCCCTCAAACAGACGCATGCGCGGATTTCACGGCTGGACCGAACGCTGATTACGGCCGTCTTGTTGCTGTCCAGCGTCTTTCCCGTCGAGTTGTTTTCCAATACTCCTCCAGCGCCAAAGGGTTTCGATGGGCAATACAGCGGCAGGCAGGGGCAAG
>JACQEY010000141.1 GCA_016200355.1 Nitrospirota bacterium
ACCGCGCGTGAGGTAGGTTTGCGCGTGGACGCGGTTGCAGTGGAGTATACGATTGACGGGTTGGTGAACGCGATGGTTAAGTATTATTCAACCGCGAGACCTGTCAGGTTTCCGAAAACCTGACAGGTCTGCTTTCGAAGAGGAAAATATGCTTGAACAAAGAATCCAAGTTGCTACATCAACCGAAACACCAACCGCGACGCGCTTTCCGCGTGTGCGCCCGCGCCGCTTGCGTCGAAGCGAAAACATCCGCGCCCTCGTGCGCGAGACTGAAATCAACGCGCGCGATTTCATTTATCCGCTCTTCGTCGTGCACGGCAATGATGTGCGCGAGGAAATCACGTCCATGCCTGGCGTGTATCATCAATCGCTCGATGTGCTCGCGCGAGAGATTGAAGAGATTAGTGAATTAGAGATTCCTGGAGTGATTCTATTCGGCTTGCCCGCGCGCAAGGATGAAGTTGGTTCCGAAGATTACGACGAGCACGGCATCGTTCAAGATGCGATTCGTGTCTGCAAGCGCATCAATCCCGATCTCGTCGTCGCCACGGATGTGTGCATGTGCCAGTACACTTCGCATGGGCATTGCGGCATTGTGCGCAACGGCGCTATTGATAACGACGAGACACTGAAATATCTCAGGATGACTTCAATCTCGCATGCAGCCGCAGGCGCGGATATCGTAGCACCCAGCGCGATGATGGACGGTCAGGTCGGCGCGATTCGCGCGGCGCTCGACGCGCAGGGGTTCACGGACACCGCGATCCTCGCGTACGCGTCGAAATACGCATCGTCGTTCTACGGACCATTCCGCGAAGCCGCCGACTCGCCGCCGCAGTTTGGCGATCGCAGACAGTATCAAATGGACACGGCAAACGCGCGCGAGGCGCTGCACGAAGCGTCGCTCGATATTGACGAGGGCGCGGACATTGTGATGGTCAAGCCCGCGCTCGCGTATCTCGACATCATTCGCCGTGTGCGCGACGCGTTCGATCAGCCCGTTGCCGCGTACAACGTCAGCGGCGAGTATTCGA
>JACQEY010000142.1 GCA_016200355.1 Nitrospirota bacterium
AGAAAATGAACAAGTCTGCAGCGCTGGACGCTTTTGTCCCGCCGTTGTTTGGAATAGAAGCGCCGCAAGTCCCAGTCCCGCCAGGAGTTCCAGGGGCGCAGTTCGTGTCGGCTTCACGGAACCAACCCAAATAGCTATCCACATTCTTGGTGCTATATTGCATCATCACACCGTCATGTGAAAACCCTGTGTTGGACCAGTCGAAGTGGCCGAACAAGGAGTGGCCGCCGAAGATGACGTATTGGCGACCGGCCTTCATGCTCAAGCCTTGGACTCCGCCCAGATTCCTGACCAGGACGTAGGCCGCCCTCACCCCCAAGGTACAGCCCCCGGCGCCGTTGGCGCTCGTAGTCGAGGCGCAGTTGTTGTTCAGCGCTGAGGGATCGTTGGCGTTCCCTGGATTCCCGTTGGCGCCCCAAGTGGCCGAGTCGATGATCTCCATGTAGAAGTTGACATCTGGCGAGAGGTCATAGCCGATGCCGAGACGTACCCACTGTTGCACATAGAACGTGTTCCCCGTCTGGGTCAGAGCTGCAGCACTGGCACCGCCCCCTCTCGTCCCAGCCTGAGCATTGGCTAGGGTGTTACAAGAGCCGGCCACAGGAGCGCCGTTTCCGAAACACATGCCGTTCCGCATTTCCGGCCTGACACGCAAGTCGGCGCGGAGCCAGAAGTTCTTCAGATCGAAGTTCTTTCCGATGACCGGGTCGTACTTCTCGTAAGCTTCCTTCTGCGGAATGTTCCGAGGGATCGCCGGCAGGTTGGTGATGACTTCGCCGGCCGGCAGCTCGAAGGCCGCGAAGGCCGGTGAGACCACCGACGAGACCGTCAATTGAAGACCGGCGGCCAACACGGCCACCAGCATGGAGAGCGGGGCGATCGGGCGGTGCAATTGTTCTTTGCACCCTTTCCATTCTCTGATGCGATTCATAGCGTTCCTCCTGTGAGTTGGACTCGTAGCAGCAGCCATCGTGCCGGCCGCCATGTACTGCTCCCTCTGTGCCTGTTGCAACAACCTACCACCTCTTCTCCGCTCACACTGTGACGCGGTTCTCTGACGATTCTTTTTTCTCCACACCGGAAACCCGTTGTGCCCGGGCTTCCTCGATTCATTTTCGAGGAGCTCACAGCCGACACGATACCGGCCCTTCGCTCATTGCAACTACCGTTTTCCCGTCACCCCCCTTCGGCTCAGTTCAGTGTCGTTGCTTCACTCTATGTCTTCAAGGCCGTCATCAGGCCTTGGCCGAATCGGCGGCCTGGTCCGGCTTGGTCGTGATCTTGTTGATTTCCTCTTCCGCTTCCTTCATCGAGGCCTGCAAATCCTGCTCGACCATCTTGACTTCCTGTTGAATCAAATTGACTTCCGGCTCCACGGACTTGCGAAGATCGTCCGCCGTCTCCTTAAATCCCTTCACCGCCTTGCCGACCTGACGTCCGATCTCCGGCAACTGCTTGGGGCCGAACAACAGGAACGCGATAATCAGGATAATGAGAATCTCTCCCGCCCCAAGACCGAACATGTTTTTCTCCAGGCGATAGGCTAGAGGCAATGGGCAATAGGCAAAAAATCGGCTGCATCATCTCCCCTTGCCCATAGTCTATAGCCCCACGCCTATAGCCTTCCCGCTCATCCCTGTCGTGACTGCTCCGGTTGCCGCTGCGGGGCATCGATCGGACTCGCCTGTGATGGAACCGCAGACTGGGAAGGTTGCGCTGACCCTGGCTGTGCCAGTTGGGACGGTTGCGCCGGCTGGGGCTGCTCTTGCGTCGGCCCTGCCGTGACATCGACCACATCCGGTTCATGAATCGACTTCTTGAACCCCTTGATCGCCTTGCCCAGCCCCTCGCCCAACTGGGGAATCTTGCCGGCGCCAAAAATAATGAGGACGATAAACAGGATCAATAAGAGTTCCATCCAGCCGAACGAACCGAACATCCTCACCTCTACTTTGAAAGGCCCCGTCCCTTTGCCTTTGCCCTTGCGAAAAAACCGGCCGGCGACAGGTTCCGAACCACTCTCAACCGCTCACAATGGGAAGCCTGATATAAGAACCGATGCAAGGCTACATAATTTCTCAATAAAATGTCAAGCAAACTC
>JACQEY010000147.1 GCA_016200355.1 Nitrospirota bacterium
CCTCTTGCTTCATGACCCGGTGTTGGACTGAATCCCAAGGGTAACGGTCTCAATGGATTCCCTCAGAATTTCAACCATACGTCTGAGTTCCGGAAGCGACGTACTGAGTGGTGGCATGAGGACCATCACATTGCCGATTGGGCGGAGCAAGAGTCCTTGGCTGCGCGCCTCCATCGTTACTCGATGTCCGACCCGCTCTTCCAGCGGATAGGACTTCTTCGTCTTCTTATCCTCCACCAACTCGATAGCCACGATGAATCCCTGCTGCCTGATTTCCCCCACATGGGGCAATTTCCTGAGTGGCTGAAGCAGTCGCGCCATCGCCTTAATCTTGGGTTGCAATCGCGCCAGCGTCTTCTCTTTCCTGAACACCTCGATGTTGGCCAGTGCGACGGCACAGCCGAGCGGATTGCCGGTGTAGCTGTGTCCGTGGAAGAACGTTTTGAAGTCTGCATATCTGCCGAGAAAGGCCTGATAGATCTCGTCGGTGGTGAGCGTCGCGGCGAGCGGCATGTAGCCGCCGGTCAACCCTTTGCTGATCGCCATCAAGTCCGGCATGACTCCCTCATGCTGGCACGCGAACATCTTGCCGGTGCGGCCGAATCCGGTGGCGACTTCATCGGCAATCAAGAGGACGTTGTACTTGGTGCACAATTCACGAATCTGCTTCAGATAGCCAGGAGGGGATGTCAGCATCCCTGCTGCTGCTTGCACGAGCGGCTCGATGATGAAGCCGGCCAGTTCACGGTGCCGTTCTTTGAGGATTTGCTCAATCGGATCAAGGCAAGCCATCTCGCACGAAGGGTAGGTCAGACTGAGCGGGCAACGGTAGCAATAGGGCGGGTCTGCTTCTGCGGTGGGGAAGAGCAGCGACTTGAATCTCCCATGGAAGAGGTCGATGTTGCCCACGCTGACGGCGCCGACTGTATCGCCGTGGTAGGCCAGCTTCAGATGGAGAAATGTGTTTTTGGGACCGGCCTCGGGCCGTCGGAGCTGCCAGTACTGGACCGCCATCTTGAGGGCGATTTCGACTGCCGTCGATCCATCATCGGAATAGAACACACGAGTCAGGCCTTTGGGTACGATCCTGATCAATGCTCGCGCGAGTTCAATTGCCGGTGGATTGGAGAGTCCGAACAGCGATGAATGCGCGATCTTATCCAGTTGCTTCTTGATCGCGCGGTCGAGCGATGGATGACGATGGCCGTGGAGATTGACCCAGATGGAGGAGGTTCCGTCGAGATACTTCTTTCCTTCCGTATCGATCAGGTAGCTTCCTTTCCCTCGCTCGATAATGAGCGGCTCCTCCTGTTCCCATTCCTGCATTTGGGTGAAGGGATGCCAGAGGTATGTTCGATCCCAGTCGCTCAATTGTTTCGTAGAAGGTTGTCGAGCCATAGCCGTTGGGCAAGGGGGGTCACTAGTCAATTGTCATCAGTCAATCGTCAGGGCCGGAAAGAGTGTTTTAACTGATTGACCAATGACGAATGACCTTTGACAGTGTCCATGGGAACGTGGTGCGATGCGGAGTATACGAGTGGGCGTTTGCTTTGACAACCTTGTGGGCAGTAACTATAATAAACCGATTTTATTGGGAAATGAGTTAGGATTTGCAAAGCCTTACACGCAATTTCTCGATTATTGCCCATATCGATCACGGCAAATCAACCCTCGCTGACCGGTTCCTAGAAGCCACGGGCGCAGTCACGGCCCGAGAATCGAAAGACCAGATTCTCGACGCGATGGACTTGGAGCGTGAACGCGGAATCACGATCAAGGCCCATGCGGTCGCGGTCCGGTATAAGGCCAAGGACGGGAAGACCTATGCCTTGCATTTGATCGATACGCCGGGTCACGTCGACTTTACCTATGAGGTCTCCCGCAGTTTGGCTGCCTGTGAAGGTGCGCTTTTGCTCGTCGATGCGACGCAGGGGGTCCAGGCCCAGACCATCGCCAATGTGAATCTGGCGATGGCCAATAATCTGACTATTATCCCTGTAATCAATAAGATCGATTTGGCGAGTGCGGATGTCGAGGGGACGAAGCACTCTATCTCGGAAATCTTGCAGCTTGATGCCAGCGACGCGTTGCCCATCAGCGCAAAAGAGGGAAAGGGTGTGCCGGAGGTGCTGGAGGCGATCATTGCGCGGATTCCTCCACCGGCCGGCAATCCCCAGGCGCCGCTCAAGTCACTCATTTTCGATTCCTGGTTCGACAATTATCAAGGTGTGATTGTGCTGACGAGAGTCGTGGATGGAGCCCTGCGGCCTGGGATGAAGATCAAAGTCATGTCGAACGACCGGATGTTCGAAGTAATGGAAGTCGGCCAGTTCACTCCGAAACGGACCAAAAAGACCGAGCTGTTGACCGGCGAGGTCGGGTACCTCTGCGCGAACATGAGAGAAGTCGCGGACGTGAAAATCGGCGATACACTCACAGACGCAGTCTCGCCCACGAGCGCGCCCTTCCCTGGGTATAAAGAAGTGAAGCCGCTGGTGTTCTGTGGGCTCTATCCCACCGACACGGGCCGGTACGAAGACTTGCGCGATGCGCTGGTCAAGCTGCGGTTGAACGACTCCTCATTCGTCTATGAGCCGGAAACCTCGCTGGCGCTCGGGTTCGGGTTTCGATGCGGTTTCCTGGGCCTGCTGCACATGGAAATCATTCAGGAGCGGCTCGAGCGCGAATATAACCTGACGCTGCTCACCACCGCGCCGACCGTCGTCTATCGCGTGCTGACAACCAAGGGCGAGGTGCTGGAGGTCAATAATCCGACGCAACTCCCCCCCCCCAGCAGTATCGACTCGTTTGAGGAGCCGTTTATTCTGGCGTCGATTATTACTCCAGAACGATACATGGGGGCGATCCTTCAGCTTTGCCAGGAACGCCGAGGAATCCAGCAGGGCATGCAATTTCTCGATCCGACTCGGGTAATGATTAATTATGAATTGCCGCTCAACGAAGTCATTCTCGATTTTTACGATAAGCTCAAGTCGCGGACGCAGGGCTATGCGTCGCTCGATTATGAGCTGCTCGGCTATCGCGAGTCCGACCTCGTGAGGCTTGATATTCTCTTGAACGGCGAGGCGGTCGATGCTCTGTCGTTTATCACCCACAAAGATCGTTCCATTCAGCGTGGGCGTCAGCTCGCTGAGAAAATGAAGGAGCTCATTCCACGGCAGATGTATGAGATCGCCATTCAGGCGGCGATTGGGAGCAAGATCATTGCGCGCGAGACGATCGGAGCCATGAAAAAGAACGTGCTGGCGAAATGCTACGGCGGTGATATTACGCGGAAGCGCAAGCTCTTGGAGAAACAGAAGGAAGGGAAGAAGCGCATGAAATCGGTGGGGAGTGTGGAAGTGCCGCAAGAGGCCTTTCTCGCCATCTTGAAAGTCGGTGAGGAATGAGCGGGGACACGAAGCGTCCTCCATCGGACGACCTCAGGCCCGGAACTCAACAGGGGCCGACGGATGCCGCAGGCGCGCCGGCGGTGTTTGCAGAACCGTCGGTGGTGGCACAGTCAGGCAAGAAGTCGCTCTTTCGCGAGTATGGAGAGGCTATTGTCGTCGCGATGCTCCTGGCCTTTGCGATTCGGGTGTTTGTCGTCCAGGCCTTCAAGAGTCCATCCGGCTCGATGATCCCCACGTTGTTGATCGGGGATCATATCCTGGTCAGCAAGCTGTCCTATGGCATTCAATGGCCCAGCCAGTGCAAGTTTCAGGCGGGCTTTCCTCCCATCAATTGCTACGCCTCGCAGGCCCTCATTGAATTCGGCAAGCCGCAGCGGGGAGACATCATCGTGTTCCGGTTTCCCGAAGACGAGGAAAAGGATTTCATCAAACGGATCGTGGGGACTCCAGGCGATACCGTCCAACTTCGCAATAAAGCCGTGCTGGTGAACGGGGTCGAACTCAACGATAAATCCTTCACCCAACGGATCGATCCGGGGGTCATCGACGGCACGATCAATCCGCGCGACAATTTCGGGCCGGTGACCGTGCCCGAGGGCTCCTATTTCGTGATGGGCGACAATCGCGACCAAAGTCTGGACAGCCGGTTTTGGGGGTTCGTGCGCGAGGAAAAAGTCCGCGGGAAGGCGTTCCGTATCTACTGGTCGTGGAGCGGGCAAGGCCAAATGATGGAGTGGGTCAGATGGGATCGATTCGGCAAGGCCATTCAATAGGTAAAGTTACGCGCCAGGCTGCGGCAGGCTCCGAGGCTCCGGGCCGCGGAGGTGCGGCGTCTTCTCAAGTGCTTCGGCAGTACATCTCGCGGTTCCCGCAAGCCTCCGTGCTGGTCATCGGCGACCTCATCCTCGACCATTATATCTGGGGCCGTGTGAGCCGCATCTCGCCGGAAGCTCCGGTGCCGGTGGTTCATGTTGATTCCGAATCCTTGAGACTCGGCGGCGCCGCGAACGTCTTCAATAACATTCTGGCCTTGGGCGGGAAAGCGGATCTCTGCGGTGTCATCGGTTCGGACGAAAGCGGACGGATGCTTCTCAAAGAGTTAGGATCGACACGTTCTGGGCGTGGGGGGGTCGTGATCGATCAGGATCGCCCGACCACCAGAAAGTCCCGCGTCATCGCGCATAATCAGCAGATCGTGCGGTACGATGTGGAGCGCCGCGCGGAACTCAAGCCGGCGATGCAACGGCGGATTCTTCGCTACGTGGAATCGCGGTTACGGGAACTGTCCTGCCTCGTGGTGTCGGACTATGCCAAGGGGGTCGTGAGTGCCACGCTGATGTCGGAACTCACGCGGCTCGCTTCACTTCGCGGAATACCCCTGGTCGTCGATCCGAAAGTCGAACACTTCAGTTACTACAAGGGGGCGACAGTCATCACGCCGAACCATCTTGAAGCGACACAGGCCGCCGGGGTCCATGGCGATGACGATCAGGCCAACAACGAGGCCGGTGCGATCATCCGACAGCGCTTAGGCTGCCGAGCGGTGCTCATTACGCGCGGCGAAAAGGGGATGAGTTTATATGAGGGAGAGGGCGTCTCTTGGCACATTCCCACTCAAGCGCGCCAAGTCTTCGATGTGACCGGTGCGGGCGATACGGTGATCGGGACGCTGGCCCTTGCGCTGTCGACCGGCGCTTCGACGAGAGATGCCGCGACGTTGGCCAACTATGCTGCTGGTATCGTGGTCGGCAGGGTCGGCACTGCGACTCTCTCGGCGCAGCAGCTTTCGGAGGCTGTCGGCAATGACTAAGAGCACACCATCCGTCATGGTGGTGATCCCGGCCCGGTACGGGTCGTCGCGCTTTCCGGGAAAACCCCTTGTCATGCTCGGCCGAAAGCCCATGATCCAGCATGTGTACGAACATGCTTCGGCCTGTCGAGCGGTGACGGAGGTTCTGGTTGCCACTGATGACGAGCGGATCAAACAGGCGGTGGAAGGATTTGGCGGGCGCGTTGCGATGGTCGCCGGAGACTATCGGACAGGCACCGATCGAGTCGCCGGAGTGGCTCGCATGTTCGACCGGGACTATTTTGTGAATCTGCAAGGAGATGAGATCCCGCTGCAGCCGGAATTGCTGGCGGGTCTCATCGAGCCGTTCATCGAGAGCGGTGCTGGAATGGGCACATTGAAGCGCGCAATCGATTCGACAGAAGATGTCCACAATCCCTCGGTGGTGAAAGTGGTCACGGACCATCTCGGCAACGCCCTCTATTTCTCACGCGCACCGATTCCGTTGGTGCGGGACGACGCCGGCCGCCGAGCTGTCGAAGGGCTGCATTACATTCATCTCGGTCTGTACATCTATCGGCGTGACACCCTGTTGAAGCTGGCGTCCCTTCCCACCGGACGGTTGGAGGATGCGGAAAAACTCGAACAGTTGCGCGCGATGGAGCATGGCATTCCGATCAGAGTCTGGGAAACCGAACATGCCTCCTTGCGGGTGGATACGCCGGAAGATGTCGAGTCGGCGGCAGAGAAGCTCCAAGAGTGTGATGGTATCAAACAGGAGTTGGGTGCGCTGAAGGCAGCCCCTTCCAGGTAAGGGTGGCATGCGTGTCAGAATTATACGATCCGACAAGATGGGGGCTATGATGAGCAAGTTCATTTTTGTCACAGGTGGAGTCGTCTCTTCCTTGGGGAAAGGGCTCGCCTCGGCCTCGATCGGCAACCTACTTGAGAGTCGAGGGTTGAAGATCACGTTTCTCAAGCTCGATCCCTACATCAACGTCGATCCCGGCACGATGAATCCCTATCAACATGGGGAAGTCTACGTGACGGACGATGGAGCGGAAACGGATCTGGACCTCGGTCACTATGAACGATACACATCCCTGACCCTCACCAAAGAGAACAACTATACGACAGGCAGGATCTATCATTCGGTCATTACGAAAGAGCGTCGTGGCGACTACCTCGGCGGAACGGTGCAGGTGGTGCCCCACGTTACCGACGAGATCAAACAGTGCATCATGCGCATCTCCCAGGGGATGGACGTGACGATCGTGGAGATCGGAGGCACGGTCGGCGACATCGAGAGCCTGCCCTTCCTCGAAGCGATTCGCCAGATGCCGTACGACGTCGGACGTGAGAATGTGCTCTATGTCCATCTGACGCTGGTGCCGTACATCGGCACAGCCGGTGAGCTGAAGACCAAGCCGACCCAGCACTCCGTCAATAAGCTCCGGGAGATCGGTATTCAGCCGCATATTCTTCTCTGCAGGACGGACCGGTACCTACCGCCGGAACTCAAGGGCAAGATCGCGATGTTCTGTAACGTCGAGAAAGACGCGGTGATTACGGCCAAGGACGTCGAAACGATTTATGAAGTGCCGATCGTGTTCCGGAAGGAAGGGCTGGACGAATTGATTGTGCGCCTGCTCCAACTCAAGACCGGTCCGCCGAATCTCCGCGAATGGGACGCGATGGTCCAAAAGATCAAGTATCCCAAGCATGAAGTCTCAGTCGCCCTGGTCGGCAAGTAC